>JAODMM010000160.1 GCA_025465015.1 Cryobacterium sp. | reverse complement strand
GCCACGCTGACGAGGCCGATGACAACGCGGACCAGGGCAAGGAGCCCGACGACGACGAGAACCAGCCGACGGCGCAAAGTCCAGGGCGCGCGTCTTCGGAGAGATGATTTGGTGCGCGGCGCCGCGGGTACGTCATCTGTTCCCGGTTCCGGGCTGGTCCTCGATTCAGCAGTGGTCCCCTGATCAAAGGCGGCGTCAGGTTCGAGCTCCGTCGGCTCCGGAGCGGTCTCCGCTGCACGCACAGCCGCCGACCCGGACGGAACCTTCGATCCTCGCGGTTCGGTCATACTGCAGTCTTCAGCATGTATCCCGCTCCGCGCACGGTATGGATCATCGGAGCGCGACCGGCGTCTATCTTCTTACGCAGATAGGAGATGTAGATTTCGACCACCGATGATCTGCCGCCGAAGTCGTAACTCCAGACCCGGTCGAGTATCTGCGCTTTGCTCAGCACCCGCCGCGGATTCCGCATGAGAAAGCGCAGCAGCTCGAACTCTGTGGCCGTCAGGTCGATGGGAACGCCACCACGGGACACCTCATAGCTGTCTTCGTCGAGAGTCAGGTCGCCGATCGTGATCACCGGGTCGCTCGAATCCGACACCGCGAGGGTGGAACGGCGGATCAACCCTCGCAGCCGGGCAACAACTTCTTCCAGGCTGAACGGCTTGGTGACATAGTCGTCGCCGCCGGCCGTCAGCCCGGTGATCCGGTCATCCAATGAGTCTTTGGCAGTGAGGAAAAGCACGGGTGTCTCCTGACCATTGGCACGCAGCCGGTGCAACACGGCCAGCCCGTCGATGTCGGGCAGCATGATGTCGAGAACCACTGCATCCGGCCGGAAGTCGCGTGCTGTTCGGAGCGCTTGCTGCCCGTCGGCGGCGGTGCGCACGTCCCAACCCTCATAGCGAAACGCCATCGACAACAGATCGGTGAGACCCGGCTCATCGTCGACGACAAGGACCTTGATCTGACTCCAGTCCGCCTTGCGCAGCCGTGGTGCGGGGCTGGAACGGTCGGTGGCAGATCTGCTCATGGTTCACCAGTATCTCCCGTTACCTATGAGTTTCCCCTGAGCCACCCAAGTCCTCTGAGCCACCCGAGCGCAAAGCGACCGCCGACTAAGCGTCGTCGCTCATCGTCCCGAGCACCGACCGAGGAGCGGTCTGGCCAGTCACGGACACCTCCCTCGAGCAGTGCCCGCAGCCGCGAGGCCTCCCTGCGGAGCATTCGATCAAGTCGTCCCATTCCGTGAGAGCAGCGGGTCCTGATCGCGCCCGTCCGGGTGGATCTGGGGGCTGGACAAGGGCCCGCGGTGGGCGTTGACTGGCCTCGTTTCGTTACGCACTTCCTCAACCTGCATTTCTCATCAGGAGGAACCATGTCATCTGTAGCCCGCGTCACAACGATCACCAGCCGCTCGGAGACGAACTTCGAGGATGCCATCAAGCAGGGCATCGAGCGAGCCGCTCAGACCCTTCGAAACATCCAGGGGGCCTGGGTGAAGGAGCAGGAGGTCACCATCTCCGACGGTGTCATCACGTCATGGCAGGTCGTTCTTGAGGTGACGTTCGTATTGGAGTGAGGACTTTCCCTACCGATCCCGGCCGCGCCCCGCATCCGTCGGGCAACCCGTGAAGGAGCAGGCAGAATAGACAGGTGACAGACATGATGCTCGCCCTCTTCGAGGAGACCGAGCATCGGGCGCAGGGAGCGCTGGAGGCAGTGCCCCCGGCCGCCGCTGTGCACCCGCATCTCACCCGCATAGTCGCCGACTCCACCGACCGGGTCGCCTGGTTACGGGCACGAAGCCGAGGTATCACCGCGACAGATGTTGCCAAGCTCGCCACGGCGAAGTCGGTGCAGAACGCGGCCTACGACAAGCTGCACGGAACCGGCTTCGGCGGTAACCCTTTCACTGACCACGGACGCGCTCGGGAGCCGCAGATCGCGGACTGGGTACGCGCGAATTACGGCATCCTTCCGAGCACGAATCTGTTCCACGCCCATGGCGAACCGCGGCATCTCGCCACTCCCGACGGCTTGGCCGTCGCCTCGAACGGCGAGCTACAACTGGCGGAGATTAAGACGACCAGCAAGCCGTGGCGGAGCATCCCGCGGGCGTACCTCCGGCAGGTCTGGTGGCAGCAATACGTGCTCGGCGCCGAGCGCACTCTCGTGGTGTGGGAAGAGCACCGAGAATTCGTGCCGGTGCACGCCCAACCCGAATGCCGGTGGGTGGACAGGGACGACGATCAGATCGCGATCCTGGTCGGATTCGCCGACCAACTGCTGGGCATCCTCAGCCGACAGGCCGCGCGGGAAGCACGTTACCCTCCGCCCGACCCCTACCTCTAGCCCCTCCCTCTCCCGACGGATCTCGCGGCGGGGCGGCTCACGGAGGAGAATGGGGCCATGGCAACAGGAACCGCGATCCCCGATAGCATGCGAGCGCTCGTCATCGACCGTACCGGGGACGCGGGTGAACTGCACCTTGCCCAACTGCCGACGCCAGCCACGGTGTCTGACGAGCTCCTGGTGCGGGTGATCGCCGCCGGGGTGAACCCGATCGACGCCAAGACGAGAGCCGGCCGAGGGGCATCCGCAGCCATCACAGGCTACCCCGCAGTGCTCGGAGCCGATTTCAGCGGGATCGTCGTCCGTTCCCCGTACCCAGCCTTCCCCCTTCAGCCCGGCGATGCGGTCTTCGGCATGGCGCGAGTGCCGCGCACGTCGGGAACTTACGCCGACTACGTGCCGGTGAGCACCATGAGCGTGACCCGCAAGCCTGCCGGCCTCTCCTTCATCGAGGCCGCTGCGGTTCCCGTCGCGGCCCTCACCGCGTGGGGCATGGTCGTCACCGTCGGTCAGGTCACACGCGGTCAACGGGTGCTGATCCACGCAGGCAGCGGAGGAGTCGGGCACTTCGCCGTGCAATTTGCCTGTCACGCTGGAGCTCACGTCATCGCCACCGGCTCGCCGCGCAATCTCGACTTCCTCCGTGAAATCGGGGCGGATGAGGTGGTGGACTACACGAATCGGCGCTTCGACGACGATCTCTCGGGCATCGACACGGTCATCGACCTGATCGGGAATGTACACGAGAACACCGGCAGCCGGTCACTGCGGGTACTCAAGCCCGGGGGCCTCCTCATCAACGCGCCCACCGGGAGCTGGCCCAGCATGCACGATGAGGCCAAAGCTGCAGGCATCCGAGCCACGGGTTTTCAGGTATCCCCCGACGCACGGATCCTCGAAGGCATCGGTGCTCTCCTCGACGTCGGCACTGTCCGAGTGCACGTCGACCGAGAGCTGGGTCTCGCCGACGGTCAGGACGCCCACCGACGACTCGAGGAAGGTCACACTCGGGGAAAGATAGTGCTTCGAGTCGCGCCCGACCCGTCAAGCTGACCGGACAGTTCGACGTTCGTCGGTGGGGCGGGTCGGATGCCGACCCGGAGCATCCCGTGGTCCACTTCTCGGGACCCTCGGCGGTGTTCGCGAGCGCCTGTTACCAGACCGGACGCGCACCGGCCCCTCCGCAGGCCCGGCGACGAACAACGTGTCAGAGCGCCCGTGCCATGACGTGGTCGTGGTGGAGTTCGGAGCCCACCATGAACGTCTTCGCCCCGACGATGGAGAAGCCGCTCTTCTCATAGAAGCGAATCGCCCGGCCGTTGCGCTTGTTGACGCCGAGCCAGACTCCGGCTGCCGCCCGCGCCCGCGCCGCGTCCACTGTCGCCGCCATCAGCAGGGCGGCGATCCCTGCGCCGTGGTGGTCCACGTGCACGTAGACCTTGCTGAGCTCGACCGTCGGGCGGAAGGTCACCGCGGCCGAGACATCCGCGTCGGCCGGTTCGCCGAAGACGAGCATCGTGTACCCGGCAGGCACACGTCCATCCAGCGCGAGGCGGATGTCGCGCGCGGGGTCAGCAAGGTAGCCGCTGAACCGTTCCTCGCTGAGGGTGGTGCGGATGAATTCCTGGATTGCCTCCGGAGAGGTGCCGGGCGGGCAGGCGAGGGCGAATGTCACGGCGGCGAGAGCAGCAAGCGCCTCCGCGTCCTCCGCCTGCCCGGCTCGCACCTCCACCGTCATGCTGGGATGTTCCCGGCATCCCGCCAGGAGTACCGAGGCTCGAAGTCGAGGACTCGCCTGGCTTTGGCGATCGACAGCAGTGACTCGTGGACCCCGAGGTCGCCGTGGACCGGCACGTCGGGAAAGGCAGCCTGAACGAGTTGGTCGTTCGGGATCGTCATGACCGTGTCGGCAGCGGCGATGATGAAGGTATCGTGACCTGATTTATCAAGCGCAAGGGCCTTCTCCACTGCCTGAGCTCCATCGCGGGCATCGATATATCCCCAGAGGTTCCACTTACGGCTCGCGGGGTCGGAGTTATAGCCGGGGAAAGCTTCATAGTCCTCCGGGTTCATGACGTTGGAGAAGCGCAGGGAGATGATTTTCAGGCCCGGGTCCCACCGGGTCAGCTCGACGGCGAGTTGCTCCTCAAGATGTTTGACCAGGGAGTAGACGCTCTCTGGTCTGGCCGCGTATTCCTCGTCAACCGGGAGATACGGCGGTGGTGTGTCAAACGGCAATCCGAGCACTGTCTCACTCGAGGCTGCGACGATGTTTCTGATGCCGAGACGACGGGCGGCGTGGAGCACGTTGAACGTGACAGACATGTTGTTGTGGAAGGTGGCCACGTCGCTGAGGATGCCGGGGGCCGGAATGGCGGCCAGGTGCACCAGGGCATCGATTCCGCCGTGCTGGCCGTCCACACCGGCGAGTGCGTCGACGGTCTGGCCGTAGTCAGTCAGGTCGACCCGGACGATGCCGTAGGCACGTTCGCCCACGGCGTCCAGGTTGACGACGGTGTTCCCGGACGCGGCGAGGTGGGCGACGACGGCACGACCCAGTTTGCCCGAGCCACCGGTGACAGCAATTCTCATTGGACCATCCTCCCACCGCTTCGAGGCGGGGGTATGGCCGAGGTCGCTCTGCGCACAGCGAGAAGGGCCCGTCCGAAGACGGGCCCTTCTGTTTCAGCTCCGAGCGGGAACTTAGATGCTGTTCACATCGAGGGGGATGCCGGGGCCGAACGTGGTCGACACGGCGCCCTTCTGGATGTAGCGTCCCTTCGACGAGCTCGGCTTCAACCGCACGACCTCTTCAAGGGCGGTGGAGATGTTCTCGTTCAGCTGCTCAGCAGAGAACGACGCCTTGCCGACGACGAAGTGCACGTTGGAGTGCTTGTCGACACGGAATTCGATCTTTCCGCCCTTGATGTCGGAAACTGCCTTTGCGACATCCGGCGTGACGGTGCCCGTCTTGGGGTTCGGCATGAGTCCGCGCGGGCCGAGCACCTTACCGAGACGACCGACTTTGCCCATGAGTTCCGGAGTGGAAACTGCAGAGTCGAACGAGGTGTAGCCCCCCGCGACCTTTTCGATCAGCTCGTCGCCACCGACCTCGTCGGCGCCTGCAGCGATTGCTGCGTCGGCCGCGGGGCCCGTTGCGAAGACGATGACGCGGGCGGTCTTACCGGTGCCGTGAGGAAGGATGACGGTACCGCGGACCATCTGGTCTGCCTTGCGGGGGTCGACACCGAGCTTGAGGGCGACCTCAACGGTGGAGTTGAACTTGGCCGAGCCCGTCTCCCGGGCGAGGGTGACGGCTTCGGTAGGGGTGTAGAGCTTGTCGGCTTCGATCTTCTCGGCCGCGGCCCGGTAGGCCTTTGACTTCTGTGCCATTTGTTTCTCCTGTACTGAGAGTGTGGTTTTCGTGAGCCTGGCTGGCTCTTCCACGTGTTGCCTGGAGGCGGAGGGTTACGCCTCGACCGTGATGCCCATGGAGCGGGCTGTTCCTGCGATGATCTTCGACGCGGCGTCGATGTCGTTGGCGTTCAAGTCGACCATCTTGGTCTCCGCGATCTCGCGGACCTGTGCCTGGCTGAGCTTGGCGACCTTGACGGTGTGCGGGGTTCCGGAACCCTTGGCGACACCGGCTGCCTTCTTGATGAGCTCGGCAGCGGGCGGGGTCTTCAAGATGAACGTGAACGAGCGGTCCTCGTACACGGTGATCTCGACGGGGATGACGTTTCCGCGCTGGGCTTCCGTCTGAGCGTTGTACGCCTTGCAGAACTCCATGATGTTGACGCCGTGCTGACCGAGCGCCGGCCCGATGGGCGGTGCGGGGTTGGCGGCGCCGGCCTTGATCTGAAGCTTGATCAGACCAGTAACCTTCTTCTTCGGTGCCATGTTCTATTCCTTTTCAATGATCGAACTGAGATCTCGCTCGTCCAGCCAGTTCGCTGATCGAGCGTGTCGAGATCCGTGTTCTCCCGCGTCCCCGGCATTTCCGGGGGGCGGTGGTTTGGGAGGGTGCTAAAGCTTGGTGACCTGATCGAAGCTGAGCTCG
>JAODMM010000079.1 GCA_025465015.1 Cryobacterium sp. | reverse complement strand
AACTTTTGGAGTGCCGTTCTGCACGAGGGAGACGTCCGAAGACGTCCCGCCCATATCGAAGGTGATGATATCCGGGCTGCCTGCGGCCGACGTGATTGCGGCCGCGCCCACGACTCCAGTGCTGGGGCCGGAGAGCACTAGGCGGACAGGCAGTTCCTCTGCGGTGGGGAAGGGGATGATGCCGCCGTTGGACTGGGTGACATGCGGCAGGCATTTCAACCCTGCGTCGGCGAGGTTCCGGCGGAGCCGGGCAAGGTACTTCGCGACGACGGGTCCGACATACGCGTTCGTGACAACGGTCGACAGGCGTTCGAACTCGCGGAACTCCGGCAGGACCTCGCTGGAAAGCGAGACGTAAGCTTCCGGGAATTCCTCCGAGATGATCCGGCCGATCTCCTGCTCGTGCTCAGGGCGCACGTAGCTGTACAGCAGGCAGACGGCAATCGACTCAACCCCCTGGAGCTTCAGCTCCTGAACTGCAGATCGCACCTCATCCAGATCCAAGGGGTTCTCCACACGGCCGTCGTGCCGCACACGTTCCGTGACCTCAAGCCTCAAATCGCGGGGAATGAACGGCTCCGACTTATCCGCCTGAAGGTCATACATGTGTGGGCGGCGTCCACGTCCCAGTTCCAGCAAGTCCCTGAAGCCCTTGGTAGTGATAAGGCCGGTACGAACCCCCCGTCCAGTCAGGAGGGCGTTGGTACCCACGGTCGTTCCGTGGGCAAAGTAGGAAATCTCTTCAATCGTGCGCCCACCAATTTGCTCCAGCAGCTCATGGACGCCCTGGATGATCGCGCGGCCCGGGTCGTCCGGGGTTGAAGACACCTTTCGGACATGGACCTGACCCGTGGATTCGTCGAATGCGCAGAGATCAGTAAACGTTCCTCCGGTCTCGACACCGATTCGTAAACTCATTTTTTTCCTGACTGTGCTTGCTGCTGAGATTGAAAGTCTGGGATCAAGGGTGCACCGGATGGGAAGGTTCCCAGTTTGATCAGGTTTTCGAGTCTGGCATGACCCGGATCACACGTCAACACTTTTTTGGGAGCGTTCTCATTTTTACGGCCCGTCATTCGTGGAGCCCAGCTAATCCTTGGATTTCCGGGCGAGGGAAGGTCTTGACGTATCCCGCCTACGGTCTGTAACGTCGCAAATATAATAATTGGGAACGTTCCCGGTTTTGGTCCCGACAGAAAGACCAGATCAATGAAGAGGCGAATGACGCGGTCCGCCAGCCCTACGGCACCGTCATCGGTACAAACAGCACTGGCTGCACGGCCGCATGACTGTTCCGACGACCCTGATCCCAGCGCTTCCTGCCCTGCATGCGCGCGGCCGGAAACTGACTGACCGCGATGGAACTGCCCCTCTTTTCACCCGGGTGCAGTGCAGGCAGCCGGCTCGAAGCCGCGACTGGAACTCACTGCCCCCTCTCCGGAACTTGGGCCGCCTACCTGGGGGAGGAGAGTGTCGTTGTCTGGGTTCCGGAAGGCCAGCTGATGCCTCCTGCGACGGGGACGCCAGCGAGATGGTTCTACCAAGCCGACGTCAAGATCCCTGGCTACAACGAGGTCGGCCTCCTGCCGGTCGAAAGTGCAAGCACACAGAAAGAGAACTATTGAAAATGACCTCCCCGAATATTGACACTGATGTTGCGGTCCTGGGCGGCGGCATTCTGGGTGTATCCACCGCCGTGCATCTCCTGCGGGAGGGTGCCTCCGTTGTCCTCATCACCGAAAGCACACTCGCGAGCGGCGCTACGGGACGGTCACTGTCCTGGTTGAATTCCGCTGGTAAACGCTCCGACGCCTACCACCTCCTCCGGACGGCCGGCATTGACCGGTACCGGACGCTATATGCTGCGGACCCCTCGAGGGAATGGCTTCAATTCGATGGCGGCCTGTATTGGGCGCCAGCCGGAGAAGCGAGTAAGGCAGAAGCGCGGCATCAGTACGAACGGTCTCACGGCTATGCTTCGATGCTGGTAAAGCCAGAACAGATTTCCCCTCTCACTCCGGGAATTGACGAGACCGCAGTTGCTGACGTTGCCGTTTTCAACCCTGGGGAGGGCTGGGTCAGCCTGCCTCATCTGGTCGAGTACCTCATGGAGGAATTCCATGCCCTCGGCGGAACGTTGATTACCGATGCCGGTAAGTCGCGGGTACTGGCAAGAGATGGAAAAGCGTGGGGCGTTGGCATCCAGGACGGGAGCGTTTATACCGCCAATAACGTGGTGGTCGCCTGCGGTGCAGCCACACCTGCAGTCGTTGAAGAGCACGGTGTCTACATCGCAAATGGATCGCCAGTCTCTGCGCTCATCATCACCGAGCCGGCGAACAACAAGCTAAAAGCTGTCCTCAACACCCCCCGCGCGGCCGCGCGGCCGAACCCCGGGGGCACCCTCGCCCTGGACCATGGCTGGTACGAAGAGCAGATCGTCGAAGAAGCGGATGGCTCATTCTCAATCCCGGAAGATGTTGTTCAGGAATTGGCAGAGGAAGCCTCCCGGCTTCTCGAGGGCAATCCGCAGCTGACCGCAGCTAGCTGGAAGGTGGGCCGGAAACCGATCCCAGGAGACGGCGAACCTGTGTTCGGAGAGCTCGAAAAGTTGCCAGGCTGCTTCGTCGCTTTCTCACACTCTGGTGCAACCGTTGGGCTGATCGCCGGAGAATTCCTCTCCTTCGAAATTCTCAGTGGGCAGAAGCACCCCATGCTGGAACCATTCCGGCCCGAACGCTTCAGCCGTAGCTAACTGCCCACAGGAGAGGCGCTGTCGCGCCCGCTCCGGCCATTCCAAACCGACTGAAGAGGACCTCCGAGTGATCCCACAACAAGACCTGCCCAACGCGCGCAAAAGCACGAGACCACAGGAAGTGCAAAGCGGGGGCAGCAGATCATTGCTCCGAACCGCAATTATCGGCTTTGGCATATCCGGTCGGGTCTTCCATGCCCCCCTCATCCAATCCGACGATTCGTACCTTTTGGAAGCGATCGTGACATCACAGCCAGGAAGGGCGGAGGCAGCGCGGACAACCTATCCGCACGCCCAAATCATCGCAACACCAGAAGACCTCTTTTCCCGTATCGACGCCGGCAATCTGGGGCTGGATGTGATTGTGATAGGAACGCCACCGGTCAACCACAAGAAGTTGGCCAAGGCAGCCCTTGAAAGGGGCTTGCATGTTGTAGTGGACAAACCCTTTGTCCCTACCTCCGCGTACGGTCAGGAACTGATAGCAGCTGCAGCTGCAGCCGGACGATGCCTGACGGTCTTCCAAAATCGCCGCTGGGACGGTGACTTCCTAACCGTTGAGCAGCTTGTCCGCGAGGGAAAGCTCGGTGACATACGGAGCTTTGAATCCCGGTTCGAGTGGTGGATGCCGGAGGGATTCGGCAATTGGAGGGATGAGGCGCCCCTGGCCGAAGGCGGAGGGATACTCCATGACCTAGGCGCTCACCTCATCGACCAAGCAATCCAACTGTTTGGGCCGGTGGCAGAAGTCTATGGGGAGACTTCCCGGCATGGTGACCCCGGCCAGTCAGACGCGGATGAGGAAGCTTTCCTATCCCTTCTGCATCAGTCCGGCACGCGATCACGCCTGTGGATGAACGGCCAGGCGCCGCAACCTGGTCCTCGATTTCACATCATCGGGTCCCGCGCAGCCTACACAAAATGGGGACTTGACGGACAAGAAGAAGCCTTGGCACACGGCATGCTGCCCACAAGCCCCCACTACGGAGTGGAACCACCGGAGACTTGGGGGAAAATTGGCGTCGCGGGGTCCCTCACATCCGAACCCACCAAAGCTGGCGCTTATCCGCAGTTCTACAAGCAGTTGGCGCAGGCACTGCAGTTGGGCAGTCCCGCCCCGGTCGACCCGCAAGACGCCGTAGCCGTCCTAAAAATTATAGAAAGTGCCAGGGCCGCAGCACAGTCGGAGGCAAGGAATAAAGGAACTCAACTTCTGTCATCGGTCCGGTAGAGCCACCCCGGCAGGCGGAGGGCCGGTACGGTCGTGCGACACGGGAATGTCAACCCGCGCCGCGTGTCTGGGAGAGCTAGCCACCATAACTGCGCCGGCTGCCTTTACTGGCCCTTCGCAGATGAGCGTGGTTAGGTCGGTCTGAGAATGCCGCCGCCGGGCTGGGGCCTTTCGTTGCGGCGTGGTGCGGCGGGAAAGAGGTCAGGGCCTCTTTGAATTGGTAGCGACCAAGCAACCAAACCCAAAAAGAGACCCTGACATGAATAACTCTATGTCTTGTTCCGGTGGGCGCTGGTGCACCCGCGCAGATGCGCTGCTCGGTGTCGAGGGCATCCACGTCAGCTCCGTCACGGCAACCGGGACGGGCCTGCTTCTGCGCATTGAATCCGGTGATGACCTCCCGGGTTGCCCTGACTGCGGCGTCGTGGCAGTTGGCAACGGGCGCCTGGAACCTAGTTTAAGTGCCCGCGAGGGAGACCTCGTGGAATCTCGACCTCGCAGATCGCTGACGCCAAGCTGGAGTCCCGGGGGCGGGGCGCACAGATCGCATCGAATAGGCTCTTCGCCTCTCAGGAGCCAACTTCTAGTACCGACGCATAGAGGACGGCATCGTTCTCTTCAGAATGGTGCCGTCTTTGCTTTCTAGGTCCTCCCCCGGCCCATTCCCGATTCACCGATAACGAACGTTTCGTCCGGTGGTTGGGGCACCGTGGTTAGGCATCGGCTAAGCGTGTGTCAGCGCTGGTCGAAAAGTGATCCATTTCGTGGGCTTGGCGTCCAGTGGTGGTTGCAACACCTGAGCTTTTAGGAGTTGCAACTGGGAGAGATGAAAAGACCAAGGAAGTCCCGGGGCGCCCCTCCAAAGAACGCTGCCCGGGCTCACTATGATCAGCTGATGAAACAGGGAATGGGCAATTCACAAGCCTGTCGGATCGTGGGGATCAGCCGTAGCTCGGGCACTCGGTGGCGGCACGGCCACGAGGTCGTCTTAAAGTCCGGAGACATCAAGAAGTACCCTCCGATTTCCCACCAGCGGCCGGCGGTAATCTCAGCCCGGTTTCTATCCGAGCCAGACCGGATAACCATCGCGGACCTGTTGCACGCCGGTCACAGCATCCGTGCCATTGCCCTGGAGCTCGGGCGGAGCCCGTCGACCGTGAGCAGGGAGATCCGCCGCAACAGTCATGAACCATCGGGCAACTACCGTCCCCGGACTGCGCAGCGCAGCGCCGAGGGCAGAAGGAGCCGTCAGCGCACAGGGAAGATCGCCGGCAATCCGGAGCTGCGGGACGTCGTGAGCGAACGCCTGGAACAGCGCTGGAGCCCCCGCCAGATCAGCAAGCGTCTGCGCTCTGATTTTCCTGGACAACCGGAAATGCACGTTGTGCCTGAGACCATTTATCAAGCCCTGTACGGGCGTGGAAGCCTGGATCTCGCCGTGGATCCTGCCGTCACGCTGCGGAGCGGACGGACCGGTCGCCGGCCACGCCGCCGGAAGGAACACCGGTCAAAGCGCTTCCCCGACATGGTCATGATCCGCGATCGGCCCGTGGAAGTGACCAGCAGATTAGTACCAGGGCATTGGGAGGGCGATTTAATCATTGGAAAGGGCAGCCGCTCGGCCATTGGCACGTTGGTTGAACGGACCACGCAGTTCGTCCTCCTCGTGCACCTGGCGGGCAACCGCGGAGCGGAGAACCTGCGCGACCGACTGGAAGCCACGATGAGCATCCTCCCTGCCCATCTGCGCCGGTCCCTCACCTGGGATCAGGGCACCGAAATGGCGTGCCACCAGGACTTCACCCCGCGCACTCTCATA
>JAODMM010000076.1 GCA_025465015.1 Cryobacterium sp. | reverse complement strand
GATGAGATCCACATCGTGTACAACCGCTTCAACAGCATGGTCTCTCAGACGCCGCAGGTTGTGCGCCTGCTGCCCCTCGAGGTCGTGGAAGGTGTCGAAGAGCCGGGTGAGAATGTCATCCTGCCGCTCTACGAGTTCGAGCCCGACGTGGACACGGTGTTGGATGCCCTCCTGCCGGTGTACATCGAAAGCCGCATCTTCAACGCCATGCTCCAGTCCGCGGCATCCGAGCACGCAGCCCGCCAGAAGGCGATGAAGTCGGCCAGTGACAACGCCGACAAGCTGATCACGGACTACACCCGGTTGGCGAACAACGCCCGCCAGACCGAGATCACGCAGCAGATTTCCGAGATCGTGGGTGGAGCCGACGCGCTCGCATCCGCCAAGAACTGACACCAGAGAAGAGAGAGCAATGACTGACACCGCAACCGCGCCAGTCCGCCCGGAGGGCGCAGCCGGAGCCGTCGGACGCATCGCCCGAGTCACCGGCCCCGTCGTCGACATCGAATTCCCGCACGATGCGATCCCGGACATCTACAGCGCGCTGAAGACAACCATCGTGATCGGTGACGAGTCGAACGAGATCACCCTTGAGGTCGCCCAGCACCTCGGTGATGACCTCGTTCGTGCGATCGCCCTGAAGCCGACCGATGGACTCGTCCGCGGTCAGGATGTCACTGACACTGGCCTGCCGATCTCGGTTCCCGTGGGCGATGTCACAAAGGGCCGAGTCTTCAACGTCATCGGTGAGGTGCTCAACGCTGAGCCCGGCGAGGTTATTGAGATCACCGAGCGCTGGCCGATCCACCGCAAGCCCCCGGCATTCGACCAGCTGGAGTCGAAGACACAGCTTTTTGAAACCGGAATCAAGGTCATCGACCTCCTCACCCCGTACGTGCAGGGTGGCAAGATCGGTCTCTTCGGTGGTGCAGGTGTCGGCAAGACGGTCCTGATCCAGGAAATGATCCAGCGGGTGGCGCAGGACCACGGCGGCGTGTCGGTATTCGCCGGCGTCGGTGAGCGCACCCGTGAGGGCAACGACCTCATTCACGAGATGGAAGAAGCGGGCGTCTTCGACAAGACCGCCCTCGTGTTCGGTCAGATGGACGAGCCGCCGGGAACGCGTCTGCGCGTTGCCCTCTCGGCTCTGACCATGGCGGAGTACTTCCGTGATGTGCAGAAGCAGGACGTGCTGTTGTTCATCGACAACATCTTCCGCTTCACACAGGCCGGATCCGAGGTGTCCACTCTGCTCGGCCGTATGCCGTCTGCCGTGGGTTACCAGCCGAACCTCGCCGATGAGATGGGCGTGCTGCAGGAGCGCATCACCTCGACCCGTGGGCACTCGATCACCTCGCTGCAGGCGATTTACGTACCTGCTGACGACTACACCGACCCGGCTCCGGCGACGACGTTCGCGCACCTCGACGCCACCACGGCGCTGTCGCGTGAGATCGCCTCGAAGGGCCTCTACCCGGCCGTCGACCCGCTGACTTCGACCAGCCGCATCCTCGACCCCCGCTACTTGGGCGCGGATCACTACAACACAGCTATCCGCGTGAAGGCGATCCTGCAGAAGAACAAGGAGCTCCAGGAGATCATCGCGATCCTCGGTGTCGACGAGCTCTCCGAGGAAGACAAGGTCACCGTCTCCCGCGCCCGTCGTATCGAGCAGTTCCTGTCGCAGAACACGTACATGGCGAAGAAGTTCACGGGCGTCGAAGGCTCGACCGTTCCGCTGAAGGACACCATCGAGTCGTTCACCGCGATCGCGAACGGTGATTTCGACCACGTGGCCGAGCAGGCTTTCTTCAACGTCGGTGGTATCGGCGATGTCGAAGAGAAGTGGGCGAAAATCCAGAAAGAGAACGGCTGAGCATGGCTGCACCCCTCAAGGTCAGCGTCGTCTCGGCGGACCGCGAAGTGTGGTCCGGCGAGGCCACCATGGTCGTCGCTCGCACCACGGAGGGCGAGATCGGTATCCTGTCCGGTCACGAGCCCATGTTGGCGATCCTGTCCAGCGGTGAGGTTCGCGTTACCAGTGCCGGCGGTGAGAAGGTAACGGCTCAGGCCGCAGACGGCTTCCTCTCCGTCGAGAACGACACGGTCACTATCGTGGCTCGTGAGGCGGAGTTGGTCTAGCCGGCCGTGCTTGTTGTTCTGCCGCCGTCGGAAACCAAACGTGACGGAGGGACTGGCGAGGCGCTCGATTTGAGCGCTCTCGCCTTTCCCCGTCTCAACGCCACTCGTCGCCGACTGGTGAGAGCGGTGCGCGCGCTGGCCCGCGACCCTGAGGCGACGGTCTCTGCCTTGGGGCTCGGACCGCGTCAGTTGGCCGAGATCGACCGCAATCGCAATGTCGCCACCTCCGCGACTATGCCGGTGATGGACCGGTTCACCGGGGTACTCTACGACGCCCTGGACGCTAAATCGCTGACTGCCCGGCAACGGGAGTTCGCTGCCTCGCACGTTGCAGTCCATTCGGCGCTGTTCGGCCTGGTAGCGGCTAGTGATCCTGTGCCTGCTTACCGGCTGTCTCACGATTCGCGGCTACCCGACCTGTCGTTGAAGCGCGAATGGGCGTCGGAGATCGGGTCCGCGTTGGCCACCACACCAGGCCTGCTGCTCGACCTGCGCTCTGAGGCGTATGTCGCCCTTGGTCCGGCCCCTGCGCGAGGGGACTGCGTGTACCTGCGAGTGGTGTCCGAGGCGGACAGTGGCCGGAAGCGTGCCCTCAACCACTTCAACAAGAAGGCCAAGGGACAACTCGTGCGGGCGATCATCGAGAACGGTCACGACTTCGAAACGGTGGGAGATCTCCTGGAGTGGTCAGCGCACGCCGGGTTCCGGCTGAGGCACAGTGCGCCCGGGGAACTTGAGCTGGTCGTCGATCAAGTCGCGCCGACGCGCAGCGGCTGACGGTTCGCGTCGATCACGCCACGTGAGCGATCCCCTCGTGGGCCAGTAGCCAGACTTTCGTCTCGATCCCGTTGCCTCCGCTGTACCCCGTCAGACGCCCGTTGGAGGCCAGCACGCGGTGACAGCCGATGATGATGGGGATGGGGTTTGCACCGACAGCGCCACCGATCGCGCGGGCGGAACCTGGCGTGCCGACCTCGACTCCCAGCTCTGCGTAGGAGATGTATTGGCCGAAAGCGAGCGAGGCCAGCCGAGTCCACACGCTTTTCTGGAACAGGGTCCCGCTGTCGAAGCGGATAGGCAGGTCGAAGGATGTCCGAGTGCCGTCGAAGTATTCCTTGAGTTGGGCGGACGCCTTGTCGAGGAGCGGGGAGGGACGGTTCGGCTCGCTTCCGAAGGGCAGCTGACCCGAACGCGCAATTGTCAGGGACAGGATGTTCTCGGCGTCGGCGGTGACTTCGAGCAGCCCGATGGGGCTGGGGACGTGCATCAGGTACGGGGCGGTGCTGATCATGGTTCGACTGTAACCTGCGACGTTCAGGACTCTCTGGCGGTTTCCGGACTTCGCACCTACCGGCCCCGGAATTCGCCGGTGCAGGGCCGGGCCAGCCTAGGCTGGGAGGATGGCGGAGATTGAGTATCGAAGGTTAGGCACGTCAGGACTCGTCGTGTCGACGGTCGGGCTGGGATGCAACAACTTCGGCCGCGCGGGGACGGCGTCGGAAAGTCAGGCCGGGACCAGTGCCGTGATCGACGCCGCGATCGATGCCGGCGTCACGCTTTTCGACACCGCGGACATTTATGGAGCGGAGCGGGGTCTGAGTGAGACTCTGATGGGTCACGCTCTCGACGGCAAGCGCGACAAGATCGTGTTGGCGACGAAGTTCGGCATGGACATGGGCGGCTTGAACGGGCCCGACTGGAATGCGCGCGGTTCGAGGCGATACATCCGGCTCGCCGTGGAAGCGTCACTGCGCCGCCTCCGAACGGACTGGATTGATCTATACCAGCTTCACCAACCCGACCCTGGGACGCCCATCGAGGAGACGCTGGCGACGCTGGACGACCTGATCCGGGAGGGGAAAATCCGCTACATCGGCCATTCCAATCTGCCGGGCTGGCAGATCGCCGAAGCGGAATTCACGGCCCGGCTGAGCGGGCACCCGAGGTTCATCTCCGCACAGAACCAGTACAGTCTGCTCGTGAGGGAAGCCGAAGACGAGGTATTGCCCGCCGTGAACAGGTTCGGCCTGGGGTTCCTACCGTTCTTCCCGCTGTACAACGGACTGTTCACGGGGAAGTTCTCCCGAACCGGCGGACCGGCCGATAGTCGCATCATGATGGTGCGCAAGCATCTCCTCGACGATGCCCCCTGGGACCTCATCGAGGCATACCGGACCTTCTGCGAGGAACGCGGCGTGACAATGCTGGCGGCAACGTTCGCCTGGCTGCTTGCCCAGCCGGCTCTGACGAGCGTCATCGCCGGAGCAACCACGGCCGAGCAGATCCGCCAGAACGCTGGCGCTGCCACAGCCTGGGCACCGACGTCCGAGGAGATCGCTTGGATTTCGGCACTGTTCTCCTAACCGCAGTGCCGGGACGAAGCCTCCGAGCTCACCTGCGCCCGCACAGGGCCAACCCGGAGGCCCTGGAACAGCCCGATGAAGCCGAGGGCGGTGTACACAACAGCGAGT
>JAODMM010000035.1 GCA_025465015.1 Cryobacterium sp. | reverse complement strand
CACCTGGAGGCGGCCCTGCATCTCAGCATTCGCGTTGGCGGTGAAGTCTGCGAGCAGGTTGCCGCTCGCCGTGATGTACGATCCCTGCCAGGGGTTCCCGTTGCTGTCGACGGGGCGTGCTCCCGCGCCTGCGACGATGGCCTGCTGCACATCCATGCCGCCCACCACCGCCGCCACTGTGGGATCGTCTTGCACGGCGTCGCCGGTGATTCCAAGCGGCGCCTTTTCCAGCAACTGCGCGATCATCACGGCCAGCATCTCCACGTGCCCGAACTCCTCCGCGCCGATGCCGAACAACAAGTCGCGATATTTGCCCGGGATGTGGATGTTCCAGGCCTGAAATCCGTATTGCATTGCAACCGTGATCTCCCCGTACTGCCCACCGAGCACCTCCTGCAGCTTGCGGGCGTAGACGGCGTCGGGGGCGTCGGGTGTGGCCTTGTGCTGCAACTCCTGCTTGTGAAAGAACATATGAATCGAATCCTCTACTCTGTCGCGGGCGCGATGAGCGTGCGCGTGTGGATGTTGGTGTGTGCAGGCGCAAGCATCTGGGGCGGCCGACCCATGAGTACGGGTTGGTCAGATGCCGGCCCCGTTTGGCGGCCAAGGTAGTCTCACCCTCGGGTCGCCGCAAGGTGGCCTGGGCCCGAGGGTCAGGATTCTCGGGGGTCAGGCGACAGGCTCAGCCCGGGGCATCCGCACTGCGTACACGGCAGCTGCCAAGAGCAACGCCGCCGAGAGCCCGAAGGCGGCACCAAACGATGCCGTCTCGACAAGCCAGCCCGCCGCCAACGGGCCGACGATCGCCCCGAGGTCGGCGGCCATCGAGAACACGGCGACCGGACGGCCACCCCGGGTACCCGCAGCGTCGCCCACAGCAGCCGCCGGCGCGGTTCCCAGGAACGCCGCCGCCACTGCGTACACACAGAGCAACACGGTGAGTACCACGATGTTCGGCGCGAAAGCCGTGGCGAACACGGTCACACCACCGACCACCCCGGCCCCGATGATGGCGGGCTTACGCCCCACGGTGTCGACGAAGCGACCGGCCGGGGCAAGGGCCAGGGTCTGGGCGACAGCAGCGAAGGCGAAGGCGATGCCGGTCCAGGCCGCGGGCCCGCGCAGCACTTCGACGACCAGCACTGGGATCAGCGCGCTGCGTACCCCGATGGAGGTCCACCCTTGGGCGAAGTTGGTCAGGCACGCCGCCCTGAATCGGGAATCACGGAGCACCGTGCGGAACGGAACTGGAACGGCGGCCTCTTCACCGGTCGAAGACGGCTGGGTGGCAGGTCTGAGCAGCAGGATGCCGATGAGTCCGGCCACGGCGAGCGTCGCGGCATAGAAGAAGAACGGCGCGGTGAGTGAGACAGCGGCCAGCAGCCCGCCGAGTGCGGGTCCGGCCATCCCGCCGATGAGGAATCCTCCTTGGTAGAACCCGACCGCGCGGCCCCTGCGATGAGGAGGAGCGGACCGCAGCAGCAGTGTCATGGCGGAGACGGAGAACATAGCCGAGCCGATTCCCCCGGCGCCCCGAAGCATCAACACGGCCGGGTAGCTGTCGGCCAGCCCCACCAACGCGCTGGATACCGCGACGATCCCGATGCCAAGGGAGAGGATGATGCGTTCCCCGGCCCACTCCACCAGCCGGCCACAGAACGGGCTGGCCACGAAACGCATCAGCGCGAAGGCAGACACCACCGCCCCGACCTCCACGTAGCCGACTCCGAAGGTTCGCACGTACACGGGAAGCACCGGGACCACCACGCCGAAACCGACCATGACGAAGAACGCGATGACTCCGAGCACGAGCACGTCACGGTCAGGCCTCTGGCGAGGCGACTTCCGGCGCGGCGCGAGTCTGGGGCAGAAAGCGCGGCTCATCCGTTCAGGCTAGTCGCCGCCAGCACGCGGGGAGCCACCCGGCGCAAACGGCTGAGGCGGGAGGACGGGCAATCCCTGCACAGCCGATGGCCCCTCCCTCCGCCCTTGTCCGGTCGGCTGCACGAGGGCGGAGAACGGTTCTTGCGTGCCTGCTGGTATTGCTGCGCAATGGCTGCTCGAGTCCCCTGCTAGGGGGCCCTGCATCGCTGACCCGGCATGCAAAAGCGGGTTGCGAGAGGACCGCGTGGGTGCGGGAAGATGGAGGTGTGACCCAACTTCATGACCTGACCTCTCGCGGATTCGCATCGGACAACTACTCGGGTATCCACCCGGAAGTTCTCCAGGCCCTGGCCGGCGCGAATGGGGCGCATCAGGTCGCCTATGGCGAAGACGTCTACACCGCGCGGCTTCAGGAGGTGTTCGTCCGCCACCTCGGCGAGGGGATCGAGACCTTCCCGGTTTTCAACGGCACTGGGGCGAACGTCATCGGACTTCAGTCCATGTTGCCCCGCTGGGGCGCGGTCATTTGCACGTCAACGGCGCACATCCACACCGATGAGTGTGGAGCCCCGGAGCGGGTGGGCGGATTCAAGCTGCTCCCTGTGGCCACTCCCGACGGCAAGCTCACCCCCGAGCTCATCGACCAGGAAGCCTGGGGGTGGGGTGACGAGCACCGTGCGCAGCCCCTGGTGGTGTCGATCAGTCAGACCACAGAGCTTGGGACCGCGTACACCGTCGATGAGGTGAAGGCGATCGCAGACCACGCTCACGCCCACGGCATGACCCTGCACATGGACGGCGCCCGCATCTCGAATGCCGCAGCGACGCTTGGTGTTCCCCTCCGCGCCTTCACCAGCGACGCCGGCGTCGACGTGCTCAGCTTCGGTGGCACCAAGAATGGCATGATGCTCGGTGAATGCGTCGTGGTGCTGAACCCTGAAGCAGCAAACGGGCTGCCCTACCTCCGGAAGCTGAACATGCAGCTGTCCTCAAAGATGCGCTTCATCTCCGCCCAGTTCATCGCCCTGCTCGAGTCTGATTTGTGGCTCCGGAACGCCACCCACGCCAATGCGATGGCTGCCCGTTTACGAGGTGCACTGGAGGATGGCCTCGCGGATGCTTCGATCCAGGGAATCTCGTTCACTCAGGCCACGCAGTCCAACGCAGTCTTCGCCGTCCTTCCACGCGGCGTCGCCGACCGTCTGCGCAAGTCCTTCCGCTTCTACGACTGGAACCCAGCAACGCAAGAGGTCCGCTGGATGTGCGGCTACGACACGACCGAAGACGATATCGACGCGTTTGTGGCCGTGCTGAAGCGAGAACTCGCAGCGCGATGAGCGTGTTCGAAAGTAAGCCGTGGCTCGCCGCCTACGCACCCGGGATTCCCGGGGAGATCGAGGAACCGTCCGAGACTCTCAGCGACATGTTGGATACGTCCGTGCATCAGCATGCCGGGCGGGTCGCCCTCGATTTCTTCGGATCGGAAACCACGTACGCCGAGCTCGGAGAGCAGGTCTCCCGGGTAGCCAACGGGCTGCGCCGGCTCGGTGTGGAGCGCGGCGACCGGGTGGCCTTGGTTCTGCCGAACTGTCCTCAGCATGTGGTCGCGTTCTATGCCATCCTTCGGCTCGGGGCTATCGCCGTTGAGCACAACCCGCTCTACACGGAGCGGGAACTGCGTCATCAGTTCGAAGACCACGGCGCCCGGGTCGCGATTGTCTGGGACAAGCTTGCCGGCATCGTTCAGTCATTCCCCGCAGATATGGCTGTCGCGCACGTCGTATCCGTTGACGTCACCCGGGCGATGCCTTTGGGTAAGCGGCTTGCCCTTCGACTGCCCGTTCCGAAGGCGCGGGCAGCCCGCGCCGCGCTCACCAGCGGACGGCTCCTCAGAGGCTCCGTCGACTGGGCCGGCATGGTCGCAGGTCGGCCCCTTCGCCGCTCGCATCCGAGGCCCCTCGTGCACGACGTCGCCGTTCTGCAGTACACCAGCGGAACGACCGGCACCCCGAAGGGAGCCATCCTCAGCCACTTCAATCTGCGGGCCAACGCGCTGCAGGGACGAGCGTGGGTGCCCGGTCTCGCTGCGGGGCGGGAGGTCTTCTACGGCGTCCTCCCCATGTTCCACGCTTACGGGCTGACCCTCTGCCTGACCTTCGCGATGAGCATGGGAGCTCGGCTTGTGCTGTTCCCGAAATTCGATGAAGACCTCGTGCTCACAGCGGCACGGCGCACGCCGCCGACGTTCCTGCCGGCGGTACCGCCCATCTACGACCGGCTGGTCAACGCCGCCGCAGCCGGGCGAGTGAGCCTTGCAAGCATCCGTTTCGCTATCTCGGGGGCGATGAACCTTCCCGTGACCACGGTCGAGAGGTGGGAAGAGGCCACCGGCGGACTTCTCGTTGAGGGATATGGAATGACGGAGACCTCGCCCGTCGCGCTCGGCAATCCGATCGGGCCGAGCCGCCGGCCCGGGACAGTGGGGGTTCCGTTCCCCAGCACGTTGATGCGGGTCGTCGACCCGAACGACCCGAGCATCGACCGCGGTTTCGATGAGGAGGGCGAGCTGCTGCTGGCGGGCCCCCAGGTCTTCCGCGGATATTGGAACCGCCCGACTGAGACGTCCCAAGTCCTGCTCCCCGGCGGGTGGTTGCGCACCGGTGACATCGTGCGAGTGTCTCCAGACGGTTTCGTGACCGTGGTCGACCGCATCAAGGAGCTCATCATCACCCAGGGATTCAACGTGTCACCCTCTGAGGTCGAACAGGCCCTGCTCAGCCATCCGGCGGTGGCCGATGCAGCAGCAGTGGGGATGCCGAACGCGGCAGGCGGGGAAGATGTCACTGCAGCCGTTGTCCTCTCCGCGGGCGCGTTCCTCGATGTCGACGGCCTTCGCGCCCATTGCCGGGAACGGCTCACCGGGTATAAAGTCCCGCGCGCGATCGTGCAGGTGGAGGAGCTGCCCCGTTCTCTGATCGGGAAGGTTTTGCGGCGCGAGGTGCGCGAACAGCTGATGGAGCTGCCCAACCGCTGACGAGTTCGGGCTCGCCCGGTTCTCAACCGCGCCCAGGCCGAAGATTGATGCGCGCGCATGGAATACCGGTCGCGTCCCAGCGTTGCACCCAGTGGGTCAATGAAGTCCCGTCGCAACCCACCCCAAGGAAAGACTCCATGACCCTCATCACCGATACCCTCAGCCGCGCCGCCGACACCGACGCCCCGTTGATTCCGAGCCTCGCCGAGCGCTGGAGCCCCCGCGGCTACGACCCGACTGCCGTCATCGACGAGTCAACCCTGACCACTGTGCTCGAGGCTGCTCGTTGGGCCCCGTCGGCCTCCAACCTCCAGCCGGCCCGGTTCATCGTCGCCCGTCGCGGCTCGGAGCAATTCGCCGTGGTGCACGCGGCGCTCGTCGGCTTCAACCGGGCATGGGCGGATGCAGCATCTGTTCTTATCGTCAACATCGCTGACACCACGATGAACCCGGGACAGGACAACCCGTGGGCCAGCTACGACCTGGGTCAAGCGGTGGCGCACCTCAGCATCCAGGCGCAGCACGAGGGCTTGCACACGCACCAGATGGGCGGATTCGATGCCGACGCCATCGTGAAGGCATTTGAGCTTGACGTAAACCTCTCGGTCGTATCGATCACCGCGCTCGGGGTTCTCGGCGACGTGAACGCGCTCTCGGCAGACTTGCTTGAGCGCGAATCGGCTCCACGCACGCGCAAGCCCCTGTCGGAGTTGCTGCTCGCCGACGCCTAATCGGATATACCGGTTGAGGAGCGCCCGGACGGCTGGACCGTGACGTTCGCTCCTCAACCGGTGACCGAATGATCAGCCGCAGGTGATGGTCACGCCGTTGTCCAAGACGTGCTCGCCCGGGCCGAGATCGGCACAGGCGCTGGCAACGGCGGCAACGCCCGCCACGCCCGCGCCGACAGCGATTCCGACTCCGACGATGGAGATCACCGAGATGATGATGCCGGCGACCGCGAAGCCATTCTTGAATCCCGCCTTCTTCGACTTCCTGAGGGCGACGATGCTCACAATCAAACCGGCGATGTTCGCGATGAATGCCAAGACAAGGCCGACGATACCGAGGGTCTTGCCGGGATTCTGGGTCTGGGCTTCAGCTGCTGTGGCGGTCATAGGTGCTCCTTCGGATTACAGATGAGGATGCGTCGCCTTATGCGCGCGCAGGGCGACTCTATAGGCCCAATAGCCTGATGACAGCACGAATTGATGCCCCACCCCTCCTTTTGGGGCGGTGCTATGGCCGGAGCAGCACCTTGATCGCTCGGCGCTCGTCCATCGCGGCGTAGGCTTCGGCGACCTCGGCCAACGGCAGCTCGAGGTCGAAGACTCGGCCGGGATCGATTGCTCCGGAGAGCACTTCGGGCAACAGCTCCTCGACATAGCTCCGCACCGGGGCGACTCCCCCGTTCACCCCCACGTTGTGGTTGAACAGGGTCCGCACAGGCAGTTCCGGACCCCCATTCGGGACCCCGACATAGCCGACCATGCCTCCCGGTCGCGTGGAGCGGATCGCCTGGTCCATCGATTCCTTTGTGCCCACGCACTCCAGAACGCAATCCGCGCCGATCCCATCGAACATCTCCCTAATTCGCGCGACTCCCTCGTCTCCGCGCTCCTCCACGATGTCCGTTGCTCCGAATTCGCGCGCGACGCTCTGCCGGTCGGCATGCCGAGACATCGCCACGATGCGGGCGGCGCCCAGCCGCTTGCTTGCCAAAATTGCGCAGAGCCCCACCGCTCCGTCGCCGACAACGACGACGGTGCTCCCGGCCGTCACTCCGGCCGACACTGCAGCGTGGTGCCCGGTGCCCATGACGTCGGCGAGGGTCAGGAGCCCCGGCACCAGGGCGTCATCCGGCGGACTCGGCGTGGCAACCAAAGACCCATCGGCGTGCGGCACCCGCACTCGCTCGCCCTGCGCGCCGTCAGCAAAGGCGCCCATGCTGTCGTCTGAACCCCACCATCCGCCGTTCAGGCACGAGGTGGACACGCCGTTACGGCAATTGGCGCAGGTGTTGTCACAGTCGTAGAAGGGTGCGATCACGAAGTCGCCGAGCTTCACGTTCCGCACGTCGGGACCGATCTCCTCCACGATGCCGACGAACTCATGCCCAATCCGACGGGGATGGGTTGTCGGCGAGATCCCCCGATACGGCCACAGGTCGGAACCGCAGACACAGGCGGCCACCACCCGCACGATTGCGTCACCACCGGTGCTCAGTTTCGGGTCTGGAACGTCTTCCAGACGGATGTCTCGCTCGCCATGAATCACTGTCGCACGCATGCTCCGAGCCTAACCCCGGCTGCCGAGGGGTTCATCAGAGTGTCGCCGGGATGCCGATCATGCTCTGCGCGTACAGGAGCAGCATCCGCTCCTCCTCGTCGGGGGACATCGCCCCGATCAACACGTCGAGCCCGAAGCCGTCTTCCAAAGCGAGGAACGTCTTCGCGATGAGGTCCGCCGACGCTGGGAGCCGGAAGGCCCCCGCTGGGCCTGTAGTCCCCGGCGCGGGCCGCGGTCCGTTACGCCTCGCCCACCAACACCGGAGCGGAATCGACCGTGAGACTGTCACCGTCTTCTGCCAAATCGACCAGAACCATGTCGCCGTCGCGCACTGTGCCACTGAGCAAGGCCCGCGCGAGCCGGTCGTCGATCTCCTGCTGCATGAGGCGGCGGAGCGGACGTGCACCATATATCGGGTCGTAGCCGCGCTCGGACAGCCACGCACGCGCGTCAGGCGTGACAGCGAGTTGGAGCCGGCGCTCAGAGAGGCGACGTTGCAGCCGATCGATGTTCAGCTCGACGATCTGGCCCAGGTCCTCGATTGTGAGCGCCGAGAACACGACGATGTCATCCAGCCGGTTCACGAACTCCGGCTTGAAAGCCTGCCGTACCAGCTGCATCACCGACTGTTCCTTCTCGCCCTCGCTGAGGGTCTGGTCGACGAGGAAGTGCGACCCCAGGTTCGAGGTGAGGACGAGGATCGTGTTGCGGAAATCCACGGTGCGCCCTTGCCCGTCGGTCAGCCTGCCGTCGTCGAGCACCTGGAGCAGCACGTCGAACACCTCCGGGTGCGCCTTTTCAACCTCATCGAGCAGGATCACCGAGTACGGACGGCGCCGCACGGCCTCGGTGAGCTGCCCGCCCTGCTCATAACCGATGTAGCCGGGAGGGGCTCCGACGAGTCGTGAGACGGAGAATTTCTCCCCGTACTCGCTCATGTCGATGCGTACCATCGCCTTCTCATCGTCGAACAGGAAGTCGGCGAGCGCCTTGGCAAGCTCGGTCTTTCCGACACCGGTCGGGCCGAGGAACAGGAACGAACCGGTCGGTCGAGCGGGGTCTGAGATGCCGGCACGGCTTCGACGCACGGCATCGGCCACGGCCCGCACCGCGCGTTTCTGCCCGATCAGGCGGTGGGCCAGCTCACCTTCGAGGTGCAACAGCTTCTCGGTTTCGCCCTGCAGGAGCCGACCGACCGGAATACCGGTCCACGCGGCAACGACGGCGGCGATGTCCTCGGACGTCACCTGGTCGTTGACCATGCGCGGGCCTTCCGACTCGGCCTTCTCTGCCTCGGCGAGTTCCCGCTCGATGATCGGTATGTCCCCGTACAAAAGCCGAGATGCCTGTTCCAGGTTGCCCTCACGCTGCGCGCGCTCGGCCTGGACCCGCGCCCCGTCCAGTCGCCCCTTGAGCTCACCGATCCGGTTGAGCGAACCCCGCTCCTTCTCCCACCGCGCCTGGAGCTCGGTGAGGGTTGCCTGTCGTTCCGTCAGGTCTTCGCGCAGCTTCGCTAGGCGTTCCTTCGAGGCGTCGTCCTTTTCCTTCTTGAGCGCGAGTTCCTCGAGCTTCAGCCGGTCGACGCTGCGTCGAAGCTCGTCGATCTCCACGGGGGCGGAGTCGATCTCCATCCGGAGCCGGCTCGCTGCCTCGTCGATGAGGTCGATCGCCTTGTCGGGCAGCTGTCTGGCGGTGATGTAGCGGTTCGAGAGCGACGCCGCGGCCACCAGCGCCGAGTCAGCGATCGTGACCTTGTGGTGCGCCTCGTAGCGCTCCTTCAGCCCGCGAAGAATCGCGACCGTGTCTTCGACGGAGGGCTCGCCGACGTACACCTGCTGGAAACGGCGCTCCAGCGCGGCGTCCTTTTCGATGAATTCACGGTATTCGTTGAGAGTGGTGGCCCCGATCAGGCGGAGCTCGCCGCGTGCCAGCATCGGCTTCAGCATGTTCGACGCTGCTACGGAGCCCTCACCGCCCCCGGCGCCCATCAAGGTGTGCAGTTCATCGACGAAGGTGATGATCTGGCCCTCGGCGTCGTTGATCTCCTTGAGAACCGCCTTCAGCCGCTCCTCGAACTCCCCGCGGTACTTGGCGCCGGCGACGAGTGCGGCGAGGTCGAGCGCGACCAGTTGCTTGCCCTTCAGCGAGTCAGCCACATCGCCGGCGACGATGCGCTGAGCGAGTCCTTCCACCACGGCAGTCTTGCCGACGCCGGGTTCCCCGATCAGCACTGGATTGTTCTTGGTGCGACGGGTCAGAACCTGGCTGATGCGCCGGATCTCGGCGTCGCGGCCGATCACAGGGTCGAGTTTGCCGCTCTTGGCCACCTCGGTGAGGTTGATCCCATACTGCTCGAGAGCGCTCTTGGCGTCTTCTTGCTGCGGCTGCTGCCCGGCTTGCATCTGCTGCTCCCTCGAAACTTGAGTCGTCGTGACTCAATTTTAGCGGTCGTGGTGGCAACGCGCCAGTCCGGCCGCTGGTCCGGAGCGCCGTTCCCGCTCATCAGCGGCGCAGCGACACCGTCACAGTGAACTTGGCGTTGCGTCCGACCTGCGAGGTCGGGCCGACGATGCGGGTGAGGGCGGGACGGTAGGCGAGGTGGGAGTTCCACACCGTCCACAGCTCACCTCCCGGAGCGAGAACACGAGCAGCATCCTCGAACAACTTGAGAGCAATGCCGGCGTGCACGCTCGACCCGATGTGGAATGGCGGGTTCAAGACGATGAGCCCCGCGGATGCGTCGGGCTGGCGTCCGAGCGCGTCGTCACGAACCACCTGCAGGCGCTCAGCGACCCCGTTCGCAGAGGCGGTCGCACGTGCGGACGCTACGGCAGCGGCCGATTGGTCGGACGCGGTCACTCGGATCATCGGCCGTTGCAGGGCGAGACTCGTTCCAAGTACACCAGTTCCGCAGGCGAGGTCGATGGCTGCGTCTGCGTCTGGTTTCATGCGGTCGAGGAAATCGAGCAGAAACCGCGTGCCGATGTCGATGGACGTGCCAGCGAACGCGGCTCCGTGCGCACGCACCGTGAGACCGACATCCGGGTGATGTTCTGTGCGCGGCCAGGTGGGATCAGACGGAATGGGGGCGGATGCCACAAGCACTCGGGATTTCTGCCTTGCCCTCGACACCGAAACCTCAGCGAAGTGACGGCCCAGTACCTCGTTCATTGCCGGGGTCATGTGCTTCAGCCGCCCGCCGGCGAAGAGCAGGACGTCGGGTGCGGCGAACCGGGCGGCTGCGCCGGCGAGCTCATCCAGGGCGGAAAGGCTGCGGGGAAGCTGCAGGAGCACCACGCGCGCGCCGGCCAAAACCTCCTCGCCGAGCTCGAGGGACCGGTACTCGCCCGCGAGGCCGGCACGGTCGGCGTTGGCCGCGAGCGCGAACTGTCCCGAAAGGGCGTCCTGGTGCACCCGGATGCCCGTGGCACCGTGGAGCGCAGCAGCGCCGAGGGTGAGCGCTCCGTAGTGATCGTCCAGTACTGCCACCGTGCCGGGAGGCGCGGATGCCAGCGCCTGGGCTGCTTCGTCGAGAAGGAGCCGGTCGCTAGCATCGACGGCGAACAGATTGTCAGCCTCGACGTCCGGCCAACGGCGGAGCAGGTCGAAGTCGAAGGTCACCCGTGCAACGGTACCCTCCCGGCGCCTGCCCTCGCCTCAGGGCATCCGTCAGCTCGGCACGCGAGCACCCACCCGGAAGCCGGCCCCTCTGTGCTCGTCGGGAAGGCGGTCACCGCGCCCGTGCAGCTTGTTGCGGAGCGTCCCTTCGGTGTATTCGGTGGGGTACGAGCCTCGCTTCTGGAGCTCGGGGATCACCCACTTCACGACATCCTCGAAGCTGCCCGGGGTGATGGCGTAGGCCAGGTTGAAGCCGTCGACGTCCGTGTCTCGAACCCATTCCTCGAGGTGGTCGGCAATCTCTGAGCCCGACCCGACAACGAAGGGCCCCAGACCTCCGATGGCACCGTGCCGGGCGATGTCCCGCACAGTCCACTGGCTTCCATCTTCTGCCGCCTCCTGGAAGTTGGCCACGACCGACTGGATCGCGTTGCTCTTGACGTTGCCGATCGGCTCGTCGAGGTCGTACTGCGACAGGTCGATACCCATCCAACCCGACATGAACACGAGCGCGCCCTCTTCGCTGGCGTAAGCCTTGTATTCCTCGTGCTTCGCCCGCGCCTTCTCTGACGTCTCGTCGGTGATGATCGTGAGGAGCGTGTAGATCTTCGCCGCGTAGCGGTCACGTCCGGCCGCCTCGAGCGCGTCGCGGATCTTGGCGACGGTCGACTTCAGCCCGGCCTTCGTCGCTGCCGCGACAAAGATCGCCTCCGCGTTCTCAGCCGCGAAGCCGATGCCGCGTGAGGACGCGCCCGCCTGATAGATCACAGGCGAACGCTGGGGCGACGGTTCCGCAAGGTGGATGCCCGGAACCGTGTAGTGCTTGCCCACATGCCCGATCTCGTGCACCTTGGACGGGTCGGTGAAGATCCCGGTTTCCCGGTCGCGCACGACCGCGTCATCTTCCCAGGAGCCTTCCCACAATTTGTAGAGCACCTCAAGGTACTCGTCGGCGTGGTCGTAGCGGTCGTCGTGCTCGAGCTGGTCCTCATGGCCCATGTTCCGGGCGGCCGAGGGAAGATACCCGGTGACGACGTTCCAGCCGATGCGCCCGTTGGTCAGGTGGTCGAGCGTTGACATGCGGCGCGCGAACGGGTACGGATGCTCGTACGCGGTGCCTGCCGTGACGCCGAAGCCGAGGTGCTCCGTGACGAAGGCCATGGCGGGGATTACCAGCAGCGGGTCACCGACGGGCACCTGGGCACCGTGCCGGATGGCGGCCTCGTTGTTTCCGCCGTAGACGTCGTAGGTGCCGAGCACGTCGGCGATGAAGATGCCGTCGAACCGGCCGCGCTCGAGGAGCTGCGCCAACTCGGTCCAGTATCGGAGGTCTTTGTAACGCCACGCCTGGTCATCGGGGTGGCGCCACATCCCCGCCGACTGGTGGGCGACGCAGTTCATGTCGAAGGCATTGAATCGGATCTGTCTGGCCATCCCTCCATGGTCCAACATCCGTACCGGAGGCGACAGGGAGAACGACACAAAGCGTTATGTTGCGGGTCGTCATGCAAGCGGCGCTCTAGAGCGCTCGCACCGACACCTCAGGTGCGGAGGGATGGGGGCGTCAGGTCACAGGCCCCCGGTCGAGCGGGCGCCACACCACGACCTGGTTGGAGCGGCGAAGCCGGGTCCCCGCCTTGACCGAGATGACCTCACCTTCGGCGCCCGCCGCGAACACGCGCCGACCGGGCCGGTTGAGCAGCTCGTCAGCAAGTGCGGATTCGAGCTCCCCCACCCGCGCCCGAAGGCCGGCGACCTGGTCTTCAAGGCCGAGAATTCGGCGGATGCCCTCCAGACTCACCCCTTCACCGCTCAGTTGCGCGATCTCCCGCAGCTTGGCGACGTCGCGTACGGAGTAGCGGCGGGACTTGCCCACGGTGCGGCCGGGACTGACGAGCCCGAGGCGGTCGTACTGGCGGAGGGTTTGCGGGTGCATGTTCGCAAGCTCCGCCGCCATCGAGATGACGAAGACCGGCGAGTTCTCGTCCATCCCTAGCTCCGCGCCCTGGCCAGGAGCTCGTCCCGTGGATTCTCCTTCGGCAGAGCGTCAACGAACGCCCGGAGCTTCTCCTCGGCGTCTTTGCCGAGGTGCGAGGGCACCGCGACCTGCACTTCGGCGAGGAGATCACCGGTGCCCTTTGCCGTCGAGATGCCTCGTCCCTTCACCCGCAGCACGCGGCCGCTTGGTGTTCCGGGAGCGACTCGCAGCTTGACCGGGTCGCCGCCGAGGGTGGGAACCTCGATGGTCGCCCCCAGCGTCGCTTCGGCGAACGTGACCGGAACGCTCACACGGAGGTTCAGCCCGTCGCGCTCGAACACCGGATGCTTGCGCACACTGATGGAGAGCACGATGTCTCCCGGATCTCCGCCGTCGGGACTGGGCTGCCCCTTGCCACGCAACTTGATCTTCTGGCCATCGGACACCCCCGCGGGAATCTTCACCTTGATCGGGCGGCCGTCCTGAGTCTGCAGCGTGATTTGGTCACCGTGAGCGGCGGTGGTGAAGTCGATCGTCGCCGAAGCCACGACGTCACGGCCCCTGGTCGGTCCGCCGTAGCCGCGGAACCCACCGCTGGAACTACCGAACCCGCCTCCGGGCCCTCCGGGTCCGCCAGCCCCCCCGAACATGCCCCCGAGGATATCGTCGAAGCCGCCCTGTTGGAACGTGTAGTTCTGCTGCCTCCCGCCACCGCCGAACATGCCTCCGAAAACGTCTTCGAAGCCACCGGCCTGACCGCCGCCGCCGGGGGCAGTGAAGCGTGCCCCACTGCCCATGGCGCGAACGGCGTCGTACTCCTTGCGCTGCTCTGGGTCGGCGAGCACGGAGTGTGCCTCGCTGATCTCCTTAAACCGCGCCTCGGCGGCGGCGTCTCCCGGGTTGGAATCCGGATGGTACTTCCGCGCAAGCTTCCGATACGCCTTCTTCAGTTCCGCCGGCGTGATGTCCTTCGCCACGCCGAGGATCTTGTAGAAGTCCTTATCGAACCAGTCCTGGCTAGCCATCGCTCGGTACCTGCACCACGACCTTGGCCGCGCGAAGCAGGGTCGAGCCGAGGTGGTAGCCGGTCTCGACGACGTCCGCAACGGTCTCTGTCTCGACGTCGGGGCTGGGCTGCTGGAAGATCGCTTCATGCACCGTCGGGTCGAACGGTTCTCCCACGGTGCCGAAGGAGGTGAGACCCAGGCGTTCGACGCCCGTGCGCAGCTTCGCGGCGATGGTCGCGAAGGGGGTGTCCCCCTCGAGGTCGCCGTGCTTCTCCGCTCGGTTCAGGTCGTCGAGCACGGGCAGCAGCACCTTCACGACGTCACCGACCACACGCTCACGCTCAAGTTCACGGTTGGTCTCCGTGCGCTTGCGATAGTTGGCGTACTCGGCAGTGACGCGCTTGAGGTCAGCGAGGTGCTCGCTCGACGGCTCTGCCGCCTCACGGTCTGCGGCGTCCAAGATGTCCTGGACGGTCAGTTCGTCTTCCTCGATGCCGTCGGCCGAGGCCTCGGGGGCGCCGTTCTCGGGCGCCCCCTCGGTCTGCTCGGTCCCTGAATCCGTCGGAAGGCCGACGGCTTCTTCGATCGGCTCTTCGATCGGTTCGTCGTTCTGTTCGTTGGTCATTTTCATTCCCTGAGCCTGGTGGGCTACTTCTTCTCGTCCTCGTCGTCGACTACCTCAGCGTCGACCACGTCTTCGTCGGAATGTGCAGCAGGCTGATCACTCGCACCTGCGTCCGTCGCGGCATCCGCCTGGCTCGACGCGTAGATCGCTTCGCCCAGCCGGCCCTGGCTCTCGTTCAGCTTGTCGAACGCGGTCTTCACTGCCGCGTCGTCGTCGCCGGCGAGCGCCGACTTAAGTGCGTCAACATCAGCCTGCACCTCAGACTTCACGTCGTCGGGCAGCTTGTCGGCGTTGTCCTTGATCAGCTTGTCGATCGAGTAGGCCAGCTGTTCAGCCGTGTTGCGCGTCTCCGTGGCCTCCCGACGGCGCTTGTCTTCGGCGGCATGCTCTTCGCCCTCGCGGACCATGCGCTCGATGTCCTCTTTCGCCAACGACGACCCGCCGGTGATGGTCATCGACTGCTCCTTGCCGGTGCCCTTGTCCTTGGCGGACACGTGCACAATCCCGTTGGCGTCGATGTCGAAGGTGACCTCGACCTGGGGGATGCCCCTCGGCGCCGGCGCGATGCCAGTGAGCTCGAAGGTTCCCAGGTTCTTGTTGTCACGGGTGAATTCGCGCTCGCCCTGGAAGACCTGGATCGCAACCGACGGCTGATTGTCATCCGCCGTCGTGAAGGTCTCGCTCCGCTTGGTCGGGATGGCAGTGTTGCGCTCGATCAGCTTGGTCATGATGCCACCCTTGGTCTCGATACCGAGAGACAACGGAGTGACGTCGATAAGCAGGACGTCTTTGCGCTCGCCCTTCAGCACACCGGCCTGCAGGGCTGCGCCCACGGCGACGACCTCATCGGGGTTCACGCCCTTGTTGGGCTCCTGGCCGCCCGTCTCCTGCTTCACCAGCTCGGAGACAGCAGGCATGCGGGTCGAACCCCCGACGAGAACGACATGTGCAATATCGCTGACCTTGATGCCGGCCTCGCGGATGACGTCCTGGAACGGCTTCTTGGTGCGATCGAGCAGGTCACTGGTCATGTTCTCGAACTGGGCGCGCGTCAACGTCTCGTCGAGGTTCGCGGGACCGTTCTCAGTGAGGGAGAGGTAGGGGAGCTGGATGCTGGTCGACATGCTCGACGACAGCTCCTTCTTGGCCTGTTCCGCGGCTTCCTTCAGTCGCTGCTTGGCGATTTTGTCGCCGGAGACGTCGACGCCGGTCGTTTCCTTGAACTTCTTGATGAGGTGGTCGACGATGCGCTGATCCCAGTCGTCACCACCGAGGCGGTTGTCACCGGAGGTGGCGCGCACCTGGATGGTCGAGAAGTCGTCGTCCTTGCCCACCTCAAGCAAAGAGACATCGAACGTGCCGCCGCCGAGGTCGAAGACCAAGATGAGCTCGTCTTCTTTGCCCTTGTCGAGGCCGTAGGCGAGCGCGGCAGCGGTGGGCTCGTTGATGATGCGCAGGACGTTGAGGCCCGCGATCTCGCCGGCCTCCTTGGTGGCCTGGCGCTCAGCGTCGTTGAAGTAGGCCGGAACCGTTACTACGGCATCGGTCACCGTGTCACCCAGGTACTGCTCGGCGTCGCGCTTGAGCTTGGCGAGGATGCGCGCCGAGATCTCCTGCGGCGTGTACTTCTTCTCGTCGATGCCGACGGTCCAGTTCGTGCCCATGTGGCGCTTGACGGACGAGATGGTGCGGTCGACGTTCGTGACGGCCTGGCGCTTGGCGGTCTCACCGACCAGCACCTCACCGTCCTTGGTGAATGCGACCACCGAGGGGGTGGTGCGGAATCCCTCGGCGTTCGCGATGACGGTGGGTTCCCCACCCTCGAGAACGGCCACCACAGAGTTGGTGGTTCCGAGGTCGATGCCTACTGCACGTGACATATTGGAGCGTCTCCTTCAATGGGTCTCTAAGACTTGAGCCTTGATGACTCAAGTGTTCCACTTCCAGGAAAAGCATGTCAAGTCGGCATGCTGAAAGTTGAGTGTGAAAGGCTCAACTTATGCTTTTTCGGCGGCTGGGGAGTGGCGCCATGGGGACGCCTCCCGACCGCTAGCCTGATTGCGTGAGCGAGATTGCAGCGCAGAGTGGCGCGAAACCCGGGGTTGTCCCCGCCCCGGCGCCCCGCAGGCATATCCTCGCCTGGAGCCTGTGGGACTGGGGCTCAGCCGCCTTCAATGCCGTGGTGACCACATTCGTATTCACCGTCTACATCGCCGGGTCGTCGTTCGGGGACGAAGCCGCGATCTCCGCTCAACTGGGTTGGGCGCTGGCCATAGCGGGCTTCCTCGTTGCCGTGCTCGCGCCCGTGACCGGTCAGCGCTCCGACGTGTCGGGACGACGCAAGTTCTGGCTCGGCATCAACACGGGCATCGTCGTGCTTCTCACGGCGGCGATGTTCTTCGTCGAGGCCTCCCCGGATTTTCTCCTCCTCGGTCTCTTCCTCGTCGCCGCGGGCAACGTGTTCTTCGAGTTCGCGGGAGTGAACTACAACGCCATGCTGACCCAGGTCTCCACACCGGCGACCATCGGGAAGGTGAGCGGCTTCGGATGGGGCATGGGCTACCTCGGAGGCATCGTCCTGTTGCTCATCGTGTATTTCGGTTTCATTCAGCCCGACGTTGGTCTCTTCGGAGTGACCAGTGAGAACGGCCTGGCCGTGCGGGTGTCGATGCTCATTTCGGCGGCCTGGTTCGGCCTGTTCGCTCTTCCGGTGCTGCTCACTGTTCCGGAGTACCGATCCCCTGGATCCCGCGGTCGGGACAGGGTCGGCTTCTTCCACTCGTATGTCGTCTTGGCGGGTGACGTCACGAAGCTCTGGCGCTCAAGCCGGCAGACGGTGTACTTCCTTCTGGCCAGCGCCGTCTTCCGTGATGGACTCGCCGGGGTCTTCACTTTCGGGGGCGTGCTCGCCGCATCCGTCTTCCGGTTCTCCGCCGGGGAGGTCATCATCTTCGCCATCGCCGCGAACATAGTTGCAGGCGTCGCAACTATGGGCGTCGGCGCCCTCGATGATCGATTGGGCGCGAAACCCGTTATCGTGACGGCACTCGTCGGACTTCTCGTGTGCGGCACACTCGTGTTCTTTCTTCATGACGGCGGACAGATCGTATTCTGGACGGCCGGCCTCGCCCTCTGCCTCTTCGTGGGACCGGCCCAGTCGGCCAGCCGGACGTTCCTCGCCCGGCTCATCCCGCCCGGTCGGGAGGGCGAGGTTTTCGGGCTGTATGCCACGACAGGCCGGGCGGTCGGCTTCCTCGCCCCGACAGCATTCGCGATCGCGGTCACGGTGTTCGGAGCCACGTACTGGGGCATCCTCGGCATCATGACCGTTCTGCTGGTGGGGCTGCTCTTGCTCCTGCCGGTGACAGCGAAGCAGAGTCGCATCGGCTGAGTTCACCGGTGGGCGCCGCGTATCGTCTCGACGGATGCTCCGGGTCGCACGCGGCTACACGCAGTTTCACGCGCAGCCACAGATGCCGCCGGCGCAGGCAACTGCCTCCAGGTGGAACGGCGATCAGGCGAGCGGAACGGCCAAAAGGTAGGATGTCTGTATGGCAGTGACCGACGCGGCAATCCTCAAGATCAAGGAGATGCTTCTCACCGGAGAGATCGGTCCCGGTGACCGGCTCCCTCCCGAGAAGGAACTCTCTGAGCGCCTCGGTCTTTCCAGAAGCTCCATGCGTGAGGCCGTGAAGGCGCTCGAAGTGATCCGGGTACTGGATGTCCGCCGCGGTGACGGCACTTATGTCACCAGTCTCGAGCCGCGCTTGCTGCTGGAAGCGATGTCGTTCGTTGTCGACCTGCACGACGACTCCTCGATTCTCGAGATCTTCGCCGTGCGGCGAATCCTCGAACCGGCCGCGGTCGCCCTGGCCGCGCCTCGCATGATTGCCGCCGACATCGAGGCCCTCCGCGCCCGGATCGACGCGGTCGACGAGTCGACCAGCGTCGAAGGGCTCGTCGACCATGACCTCGAGTTCCACGGAGCAATCGTCTCCCATGCGGGGAACTCCTACCTGGCCGGGCTGATTGACTCCCTCTCCAGCCACACCGTGCGAGCGCGGGTCTGGCGGGGACTGACGCAGGAGAACTCCGTGGTGCGGACACTCTCGGAACATCGGGCGATCGTCGACGCCCTGGAACGCGGAGACACTGACCTTGCGGAGGCGCTCACGACGGTCCACATCTCAGGAGTCGAGCAGTGGCTGCGTGACGCAGTGCTGGCGCCGTCACCCTGACACGGGTCCTGGCTCTCCTACAACGTGCCGGGACGCCCGATGACAGAGAACGTCGTCCGCGCCGGTGACGCCGCTGTGGGCCGCCGGGGCCACGTACCAATGCGAGCGCTCCGTAATCCACCAATCCTGACTTGTCCTGTCCGGTAATGTAATTACAGGCAGGGGCGCCTCCCTCAGCGGTCCGCACCCGTACGCGCGCCTCATGAAAGGCAGAACATGAGTCAGACAACGTCGTCAACGTCCGAACCCGGCGGTGTGCTCATCGTCGGCAGCATCACGGCCGACCTCACCACCTTCTCCCAACGCCTGCCCGCCGGAGGCGAGACCATCCTGGGCGACGACTTCACCCTCGTCCTCGGCGGCAAGGGCGCCAACCAGGCGGTCTCCGCGGCGCTAGCCGGGGCATCCGCTCACATAGTCGGCTGCGTCGGCACCGATCTCTTCTCCGGGATGGTCACCGACGGGCTCCTCCGCGCAGGGGTCAACATCGATCACGTCCGCCGCGTCGAGGGGCCGACCGGGATCGCGCATATCCGCGTGGACGAGTCTGGTGAGAACGACATCGTGATGGTCCCGCTCGCCAACGGGTCCCTCAACGAAGAGCAGATCGATGAGGCATTCGCCGACCGCGCCGCGTCCTCACGGGTACTCCTGACTCAGCTTGAGATCCCCTGGGCACTGACCCAGTACGCGATCCGCAAGGCGCACCAGAACGGGTTGACGGTGGTTCTCGATCCCGCACCGGCCGCGGTGCTGGACGATGAGATCTGGCCGCTGGTCGACATTGTCACTCCGAACGAGACGGAGGCGCGCATCTTGACCGGTATTCCGGTGACGGACGTCGAATCCGCGGTGAGCGCGGGCCGCTGGTTTATCAATCGCGGCGCCCGACACGCACTGGTCACGATGGCTGCTGCCGGTGCCGTACTCGTCTCCGGCGACGAGGTGACCCGTTTCGACGCAATCCCTGTCACCGCCGTGGACACCACGGCGGCAGGGGACGCCTTCGCCGGCTACCTGGGTGCCGCACTTGCGCTGGGAAACGAACTGCCGGATGCCATCCGGCACGCGATCGCGGCCGGGGCGCTGGCGGTGACACGGCGGGGAGCCTCTCCCAGCCTGCCGCAACGCGCCGACGTAGACGCCCTGCTCGAGGCACAGAGAGCACCGGCACCGAGATGAGTTCTCCCTCTCTCACCGATACGGGAGTCACGCAGCGTCCCGAGATGGAACCAGGACTGCGCGAGATCGACCGTCGGGCACCCCTGCCGATGTATCACCAGCTCAAGCACCGCATCATCGAGGACATCTCCCGGCAGGGTCTTCGCCCGGGCGACATCCTTCCCGGTGAGCACCGACTCTGTGAGCAGTTCGGAGTCTCTCGAACGGTCGTTCGCCAGGCTCTGCTTCAGCTCGAACACCAGGGCGTCATCGACCGAGTAAAGGGCAAGGGAACCTTCGTCGCTCATCAGAAGACGCCTGAAAGTTTGGTTCACACCCTCGCGGGCCTCTACGAAGAAGTAGCCGCGCGGGGCGGCCACGTTCACAGCGAGGTGCGCCGCCAGGAAGTGATCGCGGCCGACGGCGACATCGCCGACGCTCTCGCCGTACAACCGGGTGCTCACGTCGTGGTGATCGAGCGACTGCGCCACATCGACGGGGAACCATGGTCGTGGACCACCACCTATCTGCCCGTCGAGGTGGGAATGCTGGTGCTCGACGCTGATCTTAGCGACCAGTCTCTTTATGCCCTGCTCGCACGACACGGGATCCGGGCCGTGCGCGGAGTACGCTCCGCCGAGGCAGTGTCGGCTGATGAAAAGCAAGGTCAGCTGCTGGAGATCGGCACGGGGAAGGCCCTGCTCGTGCTCCGAAGCGTCGGATACGACGAGAACGACCGGCCGATGGAGTATTTCGTGGCGTATCACCGGGGTGACCGCAGCCGGTTCGAGTTCCAGCTCACGGCATCCCCCGGCGACCCGAGCACCGCCTCCCTCCGGCATACGGGTTCCTCAATGCCGTCAGGGGATACGGTCAACCTGTAATTACATGTTGTCTCGAGAACCGGTAGTCTGAACGGGCGGCACCGCAGCCGCACCTATTCCGAGGAGACCTCCGTGCCTGAATACTCGACCCTCCCCGTGCCACCTCTGGCCATTCGCTTCGACCAGGCGGCCGGAACGCTGGATCCCGAGGGACCCACACTCACCCGACGGATGTCAGATCTTCAGGGGCTGTTCCGGAACCACGACGCCTGGGAGGCTGCAGTCGCCGCGGGCGACCCCGTGGTCTATTCCGTGGTTTCCTCCCCGGTGCCCGAGATCGATCGCGAATTGCCCCAGTCGATCACCACGATCCAGCCCGGCACTACCGGCGGAGAGCTATGGATGACCAAGGGCCACCAGCATCCCAACCACCAGGGGGAGATCTACCTCGCCCTCTCCGGTCACGGCGGACTGCTGATGTTCGACGGAACCCAGACGCGGTGGGTGGACATGACCCCGGGCACAATCGGCTACATGCCACCGGGCTGGGCGCACCGCAGCATCAACGTAGGCGACGAGCCGTACTCCTTCCTGGCCGTCTACCCAGGCGGCGCCGGCCACGACTACGGATGGGTGCTGGAACACGGCATGGGTCAGCGGATCCTGCGATCGGGTAGCGGCGTGGAATTCGTCGGCTACACCGAGAGCTGATTGCCGTGATCATCGCACACGACCTTGGCACCACCGCCAACAAAGCCTCGCTTCACCATGAAGACGGCCGTCTAGTGAGCGCCGTCACCGTCGGATACGGCGTGCACTTCGCCGCAGGCGGCGTTGCCGAGCAGAACCCGGACGACTGGTGGAACGGTGTCGTCGAAGCCACCCGCGCTCTTCTCGCCCGCGCTGGAGTCAGCCCCGCCGACGTGACCGGAGTCAGTGTGAGTGGCCAGATGATGGGCGCGGTGCTGTTGGATGCCGGTTACCAGCCCGTGCGCCCTGCGATCATTTGGGCGGACACCCGCAGCACGGCTCAGACAGCGCAACTGGAAGAGGCGATTGGAAAGGAGCGGGCGTACTCGCTGCTGGGTCACCGGATCAACCCCACGTACACGCTGGAGAAGGTCATGTGGGTGCGCGACAACGAGCCGGATGTGTTTGCGCGGGTGCGGCACCTGTGCGTCGCGAAGGACTTCGTCGTGCACCGGCTCACCGGGCGTCTGGCCACCGACAGGTCCGATGCGTCAGCGACCAACGCCTACGACCAGCAGCGCGGTGAATGGTCTCCCGAGATGCTCGCCGCCGCGCGGTTGGATGCGTCCCTGTTCCCCGAGATCCTGGACTCCACCGCTGTCGTCGGCACGCTGACCGCAGAAGCCGCACGCGCGACCGGCCTCGCTCCCGGCACTCGCGTGGTGATGGGCGGTGGTGACGGGCCGATCGCCGCAGTCGGCGCAGGGATCGTGGCTCCGGAGGACGGCGGCTACGTCTGCCTCGGCACATCGTCATGGATATCTTTTGCCAGCAACACCCCCGTCTACGACTCGCAGATGCGCACCATGACCTTCGACAATGTCGTGCCTGGGAGCTTCGTCCCCACAGCCACGATGCAGGCCGGCGGCGCATCCCTGCAATGGGTGGCCGAACTCCTGACTCCTCCGGAGGCGGACCGCAACCTTTCTGCCCTCGTCGCCGATGCGTCCACGGCCAAGGGCGCCACCGGCGGGCTCTACTTCCTTCCCTACCTCCTCGGCGAGCGCTCCCCCCACTGGAACCCGGATGCCTCGGGTGCCTTCGTCGGGATCGACCGTCACCACGGACGCCCGGAAATGACTCGCGCCGTGCTTGAGGGCGTCGCCTTCAACCTGCTCACATGCATCCAGGCCTTCCGCGAGTCGGGAGCGACTCTGGACCGCATCGACGCGATTGGCGGTGGTGCTGCAAGTGATGTGTGGTTGCAGGTGCTGGCCGACGTCTGGGGTGTGCCCGTGCGTCGCCGCAGCATCGTCGAGGAGGCGAACAGCCTCGGCGCAGCGGTCACGGCCGCGGTGGGCCTCGGTCTGGTGGACGACTTCGGTGCCGCCCGTGGCCTCTCCGAGGTCACCGGCGAGTTCGCGCCTGACCTAGCGCGACATCGCGACTACCTCGTTCGCCACGAAACCTTCCTCGACGCCTATTCGCGGCTCGAGCCCTGGTTCTCACATCGGGCGGGCGGCTGATGGCCGTCATCCTCGCCACCAGCCGGTCCTTCTCCTCGGGCTCGGTCGACCTTGTCGCCCGCCTCAAGGAGTCCGGCCACGAGGTCCTGATGGGGCCGTCCGACCATGGGCTTGATGAGCTGCGTCCCTTGCTGGCGGATGCCGTTGCCTGGGTCGCCGGGACGGGGCCGGTTACCGACGCCCACCTGGCAGCCGCCCCGAGCCTGCAGGTCGTGGCGCGGTACGGGGTCGGCTTCGAGGCCGTCGACGTGCAGGCCGCCCTACGGCGTGGCATCACTGTGACAAACACTCCCGGGGCCAACAGCGACGCCGTCGCCGACCACGCCGTCGGCCTGATGCTCGCCGTCCTCCGCGGAACGGCCGAAGGAGACCGTCGCGTGCGGGCCGGTGACTGGTCTGTGCTGCGAGGGCGGGAACTGGGCTCGTTGACCGTGGGCATCGTCGGCTTCGGCCGCATCGGCCAAGGGGTGGCCCGGCGCCTGTCCGGCTTCGGATCTGGAATCCTCGCCCACGATCCTTGGCTTTCGGCCGACCAGATCCGTGCAGCCGGCGCCGGGGCCGCGTCCCTCGCCGACATGGCGAGCGGATGCGACGTGGTTACTCTTCACGCGCCGGGCGGCGGGGTCATCGTCGACAGCTCGTGGCTGGCATCCGTTCGCCCGGGGCTTGTCCTGGTGAACACGGCCAGACCCGAGCTCATCGACGAGCAGGCTCTCGCTGACGCCATGCGTGGAGGAGTGATCGCCGGGTTCGCCGCCGACACGCTTGCCGGCGACACCCGCGGCGGTATGTCGCCCCTTCTCGCCGAAGACCTCGCCGATCGCGTCGTCGTCACCCCGCATTTCGGAGCTCAGACGGTCGAGGCCGTTGACAACATGGGCACCCTCGCGGTGGACAACGTGCTCGCTGTCCTCGCTGGCGACCCCCCACCCCATCCCGTTCCAACGAAAGCCTGAGACTGTGACCGACCATCTCGCCATTCTGAAATCCACCCGAGTGCTCGCGGTCGTGCGGGCACCCTCTGCCCAGAGTGCGCTCCTGGCCGCCGATGCCCTGGTAGCCGGCGGAGTGACCGGCCTCGAGATCACCTATTCCACGCCCGACGCGCCTGCCGTCATCCGTGAATTGAACGACCGGTACGGCGAGACCATTTACCTGGGCGCCGGCACAGTGACGACGGAGGATGAGGCAGCGAGGGCCGCCGCGGCGGGCGCCCAGTTCCTTGTCAGCCCCGGCACACGGCGCACGCTGACGGAGGCGATGAAGGCCACCGGCCTCCTCGTCATGACCGGGGCCCTGACACCCAGCGAGGTCATGGCCGCTCAGGAGTACGGCACCGACGTCGTGAAGATCTTCCCTGCGTCTCTCGGCGGACCAGCCTTCCTGCGGTCGTTGCGCGGTCCTTTTCCGGATGTTCCCCTGATGCCCACCGGCGGAGTCACCCCGGAGAACATGGGGGAATGGTTCCAGGCGGGGGCGGTCGCCGTCGGTGCCGGCAGTGACCTGGTGTCTGCCGCAGATCTCGCAGCTTCCCGGTATGACGAGGTCGAGCGCAAGGCCCGCCTGTTCGCTCCTGCCGGAGTCGGCGCGTGAGCGGCTATATGGGGTTCGTCGGGGTGAGCACCGGCGGCTCTTCGATCATGAACATCTTCCCGGTATGGGCTGACATCCTCGGCCTTCCCACCGGCACTTTGGTCGGCCATGACCTGCCGGTCGGCGCCGCCCCTGCCGACTATGTTGCGCTTGTGACGCAGATCCGCGATGATCCTGATCACTTGGGTGCCCTGGTCACCACGCACAAGATGGGGTTGTACGCCGCCGCTCACGAGCTCTTCGGTGAACTGGACCAGTTCAGCACTCTGTGCGGGGAGATCTCGAGCATTTCCAAGCACGACGGGGTGCTCATCGGGCATGCCAAAGACCCGATCACGGTCGGGTTGGCGGCCGACGAGTTCCTTCCCGTAGATCACTTCGCTCGCTCGGGCGCTCACGCCGTCTGCTTGGGGGCAGGCGGCGCCGGGACAGCCCTGACGTGGTATCTCGCCGATCGACAGGACGCGCCCGCTGCGATCGTCGTCACCGATACCAGCCAGCAGCGGCTCGACCACCTCAGAGCCGTTCACATCCGCCGCGGCACGCCGGAGGGACTTCTCCGTTACGTCCTGGCCGAAAACCCCGAGGTGACCCGTGAAGTCCTCGCCGCTGCACCAGCCGGCAGTCTGGTGGTCAACGCGAGCGGCTTGGGAAAGGACCGACCTGGCTCGCCCCTGCCGGACAGTGCCCGCTTCCCCGAGGGCGCCTACGTGTGGGAATTCAACTATCGCGGCACCTTGGAGTTCCTCGCGCAAGCGGCCGCTCAGAAAGAGGTCTCGAACCTGGTCGTCGTTGACGGCTGGCGCTACTTCATCCACGGTTGGTCGCAGGTGATCGCGGAGGTGTTCGGGGTCGATCTCACTGCGCCACTAGTTGCGCGCCTGTCCGAGGCGGCCCTGGACGCACGATGAGGGCGGAGAGCGCGGCCAACGACAGGAGCGCGGCCAGCGAGGCGCGGGCTGCGAACGACGGGTGCACCCCGAGCGAGCTCAACAGGACGCACCCGTCGGGCGTTGCGAGCACCGTACGAACCGTGCTCGGCGATATCGCCCCCCTAGGTCTCGGCCGGGTCAATTACCACGAGCACCTGTTCCAGGTGAGTCCCCTCCTCCCCGGTGACGAACTCTCCGACGAGCGGGCATCGGCACAGGAGGCCGCGCTGCTCCTCGGTAGCGGCTTCGATTCGATGATCGACGCTACGCCGGTCGGGTTGGGGCGGGATCCGGAAGCCGTAGCGCGTATCAGCGCTACCACCGGCCTTGGAGTTGTCGCCACAACCGGAGCGCACAGGGAGGCGCACTACCCTCAGGGGCACTGGCTGCGAGACCTCGGCGCCGAGGAGCGCGGCGACCTCTTCCTGACTGATCTCACCCAGGGCATGGCTCGGCGAGACGGCGAGGCGACCGGCGCTCTCACGCCGGACGGGGCTCCCGTGCCGGCCGGTTTGCTGAAGGCTGGTATCGGCTACTGGTCCATCACCCGCTTCGAGCACGAGACATTGAGGGGAGTCGCAGCCGCCCATCGGTCAACCGGCGCTCCCGTCATGGTCCACCTCGAGTTCTGCACCGCTGCGCACGAAGTGCTCGACATCCTCGAGGAGGCCGGAGTCGCGGCCAGCAGAGTCGTCCTGGCTCATGCGGATCGAGACCCGAACCCGCTCCTGCACCTCGACCTGGTGAGACGCGGTGCCTGGCTGGGCTATGACGGGATGGCGCGGCCCCGCACCCGGAGCGACTCGGAACTTCTCGCCCTCACCGAAGCGGTGGTGTCGGGCGGCGGTGCGGATCACATCCTCCTCGGCGGAGATGTGGCCAGAAGTAGCCGGTACATCGCTTACGGCGGCATGCCGGGACTCGCCTATCTGGGCGCCCGGTATCTTCCCGCCCTGCAGGAGCGGATCGGCGTCGACACGGTACAGCGCATCCTGCGTCACAACCCCCAGCGGTTCCTCCCCTGGTCGAGGGCCTAGCCGCGCCCCCGTCGCCTTCGATTCGCCACCGCGCATCCCCGCCGGCCCCGCCTTTACGGTCGCGGCCCCGCTCGGGTGTCCCGCACCTATGCCGGAATCAGGCCCTGGATGACGAGATCCGTCCACAGCTTCTCGGGGATAACAACGCGCATCCGTTCGGAGTTCTCGCGCAGTTGAGCGCGGCTCCTACTCCCCACCGTCACCGTCACAACCGCGGGATCTCGCAGGCTGTACTGCAGCGCGACAGCCGGAAGCTCAACGCCATGGCGCGCGCACACTTCAGCGAGACGCTTCGACTTCTCCAGCATGGTGTGCGGTACTGACCCGTATTCGTAATGCGAATCCTTGTGAGGAACCGGTGAGGCGAGAAGCCCGGAGTTGAAGACCCCGACGTTGACGATGCCTACCGCATGTTCCCTGGCCTCGGGGAGGAGGTTCTGACGGGCGGACTGATCGAGCAGGGTATACCGGTTGGAGAGCATGAGCAGGTCGAGGTCGGCGAGCCGGATCGAATCGCGCAGGAGCTGAACATCGGAGCTTCCCACCCCCACAGCCCGCACGAGGCCCTCCTCCCGTAGTCCGACGAGGGCGTCGAGCGCGCGGGGGAGGTCATCGCTCTTCCCGTACTGTTCGGGGTCGTGCAGGTAGAGGATGTCCACTCGATCCAGTCCCAGCCGGCTGAGCGATTCCTCCAAGCTCTGACGGATCCCGGATGGGGAGTAGTCCCAGACGCGGCGATGGCGAGCAGGAACATCGAACCACTCGTCGTCGCGCTCCCCGGCACGTTCAGGCGTGGGCTCAAGCAAGCGGCCGACCTTGGTGCTGAGGAGGAAGTCGTCTCGGTGTTTGCCGGCGAGAAACTCGCCCACCCGCCGCTCTGACAAGCCCAGGCCGTAGTGCGGCGCGGTGTCGAAATAGCGGATTCCCAGGCCCCACGCTGTCTCCAGCGTGTCTCGGGCCTGGTCGTCGTCGACCGCCTTGTACAGGTTTCCCAGTGCAGCCGCGCCGTAGGACAGCCGACCGACGGCGCCGCCGGTCCCGTTCTGCAGCCGGATGTCACGGGCGGAGCCGATTCCCATTCGTGAAGCACCTTCCGGAGTAAGTGAAGCGGCGTGAACGCCAGGGGGGAAGCCAGGCCAACGGGCAGAGCCCCTCTCCCGGGTCGGGAGAGGGGCTCTGTCGGACGATTTTCGCCGGGGACTACTTGTAGAGAACCGCTGCGATCTCTGCGTCCTCCATGTTGGTCTTGTCGTACCAGTAGTAGCCGGTGTCGATGACCTTCTCGGGGGTCTTGCCGTTGATGGCGTCGTAAGCTGCCTGGACGGTCTGCTCGCCGATACCGATCGGGTTCTGCGTGATAGCGCCGGCCATCAGGCCGCTGCCGATGGCGTCGATCTGCGCCTGACCGGAGTCGAAGCCGATGACGGTGAGCTCGCCGGGCTTCAGGCCAAGCTCGCCCACAGCGTTCACAACACCGATTGCCGATCCCTCGTTGGTGCCGTAGATGCCCTTGAGATTCGGGTGCGCGGCGATCATTGCCTTGGCGATGTCGGCCGACTTCAAGTGGTCGCCGTCGCCGTACTGGATGTCGACGATCTTGACGTCGGGGTATTCAGCCTTCATCTGGTCGACGAAGCCGTCGCGGCGCTCGACGCCGGTGGAGTTGATCTGGCTGTGGCCGACGATGGCGACCTCGCCCTTCTTGCCGATCAACTCAGCCATGTGGTCGGCGGCCAGTGCACCCGCGCCCAAGCTATCGGTCTTGGCGATGCTGAGCGGGTAGTCGCTGTTGCAACCGGCGTCGAACTGCACGACCGGGATCTTCGCAGCTTCAGCGGCCTGGATGAGCGGGATGCAAGCCTCGGGGTCAAGGGCCGCATAACCGATGGCATCCGGCTTCTTGTCAATGGCCGCCTGCAGCATCTGCAACTGGTTGTCGATCTCGGTTTCGGCAGCGGGTCCGTCGAAAGTCACCTTCACGCCGAGTTCCTTGGCCTTGCTCTCAGCACCCTGCTTCACAGCCTGCCAGAACTGGTGCTGGAAGCCCTTGGAGACCAGGGCGATGTACGTGTCGCTGCTGGCGTCGCCGGCAGTTTCTCCGCCGCTCGTCCCGCCGCCTGCGTTGTTGGAGCAGCCTGCGAGGGCGAGGGCGACCGCGGCAGCTGTCGCGAGGAAAGCGACTCTCTTACCTGTTTTCATCGAGTAACTCCATTGTTCGTTCGGCGGCCAGCCGCTCGGCTGACTTGGCCATGTTAGCGATGTTGAGAGGCCGATTCACGCGAAAAATACATGTAGATACAAGATCGTTATGTTCGGCGTTTTTCCGCGCATGCAACCGATTTCATAGTCGGTCGAGAAACGGGCGACCCGGCCTCCCGGTGCCGCCGGTTCTGGTTGAGGGAAGGGTCAGGATGCGCCGCGACGCTGACGCAGCGAGTCGGTGAACACAGCCACCAGGATGACAGCACCGACGACGACGTTTTGCCATTCGGTTTGAATGGAGAGGATGCGCAGTCCGTTGATCAGAACGCTCATGATCAGGGCACCGATGAGGGTGCCCATGATCGATCCGCGACCACCCAGAAGCGATGTGCCACCGATGATGACGGCGGCGATGGCCTGCAGTTCGTAGCCGACACCCAGCTGCGGTTGGGCAGAGTCGAGCCGGGCTGCAATCACCACACCGGCGATGCCGGTGAAGACGCCTGCGAGGGTGTAGATGATGATCTTCCATTTGCGCGTGTTCACGCCTGAAAGTCGCGTGGCTTCCTCGTTACTTCCGATCGCGAAGGTGTAACGGCCGAGGATCGTCTTGCTCAGGATGAGGTACGCCACGATCGCGAGCAGGAAGAGGATGAGCACCGCATTCGGGATCCCCGGGATGAGGGTGCCGAGTGAGATGGCTTTGAAGCCCGCGACGCCGCTGAAGTAGATCGGGCGGACACCGGAGATCACCAGGGCGAGGCCCTGAGCGATCAGCATCATCGCCAGGGTGGCGATGAACGGCGGCAGGCGGAGGATGGCGATGTTGACACCGTTGACGAAGCCCATCAAAGCGCCCGTCGCGATCCCCCCGATCACCCCGACGATCAGCGGCAACTGCATGTTGACCAGGAAGATTCCGGTCATGACCGACGCGAGCGTCATGCCCGTACCGATGGAGAGGTCGATGCCACCCGTGATGATCACGAAGGTCGTCCCGAGCGCCAAGATGCCGATAACGGCAGTCGACAGCAGGATGCCCGAGATGTTGCTGAACGTGAAGAAGTTGCTGCTTGCGATCGAGAAGAAGACCAGCAGGACCACCAGCGTGGCGAACGCCAGGGACTGCTGGATCTGAGCCCGTAGGAAGCTCTTTGCGGAGCCGGGTTTGCCATCCGGGGCTTGTTGCACTTGGGGGGCGTTGTCGGTGACAGGGGTTGCGTTCATTGTGCCGTGCCTATTCTTTCTCTTCGCCCATGCGGGTCGCATATTCCATGATCTTCGCCTGGCTGGCTTCCTCGTTATTCAGGACGCCCGTGATCCGGCCGTTGGCCATCACCACGATGCGGTGCGACAGTCGCAGTACCTCCGGAAGCTCGGACGAAATCATGATGATCGACTTCCCCTGGGCCACCAGGTCGTTGAGCAGCTTGTAGATCTCTTCCTTGGCCCCGACGTCGATTCCACGGGTCGGCTCGTCGAAGATGAGGATGTCGCAGTCGCGCGCGAGCCACTTCGCGATCACGACCTTCTGCTGGTTCCCCCCGGAGAGGTTCTTCGTGGTCGAGGTGATCGACGGAGTCTTGATACGCAAGGACTTCACGTACTCCCGCGACTTCTGCTTGCCTTTCGCCGTGTGCACAAACCCCATGCCATCGGTGTAATCCCGGAGTGAGGCGAGCAGGACGTTGGTGTTGACATCACGCTCAAGAAGGAGCCCCAGGAGCTTGCGGTCCTCGGAGAGGTAACCGATGCCATGTCCGACGGCGTCCGCGGGCTGCCCGATCTTCACCGGCTTGCCGGCGACGTGAATCTCCCCGGTTTCCGAGGGGTCAGCGCCGATGATCGCGCGAGCGACCTCGGTGCGTCCGGCACCCATGAGTCCGGCGAATCCGAGGATCTCCCCGCGACGCAGCTCGAAGTTGATGTCTTTCAGAAGGCGACGGGTGCCGAGACCTTCGACTTTGAGGACTACATCGTCATGTGCGTGCTCCCGGGCAGTGGGCCGAGCGCCCTCTTCGATGTGACGACCCACCATCATCTCGATGATCGTGGGAATGTCGAGATGGTCACGGTCGAGCGAACCGATGTACTGGCCGTCGCGGAGGACGGTCACCCGGTCCGCTATCCGACGCAGCTCGTCCATTCGGTGGGAGATGTAGATGACACCGGTGCCGTGCTTTTTCAGACCGGCGATCAGGGCGAAAAGCGTCTCCGTCTCGGCATCCGTCAGAGCGGAGGTCGGCTCGTCCATGATCAGGACCTTCGCGTCGAAGGAGAGCGCCTTGGCGATCTCAACCATCTGCTGCTTGGCAACGGTGAGGTTCTCGACGACCTCGCGAGGGTCGAGGTGGATGCCGAGACGGTTGAGGAGTTCTGCCGCCTGACGGTTCAGGGCGCGTTCGCGCACGAACAACCCGCCGCGAGGCTCACGTCCGATGTATATGTTCTGAGCGATCGTGAGATGCGACATCAGGTTCATCTCCTGGTGGATGATGCTGATGCCCATTCCCTGCGCGGCCTTTGGACTGTCGATTTCGACTTCCTGGCCCTCGAGACGGATGGTTCCCGAGTCCTTGGTGTAAATCCCAGAGAGGATCTTCATCAGGCTCGATTTGCCTGCTCCGTTCTCGCCAACCAAGGCAAGAACCTCGCCACGGTCCAGTTCAAACTGGACGTCCTTCAGGGCCTGGACGCCGGGAAAGCTCTTGCTGATCCCGCTGACTTCCAACAGCTTTGTTGCCACACACTCACCTACTTCTTCGGAGGACGAACTCGATGAATTCCGTGCCTACGATCATGGCACGGAACCATCCAGAGATCGGACGATTGGCCCGAATATCACTCTACTTGTTACAAGTTGTACCTGAATGTACCTAATTTCGTCGCATCCACATAGGGTAGGTTCCTGCACCCCCCAGGTGCTGAGCCGAATTCAATGTCGAACCCCGGAAGGCACACCATGCAGATTGGCGCTCACGCCCTCGTATTCACTGGAACTTTCGATGCAGCGGGACTCACCCTCGCCATCGAGAAGACGAAGAAGGCCGGTTTCGACCTCATCGAAATCCCCCTGATGGACCCGTCTTCCTTCGACCGCGGCCTCGCCGCCAGTCTTTTGAAGGAACATGACCTGGCAGCGACCGCGTCGCTGGGTCTCAACGAATCCACCGACCTGACCAGCCCGGACCCCAGCGTTGTCGAGGCCGGGGAACGGATGCTCACCGAGTGCCTCGAAATCGTGCACGCTATGGGCAGCTCTCACCTGTGCGGTGTCATCTACAGCGCGATGAAGAAGTACATGGAGCCGGCCACGGCTGCCGGGCGGGCGTCGAGCGCGGCCGCCATCGGTCGTCTCGCCACCCGTGCCGCGGACCTCGGCATTCACCTGTCGCTTGAAGTGGTCAATCGCTACGAGACCAACCTCATCAACACCGGCCGAGCGGCCCTCGAATTCCTCGATGAAATCGACCACGACAACGTGTCCGTGCACCTCGACACGTACCACATGAACATCGAGGAGTCGGATCAGTTCTCTCCGGTCCTCGACGTGGGCGACCGTCTCGGCTACGTGCACATCGGGGAGAGCCACCGCGGTTACCTCGGCTCCGGCACGGTCGACTTCGGCTCATTCTTCCGCGGACTCGCGCGCATCGGGTACGACGGCCCCGTCGTCTTCGAGTCCTTCTCCTCGGCCGTCGTCGCACAGGACCTCAGCCGGATGCTCGGCATCTGGCGCAACCTCTGGCAGGACTCCGACGACCTCGCCGCGCACGCGAACCTGTTCATTCGGGAACAGCTGAGGTCTGTGCAGTCGATCGAGCTGCACTAACGAACGGTGCTTTCGAACGGCACAAACGCGCGACACGGACGAGCCGCACGACGGATCGTACTGCGCCACGCTACCCGCGGGCTGCCCCCGGAGCTAGCCGGCGCGGTTCAGGCGGGAATAAGTCCTCGGCCAGCGAGCGTGACCCACAGCTCGTCGGGGACGTGCTCGTGCAAGCGAGCGGCGTTCTGGCGCACGTGTTCCGGCTTGCTGCCGCCCACGACGACGCTCAGCACGGCGTCGTCGCGAAGGGTGTACTGCAAGGCGGCAGTTGGGAGGGAGACGCCGTACTCGCGGCAAGTCTCGGCTATCGCCTTGACCCGCTCGAGAACGTCGATGGGGACAGCACCGTATTCGTACCGCGCATCCGTCTTGGGGGTGTCGGTGGCCAGTAAGCCCGAGTTGAAGATCGAAGCGTTCACGATCCCGACACCATGTCGTCGGCACGCGGGTATCACGTCAGCGAGCGCTGGCTGCTCGGCGAGCGTGTACCGACCCGCCACCATGAGCAGGTCGAGGGCCCCAGTGTTCACGGACGCGAGCAGGGCATCCGTGTCCATGGAGCCGACACCCACGGCACGCACCAATCCTGCGTCACGGAGCCCGGCCATGGCGGGGATTGCCTGGTCGAGTCCGTCCTGCAGGTTGTTCCGCTCGGGGTCGTGAAGGTACAGAACGTCGAACCGGTCAAGGCCGGTGCGCTCGAGCGAGTCTTCGACGCTCTGACGGATTCCTGCGGCGGTGAAGTCCCAGACCCGCTTGAGTGTCGCCGGCACGGCGAAGTCATGGGCCAAGTCGAGCTCACCGCCGCCCCCCGGGTTCAGTTCCAGAAGGCGCCCCACTTTGGTGGAGATGACGTACTGGTCGCGCGGTTTGGTCGCGAGGAACTGACCCAGCCTGCGCTCGGAGAGCCCCAGGCCGTAATGCGGCGCGGTATCGAAGTACCGAACGCCGGCATCCCATGCCGCCTGGAGGATCTCCCACGCCTTGTCATCGGTGAGAGCTCGGTAGAGGTTGCCGATATTGGCGGCGCCGTACCCCAGCCGCGGCAGCGTGAGTTCACCCACGGGCAGTGAATTCGAACTCGGCGCGGCTTGCCGCGTGCATCTCGCTGCCGGCGCCCGGTGCGGTCGGCGCCCGGTAAGCGCCGTCCTCGATCACGACCGGGGTCACGAAATGCTCGTGAAGGTGGTCGACGAATTCGATCACGCGACCCTCGGTGCTGCCCGAAACGGCGACGAAGTCGAACATCGAGAAGTGCTGCACCGCCTCACAGAGCCCCACTCCCCCGGCATGCGGGCAGACCGGTACGCCGAACTTCGCCGCAAGGAGCAGGATGGCGACGTTCTCATTGACCCCCGCGACACGGCTGGCGTCGATCTGGAGCACCTGCAGGGCGTCAGCCTGGAGGAACTGCTTGAACATGACACGGTTGGCCATGTGCTCGCCGGTCGCAACCGGGATCGGCGCCACTCCTCGGGAGATCGCTGCGTGCCCGAGGACATCGTCGGGGCTCGTGGGCTCCTCGATCCAGGCCACATCGAATTCTGCCAGGTGCGACATCCACTCGATGGCTTCCGAGACACCCCAGCGCTGGTTGGCGTCGGTGCCGATACGAATGTCGGGGCCCACGGTCTCACGGGCAATGCGCATGCGCCGGATGTCGTCCTCAAGGTTGCCCCCCACTTTGAGCTTGATCATGGAGAAACCGTCGGCGACCGCCTCCCGGGCCAGCCGGACTAGCTTCTCGTCGCTGTAGCCCAGCCATCCGGGTGTCGTCGTGTATGCCGGGTATCCGCTTGCGAGCAACTGGGCTTCTCGCTCTGCCCGTCCCGGCAAGGCGTTGCGCAGGATCTGGAGGGCGTCCTCGGGCGTCAATGCGTCGGTGAGGTAGCGGAAGTCGACCAGTTCAACGATCTCCTCGGGCGTCATGCGGGCGAGCAGCTGCCACAGCGGTAACCCGGCGCGCTTGGCTTTGAGGTCCCACAGGGCGTTGACGACGGCGCCGATCGCCATGTGCATGACGCCCTTCTCCGGTCCGAGCCAGCGTAACTGGGAGTCCCAGACGAACTCCCGCCACGTCGTGCCCATGTTTTGAAGGAGGTCTTCGGCGTTGCGCCCGACCACGTGATCGGACAGCGCCTTGATGGCGGCCACCTGCACGTCGTTGCCTCGGCCGATGGTGAACACGAACGCGTGCCCCTCCAATCCGTCCTCGGCATCGGTGACGATCCGCACGTAGGCCGCGGAATAGTCGGGATCGAGGTTCATCGCGTCCGACCCGTCCAACGACGTTGAGGTCGGGAAGCGCACGTCGTTGGTCTCCAACGCGACGATGGTAGTCACAAGCGGTCTCCTTAGATTGAACACTTGAGCCTAGACATCGGATGTATAGACTGTCAATTGAGGCCGGCGCGACGCTCCTTTCACCCCTCCCTCGGGAATGAGGGCCGCTATAGTCAGATGTTCCGGCTCCCGTTCTCTACAGGAAGAAGCTGCTGAATGAAGTTTGCCCGTCTCGGCCCCGTGGGCCAGGAAACTCCCGCCGTGCTGGTGGATGACACCTATTACAACCTGTCCTCTGTCACTGACGACATCAACGGGTCCTTTCTCTCCTCGGGTGGAGCGCAGCGGGCAGCGGATGCTGTTGCCGCCGGTTCGCTCCCCCCGCTTGAGAACGGGCACGCTGTGCGCCTCGGGGCACCGATCGCCCGGCCGAGCGCCGTCATCTGCATCGGCATGAACTACGCAGCCCACGCAGCGGAATCGGGCTCAGCGCCCCCCGAGATCCCCATCATCTTCCTGAAGACCCCGAACACGGTGGTCGGGCCGAACGACGACGTGTCCATTCCGATCGGCAGCACCAAGACCGACTGGGAGGTCGAGCTGGGAATCGTCATCGGCAAGCGCGCTTCCTACCTCTCGTCGCCGGCGGAGAGCATCAACCACATCGCGGGCTTCGTCACGGCCAATGACGTCTCCGAGCGGGACTTCCAGTTAGCAGTGTCGGGCGGGCAATGGTCGAAGGGCAAGTGCGCCCCCGGGTTCAACCCCACGGGTCCGTGGCTCGTCACCCCCGACGAACTCGACTACCAGAACCTCGCCCTTCGCAGCTGGGTGAACGGTGAGATCCGACAAGACTCGAACTCTGCCGATCAGATCTTCAACGTCGACTTCATCGTCTGGCACCTCAGCCAGTATTTGGCGTTAGAGCCCGGCGACCTCGTCCTCACCGGCACACCGGAGGGTGTCGCGCTCTCCGGTCGCTTCCCGTACCTCTCCGCCGGTGACGTGTGCGAGATCGAGATCGAGGGGCTCGGGCGTCAGCGGCAGCAGTTCGTCGAGACGGCTCTCCCCGGAACTCCCTCATGAGCGAGCTCGCAGGACTCGTTGCCATCGTGACCGGGGGCGCGTCCGGCATCGGGGCCGCCATTGCCGACCGTCTGCACGCGCAGGGCGCATCCGTGGCTGTTTTCGATCTCTCACCGGAGGGCGCGGACGCAGCCCATTTCGCCATGCGAGTCGACGTCTCCGACGACGCCTCGGTACGCGCGGGCGTTGACGGCGTCGCCGAACGGTTCGGCCGCATCGACATCGTGATCAACAACGCCGGGATCGGGGCTCAGGGCACGATCGCCGACAACGACGACGACGAATGGGCCCGGGTGCTCAGCATCAACGTCACAGGAATCGCGCGAGTCACGCGCGCCGCCTTGCCGTGGCTGCGGAAGTCCCCCTCGGCTGCGATCGTCAACACAGCCTCCGTTGCCGCGACCGCCGGACTTCCCCAGCGGGCGCTCTACAGCGCATCCAAGGGAGCCGTGCTGGCACTCACCCGCGCGATGGCCGCCGACCACCTGCGTGAGGGCATCCGTGTCAACTGCGTGGCGCCGGGAACGGCAGACACGCCCTGGATCGGTCGCTTGCTCGAGAAGGCGGATGACCCGGAGGCCGAGCGTGCGGCGCTGAACGCGCGGCAGCCCCATGGTCGCCTTGTCGCCGCCGATGAAGTTGCGGATGCGGCGGTCTATCTGGCGAGCCCGCGTTCAGGCTCAACCGTGGGCATCTCACTCGAGGTCGACGGCGGCATGCAGAACCTGCGGCTGCGACCGCAGTAGGGCGGCGTCGACCAGAAGGTTCGGTGAAGTGCGGTGAGCAGGCACGGGGACGTGTCGACTCACCCGCTTCACCGTTCGAGGGTTCGCCCAGGCTCTGCTTCGAGTCAGCTCAGGCGGGTGGCCTCGTTGTGTTCCACCAGCACCCAGGTGGAACCTTCATCTTCTGACACCCACCCTTGCCACGCGTAGGTGGCGGGGGTGATCTCCGTGAAATTCCAGCGGATGGGCTTGCCGTCATTTCGCGTCCCGTCCTGACGTATCCCGGTGCGGTAGGGGGTTGCAACAAGGTGGCAGTACTCCCCGAGTTGCGGCGCGAAATAACTCACCCGCCAGGCGCCGGCGTGCGGATCATACACCCGAACTGCGGTCGCTACGGTCTCGAAACCAGACGGATGGGTTGTGCTCGAGCTGACTTCAACGTCCTGCACCGCACGTCCATCGAGGATGAACCCGACCACCCATGTGAACTCGCGCTCTGTCCACTCCCCCGTCTCCTCGTTCAGGCGGGATCCTCGAGCCGCCCACGCGCCGACGAGCTGCCCGAAGCGGCGCATCCGTCGCGGGTACTCACGGGTGGGCGCGGGCGCGACTAGAGCGTCGGCGAGCTTCAAAGCCGTCTCCGGCCTCCCCGTCGCATCCCGCCCGTCAGCGGGCCCTGGCTCAGGCGAAGGTTCGGGCCGCGCGTTCATACCTTGAATTTTACCGGCAGGGGTGTTTCATCCGTGTGAATCGCCAACAAGTCACCGGTGACCGGTTGGCGAACGCGGGGTGCTGAACCGGACGCGGGCACCGATCCTTCGGGTGAAACCCGGCAGGCGCTACGCGCCGAGGCGTCCGCCCTCGCGGGTCCCGACATCCGTCCTGTGGAACCCGAGGTGCGACCGCGACGCGGTAGGCCCGCGCTGGCCTTGGTAGCGGGAGCCGTAGGTGCCTGATCCGTAAGGCTGCTCGGTCGGGCTCGACAGTCGGAAGAAGCACAGCTGCCCGATTTTCATGCCGGGCCAGAGTTTTATCGGCAGTGTGGCCACGTTGCTGAGCTCGAGGGTGACGTGTCCCGAGAAGCCGGGGTCGATGAAGCCGGCGGTCGAGTGGGTGAGAAGGCCCAGCCGACCAAGCGAACTCTTACCCTCGAGTCGGGCGGCCACGTCGTCGGGCAGGGTCACCAGTTCGTAGGTGGAGCCGAGGACGAACTCGCCGGGGTGAAGGATGAACGGTTCATCCGGCTTCGCCTCGATCAGGCGGGTGAGGTCGGGCTGGTCCTCCGCCGGGTCGATATAGGGGTACTTATGGTTGTCAAACAGGCGGAAAAACCGGTCCAGCCGCACGTCAATGCTCGAGGGTTGCACCATGTCCGGCGTGTACGGGTCGAGACCGATCCGTCCGGCGCCCAGTTCTGCCTTGATATCGCGGTCCGAGAGAAGCACCGTGCCAGCCTAGCGGGGCGAGGCTTGCTAGGATTGCTCCGTTACGGATGCCGCGCCCGGCGCGTCTCCCTCAACGCGCGGATGTAGTTCAATGGTAGAACTTCAGCTTCCCAAGCTGATAGCGCGGGTTCGATTCCCGTCATCCGCTCCGTTCGTCGGTTCTAGAGCTACTGTCATTTCTCAC
>JAODMM010000014.1 GCA_025465015.1 Cryobacterium sp. | reverse complement strand
GACGGTTCCTGCGCCCCACTCCCGGTGGAGCACCGCGGTGTCGGGAGGGAACTCATCGTCGACGACCACATGATCGGATGCCGCAGCTTCGGAGGCGCTCCCCGAGGCGCACGTGTCACAGTTGCCGCATGGCTCCGGCAGGTCTTCGCCGAAGTAACCGAGCAGGTACTGACGGCGGCATCCATTCGTCTCGGCATATCCGCGCATCATCGCGATCCGTGACTGGTCGATCCGTTCTCGCGCCTCCGCCGCCTCGACCGCACGGTCGGCGGCATCGCCGTCGCTGATCGAGCCCACCGTGCGCACGCCGCGACGGGTCGAGCGAACGACCCCGGCTTCCTCCAACAGGTTGACCAGGTTCGCAGCTCGCCGGGTGGGTACCTCAAGGACGCGACCGAGTTCCGAGACGCGCACCGGTTCATCCGCCGCCACTGCCTGGAAGATTCGGACTAGATCGTCGCGGTCCGGGGTGCCGGAGTTGAAGAAGGAGCGGAGTCCGAGGTCTTCTGCACGGTAGTGCAGCGTTGTCTTGCCGGGTTGTCCGTCGCGTCCGGCCCGGCCGATCTCCTGGTAATACGACTCCAGCGACTCGGTGATCGCCGCGTGAACCACGAAACGCACGTTGGGCTTGTCGATGCCCATGCCGAAAGCGGAAGTTGCGACGACGACATCAAGGGCGTCGTCAAGGAACCCCTCGTGAGCGAGGCGGCGTTCGGAAGCCGACAGCCCCGCATGGTACGCCGTGGCGCGCAGACCGCCAGCCACGAGTTCGGCAGCGTAGCGCTCGGTGTCCTTCCGGGTGGCGACATAGAGGAGACCGGGTTTGGGTAGTCCCAAGACCTCATCAACCACAGCCTTCCGTTTGCCGGCGTCCTCGGAATGGCGGATCACCTCGAGGTGCAGGTTCGGCCGGTCAAACCCACGCGTCAGCACAAGCGCGTCACGCAGTCCCAATCGCTCGATGATCTCCTCCCTCACCGGCGGGGAACCGGTCGCCGTCAGCGCGATCACGGGGGGACGCCCGATCCGGTCGATCACCTCTCCCAAGCGCAGGTAGTCCGGCCGGAAGTCATGCCCCCAGGACGACACGCAGTGTGCCTCGTCGACGACGAACAGGGATACCCGGCACTTTCGGAGGCGCCCGATGACTTCGTCCTTCGCCAGTTGCTCGGGGGCCAAGAACAAGAATTCTGCCGCACCCGACTCGATGGCCTCCCACGCGTCGCTGTTCCGGGTGTCGGATTGGGCCGAATTCACCGCCACCGCGAGCGGCGCTTCGCGAGCCTCGGCGAGACCGGCGACCTGATCGGCCTGCAGGGCGATGAGCGGGGACACGACCACAGCAGGGCCGTCCCGGAGGGTGGCGGCGACCTGGTAAATCGCGGACTTCCCGTATCCGGTCGGCATGACGGCGAGAACATCGGTGCCGGTGGCCGCCGCCTCGATCGCCTCCACCTGGCCGGGCCGTAGCTCGGTCCAACCGAAGCGCTCCCTGGCCAGGCGACGGGCGTCGTGACGCAGGTCACTCCGCAGGTCGTCAGATCGGGTTACAAGATCGGTCTTCTGGCTCACGATCGCTCCTTCGGCTCACACACGCGCCTCAGTCGATCAGGTCGGCCACGGCAGATCAAGCCCCTTGCGCCGGCGTTGCGCCGGTGTCGCCGCTGGTGCAGCGGCATCAGCACTCACTCACGCAGGCGGACAGGAACCGGTGGACAGACGCCGATCTGCAGGAGCCCGTGGACAGGAACCGGTGGATAGGAATTCGTGGACAGGCACCTACGGGCGGGCACAGGAGGGCAGGCACAGGCGGATGGCCTGTCGGGCACGCGGGCACGCGGGCGAGCAGGTAGCTGGGCCCGCCCGTCAGTCCGCGGGGGCGGTGGAGAGCGCAGTCCGCAGGAAGGCGGCAACACGCTCACGCATCGTTTCGTCGAGAATTCCGATCGAGTGGAGGGCTCCGGGAACGGTCACGAGCTCGTGGCGGATGCCGAGGCGGGCCAAGTGTGCGGCGTAACCTCTGGACTGGGCAAGCGGGACGAACTCCTCCGTCGAGGTGCCGATGAACACCGGCGGGTCGGTCTCGTCCAGTTCGCTCGGCGGCGATGCCGAGGTGGCGGCTTCGCAGTCAGCCAGGCTGACGCAGCCGAGATAGTCGAGGACGATCCGCTCGAGGCCAACAGGCATACGGCCGGTTGCCTCCGTGTCGGCGGCCAGGTCTATCGGCCCCGAGAGCTCAGCGACTGCGGCCACCCGGGAACCCTCGACGAGTGAGCCGGAGCCTCGGGCCCCGAGTAGCGCGGCAAGGTTGCCACCGGCGGATCCGCCGAAGGCACCGATTCGAGCCGGGTTGATGCCGTAGCGCTCAGCGTTCTCGGGGTTGCGGATCCACTCAACGGCAAGGGCCAGGTCATCGATCGCTGCTGGGAAGGTGACGTCGGGCACCAACCGGTAATTCACTGAGTAGGCGACGAATCCTTCGGCGGCAAGCCACTGGCAGACGGCCCGCCAGTCACTGTTGCCCTTGTCGCCGCGCGTCCAGCTGCCGCCGTGAATGGAGAGGACGGCGGGCCGGCCGGTCTCGGAACTCTCGGTGAAACAGACGTCGAGCGTGAGGAGCGCTCCGTCGGGTTGAGTGCCGTACGTGAGATCGGTGTCAACGGTGATCCCGGGTGGCGATTGGAAGGTGCGGATGCCGACGATGTCCGTGGTGACCAGCTCGCTGGCTTCAGAACGCGCATCGATAGGACCGACATTGTGGAGCTCAGTGTGGAAACCGGCCAGCACTGCGGTCGCCGCGATGGCCATACTCCCCGCGCAGGCGATCGCGAGCAGCCGGGTGCGGCGGGAACCGGAACCGGGACCGGGTGGGGAAAAGACGGATCTCACTGTGCTCCCTGATGCGCGACGATGCGTGGTGACCTGAGAATATGGCAGCCACTGGTTCACAGCGAATCGCGCGTCACAGACCCTTCGCGAAGCACACGCTGAATTCCTCGCCGACGTACGGGCCGAACGGCGGAATCTCGTCGTACCCGTGCTTCCGGTACAGGCCGAGCGCGGCTTCGTGCAGGGGCCCGGTCTCGAGGACGATCTCGCGGATGCCGCGGATCATTGCGTCTGTCTCGATGCGTTCGAGCAGCAGGTCGGCGATTCCCTGTCCCCTCGCAAGAGGGTCCACGAACATCCGCTTCAACTCGGCCCGGCCGGGGGCCACGCTCACCAGCGCGGCTATGCCCTGGGCTTCCTCATCCTGCCCCCGTGCAACGTAGAAGGTCACGTCGGGCGTCTCGAGCTCGTCGACACTCATCAGGAAGTTGCTTTCAGGCGGGTAGAGCGACTGCGCGTACTCGGCACTGAGGTGCAACAGTCTCTCTATCTCGGCTTGCCGAGGCGGCTCGATGGAAATGGTCGTGGGCATGGAATCAGGGTAGACGTCGAAGATTTCCGTGACATTTCACAGGCCGTCGGGTAACGTAGACAAGTCGGCTCTTGACACCGCGTTGTTTTATTGTGTGCGCGGATGGGTTTGTAAAGTCAGGTGGGCCGGTTTCCCAGCAGTCAGCTGGTGAAAAATCACTGTATGTGAACGGTCCCGGCCATTGACCGCCCGGGTTCTCAGGTTGCGTCGCGTGTGCGGCGTTGTTCTGCCATGCACTCAAGACAACCCAGGAACATATCTATGCCCAAGAACAAGAAGCCTGCAGCCGGTCGACCGGCCAGGAATTTCGACCCCAGCTACGCTACCGGCGGACCGCGCCGAAGTGCGCCCAAATCCGGAAGCAAGAGCCCCGGCCACCGCGGATTCCGCGCTGACGAGGGTGCTCCCAAGAAGCAGCGCTGGAACGCCGACGAACGCGCAACCCGCGCCTCTGCCCCTTCGGCCGGAGGCCGCTCCGAGCGTCCGGCTTACGGCCAGCGCAGTGAGCGTCCCGCCTACGACGACCGTGCCCCGCGCGCTGATCGTCCGGCGTATAACAGTGAGCGTCCGGCCCGCGGTGAGCGTCCGTCTTATGGCGACCGTGCCCCGCGTACCGAGCGTCCGTCTTACGGTGACCGTGCCCCGCGCACTGACCGTCCCTCGTACAACAATGACCGTCCGTCGTACGGCGAGCGTCCTGCACGCGGTGAGCGTCCTTCGTATGCTGACCGCGCTCCCCGCACCGACCGCCCGGCGTCCAACAACGACCGCAGTGAGCGTGCTCCCCGCCGGGAGTTCGACAACGACCGCCCGCGCCGCAATTTCGACGAGCGTCCCGCACGCCGCGACTTCGACCGCGACAGCCGTCCGGTGCGCAGCGAAGGTGGAGACAGCAAGTTCTACCCGAACCGTGACGAGAAGCCCCGCTTCGCAGCGGAGGATGACGTCGTACTGGAGCGCCTGGAAGCAACCGCGACCGTGGCATCCGATGTCGTCGGTGTAACCTTCGCCGAACTCGGCCTTGGTGGCAACATCGTCCGTGAGCTCGGCCTGCTCGGCGCGGCAAGTCCCTTCCCGATCCAGGCGGCGACCATCCCCGACGTGCTCGCAGGACGCGATGTTCTCGGCCGCGGTCGAACGGGCTCCGGCAAGACCATCGCCTTCGGTGCTCCCTTGGTGGAGAAGTTGATGGAGAACGAGGGCGGCAAGAACCGCAAGATGGGCCGAAAGCCCCGCGCGCTCATTCTGGCCCCGACCCGTGAGCTGGCGTTGCAGATCGACCGCACGGTTCAGCCGATCGCCCGCAGCGTGGGTCTCTTCACCACTCAGATCTACGGCGGTGTGCCCCAGTACCGCCAGGTCAGCGCGCTCCAGCGCGGTGTCGACATCATCATCGGAACCCCCGGTCGTATCGAGGACCTCATCGACCAGGGTCGGCTTGATCTCAGCGAGATCGCCATCACCGTTCTCGATGAAGCCGACCACATGTGCGACTTAGGCTTCCTCGAGCCCGTTCAGCGCATCCTGAAGCAGACCAAGGACGGCGGCCAGAAGCTGCTTTTCTCTGCGACTCTCGACAAGGGTGTGGCCACTCTCGTGAAGGAGTTCCTCACGAACCCGTCCGTGCACGAGGTCGCCGGTGAAGACCAGGCGTCCTCGACGATCGATCACCGCGTGCTTGTGATCGAGCACCGCGACAAGGGCGCCATCATCGAGCAGCTCGCCGGTCGCGAGGGCAAGACGCTGATCTTCAGCCGAACCCGCGCGTTCGCCGAGCAGCTTGCCGACCAGCTCGAAGACGCAGGCATCCGCGCCACGAGCCTGCACGGAGACCTGAACCAGGCCCGTCGCACCCGCAACCTCGGCTTGCTCACCAGCGGTCGGGTGAACGTGCTGGTGGCAACGGATGTCGCAGCCCGCGGCATCCACGTCGACGACATCGACCTGGTGATACAGGCTGACGCCCCGGACGAGTACAAGACGTACCTGCACCGCGCCGGCCGTACCGGTCGTGCTGGCAAGCAGGGAACAGTCGTCACACTCATTGCGAAGCAGCGTCGTCGCCGCATGGACGAGCTCCTGGGTCGGGCTGAAATCAACGCCAGCTTCGACTCGGCGATTCCCGGAGATGCCTCCGTGATGGAGCTTGACGCGATCTGAGGCAAGGCACGCAAGAACTGTGAGAAGGGGCACCAGATGAATCAGAGGGTG
>JAODMM010000231.1 GCA_025465015.1 Cryobacterium sp. | reverse complement strand
GAGCACGTTGACGAATCCGAGCTGGTCGTACCACAGGATGTCGGTGTAGAACCCCGCGAACATGAAGAAGGCAATCACCAAGGCGGCGATGATCGCCGCTGTGACGGCGAGCGGCGCTCGACTTCGTCGTGGAGCATTTCCGGATGATGCTGATGTCACGGGGGTTGCCTCTTACTCGCTTGAAACAGGGTCGATTCCCCAATCCTAGACAAGCCATCCTGCGAGAAAGCGCCGTGTTCGCTGCAGGCCTTGCTTCGGGTCTCAGGAAGCCGGGCAGGCTGCAAGGGAACCGGTGTCTGAGCCGGTCCGGATCGAGTCGAGCGCGGCGAGCGAGTCGTCCAGAGTCTGGACGGCGAAAACCGTCAGTCCGTCGGGGATATGCCCGGTGATCTCGTCGCAATTGGCCTGCGGAGCCAGGAACCACTCAGCGCCGGCATCCCTCGCACCGTAAAGTTTCTGGCGGATGCCGCCGATCGGTCCCACGTGCCCCGCCTGGTCGATCGTTCCTGTCCCGGCGACATTCTCGCCACCCTGGATCGCACCGGGAGTCAGCTTGTCGATGATCCCCAGCGCGAACATCATGCCCGCGCTCGGCCCACCCACCCGGTCAAGCTGAATCCCGACCTTGAACGGGAAGTCGTACTCCATCTTCACGTTGATGCCGACAACGATGTTTCCGGAGCTCTCGACCGGTGTGACCTTCAGGCTCTTCTCGGACCCGTCACGGAGCACCTCCAACGTCGCCTCAGTGTCGGTACCGTTGCGCTTCAATTCCGCCCGGAGCGCGGCGACGTCTGCAACATCTACGCCATTAACGGAGACGACCTGATCTCCCTCCTCCACGACGCCCTGCGCCGGCGACCCGGAGGGCAGGGACATCACGTTGATTCGACTCGGGTAGTCGTAGCCGAGATTAGTGAGGGCTGCAGCGATGGCGTCCTGCTGCGAGTTAACCATCGCCAGCTGGTTCTGGGCTTCCCGCTGCTCAGAGGTCACATCAGAGGGGAAGGCTGATTCGAGAGGAACCACCGCCTCGCTCGGGTCGAACCACGCCACAGCGACATTGAGCCAGTTCGGTCGATCCTCCGGGTTGCCGAGCAGCGAGACGGTCAACAGATCGAGGCTTCCCTCGGTCGGGTACACATCCGCGCCTTCGATCGTGATCAGCGGCGCCTCCTCGCCCTCGTGCGGTGCGGTGCCGAGGGTGTTGAACACGGGACCGGGCTTCTCGATCACATACGGGGCGGGTGCGAGAGCAAGGATGAGGCCGATGGCGACGGCAACGAGGAGCGCGATCCGACCAGCCCTCTCGGCGCCCGAGGGACGGCGGCCAGGTGCCACCGGGTTGTCGGCGAAGAGGGTCACCAGGATCCTTCCGAGTTGGCACGGGGATGTTCGCGAGTGGCGGACAACAAAAGCCCTCCAGCCTAGGACGTTTCCCAGCTCCGGCGAGTGTTCACGGGCTAGCGTAGAGGCAAGCGACTGGAAGGTACCTGAAGTGGCCGACGACTCACGACCCCACGAGGGTTCCAACCCAGAAGACGAATTCCGCGACATGCTTCGCGACATCCTGTCCGGCAAGTCTTCCATCGACCCGAGCCAACTCGCCGGTGCTGCGGGTCTTCCGAGTGACCCGGCCAGCGTCGCTGCACTGATGAGCCAGCTGCAGAACGCCCTGCGCGGAAGCGGCGATGGTCGCATCAACTGGGACATCGCGCTGCGGCAGGCCCAGGAGCGCGCGGCTGCGGGTCAGGTCTCCCTCGAAGCTGAGCAACGCACCCAACTGGAACAGGCCTTTCACATTGCCGCGCTCTGGTTGGACGACGTGATCTCCGTCGCCGAGCTCACCAGGCAGCCCCAGTTGATGACCCGCAAGGAATGGGCCACCGCCACACTCCCGCTGTGGTCGCAACTGGCAGAGCCGGTGGCCACGAGCATCTCCGACTCCCTCACCAGGGTGCTCACCGAGCAAGCACCGGAAGAACTCCAGGGGATGATCGCCAATGCCAGCCAGCTCATGCGCAACCTCGGTGGCACCCTCTTCGCGATGCAGCTCGGGCAGGTTGTCGGACAGCTCGCCAGCGAGGTCGTCTCCGGCGGTGACGTCGGGATCCCCCTCCTCGACGAGCAGCAGGCCGCCCTCATCCCCCAGAACGTGGCCGATTTCGGGCAGGGCCTCGACATACCCACCGACCAGGTGCAGATCTACCTCGCCGTACGCGAACTCGCCCACGCGCGGTTGTTCCGCCACTCGCGCTGGCTCCGACTGCATCTGATCACCTCCATCACCGAGTTCGCGCGCGGCATCCGCATCGACACGGAACGGCTAGAGGAACTCGCCTCAGGCTTCGACCCCTCCAACCCTGAGGAACTGCGACTCGCCATGGTCAACGGTTCCCTCATCCCACCGAAGACCGACGCCCAACTGGCCGCGCTTGCCCGACTCGAGACAATGCTTGCGCTCGTCGAGGGCTGGGTCGACGTGGTGACGGCGCAGGCGACGAGCAGACTGCCGAAATCCGACTCCATCGCGGAGACGGTCAAACGCCGGCGAGCCTCCGGCGGACCAGCCGAGTCGGCGTTCGCCACACTGGTGGGCCTTGAGCTTCGCCCGCGGCGACTGCGTGACGCTGCGGCGATGTGGTTGGCGGTGACGGATGCCGTGGGCAACGAAGCTCGCGACGGCCTCTGGGGGCACCCTGACCTCCTGCCGACTTCGGCGGACCTCGACGACCCGAAGAACCTCGTCGCCCGGCTCACTAGTTCGACCGAGGGGTCGGGGCAGGATCTCGACGAGGTCGACCAGGCACTTGCCGATCTTCTCCGGGACGACGGGACCGAACGGCCCCACGAGGAGTAAGCCATCCGGCTCGGGCCGACGCAACTGTGGACAACGTGCCCGCGGAGCCGGTCAGGGGGTGCATCATCGTGCGCATGACGCTGCACCTGGACCCCCGCTTTCCCGTCGTCTGGCGAACGCCGACCTCCCTGCAGATCGGGATCGACCGGCCTCTAGCCGTCATCGAAGACGTAAGCGCCGGCCTTGAACGGGTCGTGGCAGCACTCCGGGCAGGCGTACCGAGGATCGCCGCGGTGATGCTCGGTCGTGAGGCAGGGGTATCTGCCTCCGATGTGGAGAGACTCCTCCGTGAGCTCGCCCCGGCCCTCATCGACTCACCCCACCCGGCCCCGTTAGCACGCCATATGGTCGCGATGCCCGCCGGCGCGGTGTGCGTGGACGGAGTAGGACCCACTGCCGACCGTATCCGTTCGCAGCTCACCGACCTGGGCATCCCCATAGGAGTAGGTGAGGATCGCGACTTGGCCGTCACGGTGCTGGTCGGACACTACGTCGTTGAGCCGAGGAGGCACGGGCGCTGGCTTCGCCGTGATATCCCACATGTCCCGGTTATCTTCAGCGATGGCGGCGTACGCTTCGGCCCCTTCGTCGAACCTGGAACCGGTCCGTGCCTGTCGTGCCTCGACCTCGCCAGGGTTGACCGAGACATCGCCTGGCCTGCAGTTGCGGTTCAGTTGCTCACGAGGAAGGCACCGACGGAAACCCCACGGGCGACGCTGGAGGTTGCAACGTGGGTAACAGCGCTAGTCGACGACCGGCTTCGCCGTGGCGCAACGACGCTCTCGTCCGTGTCGATCGTGCGGGATGCGGAGACAGGCAACCTCAGGCGCTACGAACACCAGCCGCACGCGCTTTGCGGATGCCGATCTCTGCCAGGAACCGGGAACCCTCCCGCGGGGAGCGCTGCTGCACGCCGGTTGCCGCCCAACTTAGAGTCAACTGACGACGTGCCCGCGTGATTCCGACGTACAAGAGCCGCCGCTCCTCATCTATCTGGTCGAAGTTGCTGGCGTAGCTGATCGGAACAAGCCCTTCGGCGAGGCCGACCAGGAATACCGCGTCCCACTCCAGGCCCTTCGCGGAGTGCAACGTGGCCAGAGTCACGGCTGAGACGGTGGGCTCATGCTGTCCCGCCTGGCGCTCCATCAGTTCATCGGTGAACTGGCGGAAGGTCGTGCCCGGCGGGGCCTCGTCGACGAGGCCCATGATCGCATTCATCGACTCCCACCGGTCGCGCACCGCGCCGGGCGCTTCTGGTGCGGCCTGACTCCATCCCAAGGAGCGAAGCACATCGCTGACCGATTTGAACAGAGGTTCACCAACGATCGACACGGATGCAGCGCGTAGTGACATCACAGCCTGCTTGACCTCGGGAAGGTCGAAGAAACGCTTCGACCCGCGGATCTGGTAACTGACGCCGACGTCGCCGAGTGCCGTCTCCAGGGCTGCGGCCTGAACATTCACCCGGTAGAGCACCGCAATCTTCTCGGGACGCATTCCGCCTTCGACGAGTTCGAGGATCCGCTGGGCGACCCCTCTCGCCTCTGCCATATCCGTCGGGTACTCGCGTGCCGTCGGCTCGGCGCCCTCCTCCGCCGCCGCCGCGTGCAGGAACAGGGCGCCCGGGCGCCCGCGCATGAGTTGATTCGCAGTCGCCACGATCGGCGGGGTCGACCTGTAGTTCTGCTCGAGCCGCACCACGGTCGCGTCCTCGTAGCGTTTAGGGAAGTCAAGAAGGTAGTCGCTGCGAGCGCCGGCGAACGAGTAAATCGTCTGGCTCGCGTCCCCGACCACGCAGAGATCCCGACGGTCACCGAGCCACAGGGCGAGCAGGTCATGCTGCAATGGGGAGACGTCCTGGTACTCATCGACGACGAAGAAGCGGTATTGCTCCCTCACCTGCATCGCCACCGAGGGCTCAGACTCGATCATGCCCGCCATCGCCAGGAGGACATCCTCGAAGTCCAGCTGTCGGCGTTCGTCCTTCAGCGACTCATAAGACTGCTGCAAGGAGACGACCTGGTCGAGGTCGAGACGGCCTGGCATGTTCCTTCTCGCGATGGCTGCCGCGTACTGGTCAATGCTGAGACCGGAGACCTTCCGCCACTCGATCTCCGCAGCGAGGTCACGCAAGGTGGCCGTGTCGACCTTCAGGTGGAGGCTTTCGGCTGCGTGACCGAGCAGACGCCCTTTGCCCTCCAGGACCCGCGGAGTCTGACCGCCGACCACAAGTGGCCAGAAGTAGTTGAGCTGGGACAGTGCAGCGGAGTGGAAGGTACGCGCCGAGACGCCGCCCGCGCCCAGCTGCCGCAAGCGGCCCCGAAGCTCTGCGGCAGCGCGGGCGGTGAAGGTGAGGGCCATGACGCGGTTGGGTGCGTACGCGCCGGTCGTCACCCCGTAGGCGATGCGATGCGTGATGGCGCGGGTCTTGCCGGTGCCTGCCCCGGCAAGCACGCAGACCGGACCGGTGAGGGCCTCCGCTGCGACACGTTGCTGGTCGTCGAGTCCCGCCAGGAGAGCGTCGGGGGTCGGCATCACTGTCCGCGTCCCGCCAAGCTGACGGGAAGCGGCTGGCTCAGCCAGCGGTCGATCATGGCCCACGCGATCGACGATGGTCCGGGAAGGATGATGCTCTCACCCGCCGCACGTAGTTCGTCTCGGCTGAACCAGCGAAGGTCGAGAATCTCATCACCGTCGGGAAGGAGATTCTGCGGGAGCTGCCCCTCGGCCAGGGTCGCCGTGAATCCGCACATGATCGACGCGGGGAACGGCCAGGGTTGCGAGCCCAGGTATACCGGGTCCGCGACGCGGAGCCCAGATTCTTCGTGCATCTCGCGGATGACGGCCGCCTCGAGTGACTCCCCCGGTTCGACGAACCCGGCGAGCAGCGAGTAGCGGTTGTTCTCCCAGAGGGCGTTCGAGCCCAGTAACACCCGGTCGTCAGCGTCGGTGATGAGCACGATCACAGCTGGATCGGTGCGAGGGAAGACCTGACCGCCGTCGACCGGGCAACGCCTCGTCCAGCCGCCGTCTTCCACGGCCGTCTCCGAGCCGCATCGCGGGCAGTGACGGTGGGATTCGTGCCAATTGAGAACTCCGACGGCCTCGGCGAGAAGGCCAGCATCCCTATCCGACACCGCTGTGGCGAGATTGCGCAGGCTGGACCAACGTCCCTCGTCAGGCTCCAGGGCAGCCGCCTCGTCGTCGGTGAGGGCGACGGCGACGACCGGGGTCCCGGCAGGTTCCGGTGCGTCGAGCGCGAGCGAGCGGCCCAGGTACACGGTGAACCCCCGTGCTTCGACGTCAAGCGGATGCCGCAGCTTCAGTCGGGTGCGGTCCCCGTCGGTCCCCGTCAGAGCACGGCCACGCCAGAGAGGGAGAACCCGGGTCGAAGCATCCGCCCACAGCTCGGCGTTCAACTCGGGCTGCGCTCGCCGGGAATGGTCACGGTCCACCTCATGCCGGGACAATGGCAGGCGCGCGGTGAACGCGAACGACATGGCTACCTCTTGCGTCTTGCCGGCTTTGCGTACCGAAGCCTTGAGTGAAGGCGTGGCGCAGGGCCACACCGGGGTGAAGTCGACCTAACCTAGAAGGCATGGCCAGATCCCATCTCACTCTAGCCGCGTTGGCCACCGCCGCCGTCCCCGGGCTCGACGTCGCAAGGGCCCGCAAGCACAGCCGCCGCGCCCACGGAATGTTCGACTCTGCGCTCATCGTCGGTCGCGACGGTCGGGAATTGATCATCCGGGTCCCCCGCGACCAGACCGCTGAAACGGAGCAGTCCGCTGACCTGGTGGCTCTTCGTGCGCTGACTGTGGGAAACCGCAGCCGCCTTCCCTTTGATGTCCCCCAATATGTCGGACAGGCGCCCGTCGAGGGTACTCGAGGGGTTGTCTACGAGCTCCTGAACGGGGACGCGTTCGACGCTGACGCTCTGACCGGGCATGCAGGAGTTTCCGGCTCAATCGGCCGGGCCATCGCGGCGATCCACGGGTTGCCGACCGCCTTCGTCGCGGACGCCGGCCTCCCGCAGCAGAGCGCGGCCGAATGCCGGGACGCCGCGATCCTGGTGATCGATCGGGCCGCCAACACAGGTCACCTCCCGGCGGCGCTTGTTCGACGATGGGAACAGGCGACTGACGACGACGGTCTCTGGCAGTTCCAGCCCTGCGTCATCCACGGTTCGCTCTCGGACGAGTCATTCCTGGTGACCGATGACGCCGTCTCCGGCGTGCTTGGCTGGTCGTCCCTGGCCGTGGGTGATCCCGCGCGTGACCTGCACTGGCTGCTGAGCGCACGAGGTGAGGCGGCGGAGACGGCGCTCGCCTCGTACTCGGCCGCGCGCCAGGGCGGCGACCCTCGGATCGCACAGCGTGCCACCCTGTACGGGGAGCTGGAACTAGCCCGCTGGCTTCTGCACGGGACCGACACCCATAACCCGTCCATCATCGACGACGCGGTGGCCATGCTCGACCGACTGGTGGACACGGTGCACAACCACACGATGCACCCGCTCTCCCCCGCAACCGGGCCGATACTCGAAGTCTCCGACGTGGAAGCCATGCTGAAGGCGACGCCGCGGCGTGGCCTTCCGCGCGACCAGGGGGCGGCGATGCAGACGGATTCCTACGACCTCGCCTCGTTCGCCGGCTCGGAATTCGCGGATTCGGACTTCCCCGACACGAAGCTCGGCGAGCCGAAGTCTGGCGGGTCGACGGAGTCGAGATCAGGAAACTCGGATCGGACCGACACCGGTACCATCCCCACCAGCCTGTTCGCCGACGACGATGGCGCTGGCGGCGGGAGCAGGGGCCGCACCGCCTAGCGCATTCCGCGGTCCAATTGCACGGTGGAGCGAACAGCTGACCAGGCGTCGACGAGTTCCCCCTCGGAGTAGAGCCGGTCAGGTGTCACGACGGTATCGTCGGCGACGAAATAGAACACCGCATCGACGTCGTCCGGGTCGATGCCCTTCCAGCTTGCGTAGGCGAGTCGGTATAGGGCGAGCTGCGTCTGCTTGAGTTCGAGGTCCGCCGCGTTCCGGGGCGCCTTTCCTGTCTTCCAGTCAACGACCTGGTAGCCGGTCAGCGTGCGGTAGACCGCGTCGATCTTGCAGATGAAGACCTGTCCGGCGAGCACGTGGTGAATCTCGATCTCCACCTCTTCGGGCTTTCTGGCGGCCCACTCCGACCGCTCGAAAT
>JAODMM010000226.1 GCA_025465015.1 Cryobacterium sp. | reverse complement strand
GCTTGAACTGCTCGGTGATCGACAGTGGCCCGGTTATCGCCGAGACCACGTCGAAGTAGCCACCGGTCTGCCCGGGAATCGGGACAGGATTCAGCAATGCGACCGGTCTGGCCGCTGTCCCAAGTTGTGGGAGGACGAAGGCCAGCCCGCTCCACACCACGAACGGGACAAGCAGAGCGGTGGTTTCCCGTTTACTGGCGATGCCTGCGATCATCCCGATAATCGCGAAGACCATGAGCAGCATCCACGCGCAGCCGCCGAACCCGATCAGCCGGAGCGTCGAGTCCGGCCCGAGCGGGGCGCCAGTGATGACGCTGATGACAGCCCAGCTGATCGCCATGCTGATCGCCAGTGTCGCGAGGACCACAATTCCGAGACCGGCGAGTTGCCCTCCGAGCCTCGCAGGCACACTGACGGGGCGGCTGAGAATGAGGCCAGCGGTAGCCGATTTCCGGTCACGGAGTGTGGCCTGCACCCCGAGCACGATCGCCATGAGCGTACCGATGAGAACCACGTAGATCACGGCGTTCCGGGCGTAGTACAAGGCTGGTACGGAATTGAACGGGTTCGCTGCGGTCGTGAGCCCGTCGGCAAGTATTTTCTGGTACACGCCGGTGACGATGGTGTTCGTGACCCAACCGATGATCGAGGACATCGAGACCATGCCAATGAAGACGATGAGAAGCAAATGGGCGATCCGGGCTCGACGGACGCTCAGCACTTCATGCCGCGCGCTCGTGACGAAGGCGTTCATGAAGTCACAGCAGGATCGAGTTGGAAGTAGATGGCCTCGAGCGACTGCTCCTCGGGAAACGCGGCAAGGGTGTTGGCGAGGGTGTCATGGTGGACGAGGCGACCGTGGTTGAGAATGCCAATGCTCGTGCAGGTCCTCGTCACCTCCGAGAGAAGGTGGGTGTTCATGAATACGGTCATCCCGTACTCCTTATTCAGCCGAACGATTGTCTCCCGGAGCGTTCTGACACCCTCAGGGTCGAGGCCCGAGGTGGGCTCATCGAGAAACAGCACCGACGGCTCGTGCAGAATGGCCTGCGCTATCCCCACGCGCTGACGCATACCCTTGCTGAACGTGCCGAGTCGCTGGTTCTCGTGTCCGGTGAAGTCCAGGAAGCGCAGCACGTCGGCAATGCGCGCATCCGGCTTACGCATGCCCGACAGGCGACCAAAGAACCGCAGGTTCTCCATCAAGGTCAGACTGTCATAGAACTGCACGTTCTCGGGGAGATACCCGATCGACCGTCGGACAGCAGCTGCATCGTCGACGACGTCCTGACCGCCGATCTCTGCACGACCCGAAGTGGGCTCGAGAAGGGTGGTGAGAAGGTTGACGGTCGTCGTCTTCCCCGCGCCGTTGTGCCCCAGGAGCCCGAATACCTCCCCGCGAGGAACGTCCAGGGAGAGTTCAGTGAGGGCGTTGTGCGCACCGTAGGACCGGGAGAGGTCCCACGTTCTGATAGCTGCTTCAGTCATAACGGTGACGCTATTCCCGCCCACGTGAGACCACGATGAGAGGAACATAGTTCGCCGCGGCATCCCTGACCCCCCCGAGTTCTGTTGGAACTTCCGCCGGCGTTGCCCGGGGCCTTTCGGTGAGGAAGCGGCACCATCTCCAGTTGCGCTCGTCCTACCGCAACTGCAATCCGACTCTGCGATGCGGCGCGGGAAATGAGCTGATCCTGAGCGCAGCCGTGTCGGGATTGGGTCGCCGACGTGCGCAGCTTCCCAATCGACGATCCCGGTTATGCGATCGCCTACCGTCAGCAAGTTTCCTTCGGTCCAGTCGCCGTGGCAGAACACGGGCACGCTGCGCCGAGCGCTGCGCCGGCCCTGAAACGATCGGTTAGATTGCGTCGAGGTCGGGCGAGCACGGCCCGGCCGGCACCACCGAGCGACCGCGCCACGTGTCGAGCGCTGAACACTGACGACCGTCCCGGTAGTCGGTCCCTTCGCTGGAAGTTGTGTCGTCGCTCAGCGCAGAGAGTCGAGATGGCGAGCGAGCTCGTCGGTCGCCCACGTTGTGCTCTCGTCCAAAGGCTGGCGGAGTAGGTGCAGGGCGAGCCCATCGATGAAGGCGTGGGTACGTGCCGTCTCGCTATCCGGGTCGAGGGCCGAGTAGTCGGGGTCGGTGGCCAACAACGCAAGCATCTGTCTGCACCCCTCACGCAGGTCGTGGTGAGCGCGCTCGTAGGCTGGCCGGAGAGCCGGATCGGTGAGGGCAAGGACTCCCACCGAGAGGAAGACCTCCATCTCCACCCGCCGCTCGGTATCGAGCGGTAAGAGCTGCGAGAAGTACTCCTCGACAGCACGCCGCAGCGGCTGCTGGGTGCTCATGCCACTGATGCGATCAGTGACCCGCTGCCGCACCAGGTCTAAGACGTAGGCGCGCAAGGCTTCCTGAGTCGGGAAGAGATAGCGCAAGGAGCCCGCCGCGATCCCGGCCTCCGCGGCGACGTTCCGCACGGACAGCTTGGTGACCCCATCACGCACCACGACCCGCCAAGCGGCCTCTCCCACGACTCGCTCCCGAGCCTGCCTATCAATCGTTTTCGGCATACCTTCATCTTGGCACGACTGTGTGATAACTTCGTAGCACAGTCGTATTAGAAACGGAGCCGCCAATGATCCTCGGTTTGATCATCGCCTGTGAAATCGGCTTCTGGGTCGCTATCGTCAGCGGCCTGGCAGCTCGCTACCTGCTCGGAGCCAGACGTCTCGGCGCAGCTCTCCTCGTGTGTGCACCGCTCATCGACGTGGTGCTACTGGCCGCGGTCGCTATCCACCTGGCCAGTGGTGCGACCGCCTCGTGGCATCACGGGTTGGCGGCCCTCTACATCGCCTTCTCCGTGACCTACGGCCACCGCATGATCGCGTGGGCCGACACCCGCTTCGCGCACCGGTTCGCCAGCGGACCCGCTCCCACGAAGCTGACCGGTTGGCACTACACGAAGCAGTGCTGGGCAGACGTCATTCGGACCCTCGGGGCCGTTGCCATCGCCGCGGGCATTCTTGCCCTCATCACCTGGTGGATCAGCGACCCAGCCCGCACCCAGGCCCTCACGCAGTGGTACAGGATCCTCGGGATCATCCTAGCGATCGAGTTCATCTGGGCGCTTAGCTACACCATCTGGCCCCGCAAGGCGGCACAACCCCTCAGCCAGCCGGCCGGCCATGCCGGCCCAAGCGAGCGCTGAGCGTGCGCTCCATGGTTCAGCTTGCTTTCCCTCATGCCGGACGGGCGATGGCGTGGGCGGCCGGGGTGCTGGCCGGCGTCAGTGTGATTGTGGTGGTGTCCGTTGCCCCAGAGGGTTTGCGAGCCTCGTCCGATCCCGGCGCCCCGGTTGTCCCGTACTGGGTGTACCTGCTGCCCGTAGCTGTCGGCGTCGCACTGACGCGCCTGCTTCCGCCAAGGGCACCTGTGCTGCAGCCCGTTCTGTACGACGGTCGCGCCGTACTGGGGGCGCTGCTCGTCATGGTCGCCTGCGCGGTCGCTTTCCCGGTGGTCGTCGGCGCTCTGGCGATCGGCGGCTCACCGCTGTACCACGTCGTGAAGGTGGCCGTCCTGATTGCAGTGCCTGCGGTCGCCGTTTGGCGGACCCGAAGTTCACTCGAGACCCCACGGCCGTCGGGGCCGTGGCGGTGGTGGGCACCCGCTCTGGTCGTGACGGTGTGGGCGCTGCTAGCGGTGGTCGCACCGTGGAACGAGGTGCCAGACTACTCCGCCCTCCCCGTAGAAATTGTTATCGGTGGCGCAGTGCTGACGGCATTGACGTAAAGGATCAACATGACCATCATCACCACGCCGCTGCTGATCCTGGACTCTGCGGGCAAACCAGCTAACGGGTTCATCCCAGGGCAGCAGACGGCGCGGCATATTGTCGCTGCAGGTCTCGTGACGCAAACAATGTTCCGTGGGATCATCCGCGACGGACAGATTTTCGGTCCCGATGGTGTGAACCCGCTGAACCTTCCCCCGACACCAGCCGGGCAAGCCGTGCAGCTATGGGAGATCCTGATCGAGTCGGACCTGAACGGACGACCCCGGGAGCACGTCACCACCCGCCTCGTGACCATCCCCAACGTTGCCTCGGTGGCGTACACGGACCTAGTCGACGTTGAAGCGACCCCACCGTCGGGCACATGGGTTGTACCGCCGTTCGTGCAGCAACTCATCGACGGTATCGAAACAGTGAACACAGCGGTCACCGCAGCTCAGACAGCCGCGACCGCCGCATCACAGACCGCCGCAGCAGCAGCCACCATCCACTTCGACAAGGACAACATCGGAACAGATGGGCTGGCTTCGCTGGGCCAGTCGAACACCCACTACGGCAACGGCGTGGACACGGGAAGGCTCGACCGACCGCAGGACCGTATCAAAGAATTCCCGATCAGCGGCAGCT
>JAODMM010000207.1 GCA_025465015.1 Cryobacterium sp. | reverse complement strand
TTGAGCACGAGAACCTGAGAATCGTGCGAGTCCCCGAAGGCGTCGAAGGCTTCGCTCGTGCCATGGCTGAGATCATCCTCATCCATGTGCTCGCCGAGAGCATGGCCGCGAACGCCGGTATTGTGATCGAGGATTTCCTCTACTCCCAGACGGACACGAAGCTCAAAAAGGACGCCTAGCGGCGAGCTGATTGGGGTGGCCGGCGCACAAGCGGGCGTGAACGCGGTAGGCCCAAAGGTGCGCCACCGAAACGAACGCCGTGCAACGCGTTGCCGCGACGGACATCGCGCCGTCAGGGCCGGTACGTGGATATCCAGGAGTACCGGCGCTGCGGCCTCCCTGTCTGGCCGTACCTCAGAGTGACGACGGCTTTTCCCATCCGCACGAAGTGCTCGAGGTGCTTCCGAGCGATGACGCGCGACACACCGAGAGCGTCGGCGCATTCCGACGCCGCCAGGTCTGTCGAGCAGTCCTCCAAATCGTTCTCCACGAGGGCGGAAGTTCCCCGCTCAGCCCTTTCGGAAGGTCCTGCGCGAGCGGCGAAATGCCGCCGAGCGCCTGGTCGAGGGCGTCCTGGTCGAGCTCACCGGGGCGATTGAGAATCCGTCGTCGCTCCGCGTAGGCGGCGAGCCTTGACTGCAGGGCCGACGCTTTTGAACGGTTTCAGCAGGTAACCGGCGATGCCGCGTTGAATGGCGGAGGTAACCATGGCTGCCCACTGGCGGCGCTGAGCCCCAGGAAATCGAGGCCGTGTCCGCTCGCCCGTGCTCGCCGGATCACCTCGAGTCCTGTCATGTCGGGAAGATACATGTCTAAGAGCACGAGGTTCGGCGTCAGCGCGGCGAGACGCTCGAGTATCCCCGACAGCGACCCGAATCTCGTCGAGCCGTACCGGCACCAGTGCGTCATTGCTGCCAGTCACAACACGGACGTCGACCTCGGCAACGCGAGTAATCGTGTCCGTGACAGCTTCGAGAGCGTTGTCTAGGAGGTTGCCGAGCACGGTTACGAGATCTGCGGAGAGCATCCTATCGATACGGGGCACCTCGGACTCCGGCGTCAGGAAGACGTCGGCTCCCCGCTCACGAGCGAGAGAGGTCTTGGCGATCATGAAAACTGCGACGACCGGTTCAGCAGTGCGGGTGAGCACGCTGCTATCCAATTGCGACCGGTCACGGGAAACAGCGTCGATGTCGTCGACAGCCGCGTCCGTGTCCCCAAGCTGAATGAGCATGCGCACAGTGTGCAGGCGGTTGGCAAAGTCCTGCGTCTGCGCCCGTGAGGTTCGGTGGCCTGCATGCTGCTGCCCAGGTCCGATTCTCCTGCCGGGAGCAGGGGCTGCAGGCTCACGAGTTCCGTGCGATCACGCAGGGTCGTCACAACCTCGGGCTTCGACCGCAGCAGGCGGATCATGGTCTGGTGCCGACAAGGGTTCCCCGTGCTTCTCATCATCGTCGGGGCGATCCTCGGCCCCGACATGGAGCGCCAGTCGGTAGCGCCGGTGATCGAGTGTCGTGGAGAAGGAGGACGGACTGGTCCCGTAACGCCCGGGTCGCGCCCGGAGGTAGCGACCGCCGGGCCTGCTTCCTACTTCAGCAGCACAGGCCCGGCATGAATCGGTACCCGGAACAACCAGTACGGGTACACGCGCAGGTCCTCGCCGCCTTGGTACTTGGCCTGCCGGTGTAACTGGTTGGCAGTGAAGTAGAGGAAACCATCGGTCGCAACAGACATCGTGTCGGGCCACAGCATCCGCTCGTCGTGGGCGATCGTCTGCAGTTCGCCCGTCGGAAGTCGGCGGAGGATCGCGTTGTGCTCGTAATTCGTTGCGTACACGTTACCCTTGTCGTCGGTCTCGAGGCCGTCGGATGCGCCCCCCTTGTCGCCCTCGTCGATCACGGTCTCTCCGACCTGCTCATCGCTGAGCGACCGGTCGCGGAGCGCTTCGGTGGCCACGCTGTACCAGCGCCGGGATGCCAGCGGGCAGTACCAGAGCCGCTCCCCGTTCGCGGAGATCGCGATCCCGTCGGCGCCCATGGTCACCGGTCTGGGCGGGTCGCCATCGCTGCGTTCCATGAACACCCGGCCCTCGGCGACCGGCACGAACTCGTGCGGCGGAAGCGCCTTCGTGCTTGGGTGCTCGTGCAGCCGACGCCATGCCTCCCCGGTCTCCAGGTCGACGATGATGATCCCGTTGGGCCCGGAGTCCGACGAGTCGGTGATGTAGGCGACACCGCCTCCACCATGCCGCAGATCGAAACGGATGTCGTTGAGGTATGTCGTGGGCAACGCGACATCGGGCTCGAAAACGATTGTGCGGATCACGGTGTCGGTGGGCAGGTCGACGCACACCAGTTTCGGTCCGCCTTTCTTGGTCGGTTCGAACATGGGGCTGCCGGTGTCGAGGATCCAGAGCCGGTCGGCGGGGTCGACGACGATGCTCTGCACCGATACCAGAGCGCCGGCGTCGTCGTTCCCGGCGGGTGAGTTCCATGCTTCGTCGGGAAAAGGCTTGGGCACCCCGTGCACAAGCTCCACGACAGTGTGCGGTACCTCGTCGCCCCATTTCGGGAAGTTGATGAACACCCGCCCGGTGTGGGAGACGCTCACCCCTGTCGGCATAGGCCCGTCGTCGAAGGTGTGCACGACCTGTAAATCGCCCGCCGGTTCATCCACCGGTGTGATGTCGTGATCCGCTGGGATCCCGCCGAAGAATGCATTGGTCATCGGATGCTCCTCGCGTCATGTCAGTTGTGTCGTGCCTCCAGCCAACGCCGATCTGCCCTCACTGGCAACCCCGCGTCGGCACGCACCGGTCGGGGTCGTCCCTTCTGCTGCGGCGACTGTTCCCGCGTCTGTTTCCGGTGTCAGCGGCTCAGCACACAGCCGGGGAACAGGATCAGAGGGAGAATGGTTCTAGTCACAGGTCGCCGCGCATCCGGCCGCCGTCGCGGCCGCAACGAAAGGCAATCAGTGTCACAACTCGCCGTGGGCGTCACCACAGCACCTCTCACCGACTCCGAGGTCGAAGAAATTCGCCGCGACTTCCCGGCGCTTCAGGGCACCGTCAACGGTGAGGCGCTCGCCTACCTCGACTCCGGAGCGACCGCACAGCGGCCCCTCAGCGTGCTCGACGCCGAACGTGACTTCCTTGAACACCGCAACGCAGCGGTGCACCGCGGAGCACACACCCTCGCCGGCCTCGCTACCGAGGCGTACGAAGATGCCCGCGCCACCGTCGCGTCCTTCGTGGGTGCCCAGCCCGACGAGATCGTCTGGACGTCCAACGCGACTGATAGCCTCAACCTCGTCGCCTATGGCATGGTCAACGCCAGTCGCGGCCGTGGGGGCGCGACCGCCCGCCGGTTCGCCCTAACAGAGGGTGACGAGATCGTCGTCACCGAAGCCGAGCACCACGCCAATCTCATCCCCTGGCAGGAGTTGGCTGCCCTCACCGGGGCGACCCTCCGATACATCCCCGTCGACGACGACGGCATTTACCAGGCGACGGATGCCGCGGCCGTCATCACCGACAAGACCCGCGTCGTGGCCATCGCCCACGTCTCCAACGTCACCGGATTCGTCGCGCCCGTCGCCGAGATCGTCGCGCTCGCACACCAGGCCGGAGCCGTTGTCGTGCTCGATGCTTGCCAGTCGGCTCCTCACCGTCGCCTCGACCTCCCCGCTCTCGGGGTCGACTTCGCCGCTTTCTCAGGCCATAAGATGCTCGGACCCACGGGTATCGGAGTGCTCTATGGCCGCACCGAGTTGCTCGAAGCGCTGCCGCCGTTCCGCACCGGCGGTTCGATGATCAGCACCGTCACCATGGAGGGCGCGGACTACCTGCCGGCACCCCAGCGCTTCGAAGCCGGAACGCAGCCGGTCTCCCAGGCAGTCGCGATCGCCGAAGCCGTGCGTTACCTTGAGCACGTCGGGTTGGACCGCATCGAGGCGCATGAGGAAGCACTCGCTGAACGGATGCTGGCGGGCCTTGCCACCATTCCGGGCATCCGTGTCGTCGGTCCGGGGGCGGGCATTCCGCGCGCCGGGCTCGTCAGCTTCGACGTCGCCGGGGTGCACGCCCACGACGTCGGGCAGTACCTGGATTCGAAAGGCATCGCCGTGCGCGTGGGACACCACTGTGCGCAGCCGCTGCACCGCCGCCTCGGACTCACCGCGACGACCCGGGCCAGCGCCTACCTGTACACGACCACTGCCGAGGTGGACCGGTTCCTCGAGGCCGTCGGCGAAGTCCGCGGCTACTTCGGGGAGGTCTGATGAGCGGTCTCGACAGTCTCTACCAGCAGGTCATCCTCGACCACTCTAAACAGCTCAGCGGCTTCGGCGAGCTTGAGCGTGCGGACGCTGAGCGGTTCGAGCGTAACCCCACCTGCGGCGACGAAATCACCTTGCAGGTGGCACTCGAGCCCGGCACCGACCGGATTGCCTCCTTCGGCTGGCAGGGCCGGGGCTGCAGTATCTCGATGGCCTCGGCGTCCGTTCTCAGCGAACTCGCCCCCGGGCTCACCATGCCCGAGCTGCAGTCGAGAGTGGACGCGTTTCGCGAGATGCTGCGTTCGCGCGGCGTCGGCGAGCCCGACGAAGAGATTCTCGGCGACGCGGTCGCCTTTCAGGGTGTGGCGAAATATGTGATGCGCATCAAGTGCGCGATGCTCGCTTGGGTGGCCGCCGAAGGGTGCATGGTTCAGCTCCGCTGAGCCTGCTCCGGTTGAATCGACAAACGCGGAGCCGATGCCACTGAGCTGGGTGATGACTGCTCAGGCGAGGAGCGGCGCGAGCCGGGCAGCCCCGTCGCGCAGCTGAACGAGAAGCGCGCCCGGTTCCTCGATGCGCTGTTGCGGAGCGGAGAGGCAGAGGCCCGCCACGAGGTCGCCGTGGTCGTCTCGGATCGGCAGCGCTAGGCATCCGTACCCCGGAGTCAGCTGACCGATCTGCTGGGCGGCATCCTCGGGCAGCGGCCGGTCGCGGTTGCCTTGAGAGGGCGGCGTAGACGTATCGGACTCGGCAAGCAGCAGGCGCCCCATCGCCGAGACGCCCAGGTCGCGAAGTATGCGGGGCGTATCGCTCAAGGGGAAGTCGGGGTCGGCGTCGAGTACGAACATACGGTCGCCCTGGTAACGCACGAGGTGCACGCCGCCACGGATGCTCGCCCTCAGACCTGCGACCACCTCCCGCACGGCCTGCGAGGGTGCTGCCGGGGCCACCAAGTGCGCCAGTTCCAGCACTTTCCGGCCCAGCGCGAACCCCCGGAGGTCCGGCATGCGCACGAGGTACTCATCCTGCACGAGCAGGTTGATCAGCCGGTAGGTTGTGGCCCGGGGAATTCCCAGTGCGTCGGACACCTCCTGCGCCGTCACGCCCGCGCCGTGCCGTGCGACCTCCTCCAGCACGGTGAGTGCGCTGTGAATGGCCTTCGGCTGGCGCGCGCGCAACTCGGCCCCGGGAGAGGCGGCTCCCTCGCGCCCAGCTCGCGGATCAGCTGCCGGCACGGCTGGCACTTTCAGCGGGTGCCCCGCCGAGCACGTCGTGCTGAACCGGCTCGTCGTGAACGCCGATCGACTCCCGCAGCCACGGGTTTCGTCGCAGCCGCAGCGCGTAGACGCCCACCCCGCCGACCATCATCGCCCCGAACAGGAGAACGCCCGGTGATCTGACCGTCGTGCTTTCCGTGACTAGGTACACCCCGAATACCGCGGCGAGGAGGATGCACGTGATCACGGACGCCGCACCCGCACCGACCGTGTGTTCCCCGATCCGTCGCAGGAACACGGGTGCGGCGGCACACACCATGAAGTAGGCCGTGATGAACCCCGCCGCCGCAACCACGATCAGCATCTCCATCGTGTCCCACAGCCCCATACCTGCGATCATGCACCCCACCGGTACGGCGGCAATCACCGGCACAGCGACAACCAGAGCGAAGAAGGGGGTGTGGTGCACCGGGTGGGTGCGGCCGAAAGCATCCGGAAGCAGACCGTCGCGCCCCATCGAGAACATCACCCGCGACAGCGCGGTCGTCGACGCGATCGCACAGGCGAGGAACGATGCGGCGATGCTGAGGTCGAGGAGGAGGCCCATCCACGGCAGCCCCGACGCGTTCGCCAGGTCGTTCACGGGAGAATCGCTTCCGGCGAAGTCGAGTCCCAGCGAGGCGAAACCGACAAGCTGCCCGTACGCAGCCAGGAGGTACAGCACCCCGGATGCGACAACCGTCCAGACGAGTGCGCGCGGAATCGTCGCGAAAGGGCGTTTGGCTTCGACGCCCAATGTCGCCGAGCTTTCGAATCCCACGAAGGCAGTGAGAGCGAGGACGGTCCCCACAGACAGGTTCTGCGGCGTCGCCGAGTGAAGGGAGAGCGCCGACCACTGCACGGCCGGACCGGTATGGGCGACCAGCGCGCCAACCAGCACGAGAATGATAGCAACCGACGCCGCCTCCACGACCAGTGCCACTCGCGTCGACAGGCGGATGCCGCGTGTGAGGACCAGGGCAACGAGCCCGGCGAGCCCGGCAATGGCCACGGATGTGCCGAGCGGGCTGTGTGCCCCCGCCGGCCACAGTCGGTGCGTGAGGATCGCGAGGTAGTATCCGGCACCGGCGAGGGCGAACATCGAGATGAAGGCGTAACCGAGGAGCATGGCGATCCCGGTCACGAACGCTGCCCCAGCCCCGAGGCCCTGCGAGACGAACGTGTACAGGGAACCCGTGGCAGCGATCCGTTTCGTGAACTGGTTCACATTCATCGCCACCAGGAGTGCGAGGGCGGTCGCGAGGACGAGCGCCCAGATCTGCGCGCCGCCGGCCACGACGGCCACAAGCAGGGGGATGGTGGTTGCTGCCGCCGACGGAGCGACCGCTGCCACGGATTGCGCGAGCACATCAACGAAGCCGACACTTCTGCGTTCCAGCCCGTGGAGCGGCGACCTCGCGGCGAGGCCGGGAACAGGCGGGGGGTGGGAGATAACCCGTGCCAATGCGGTCATGGGGCCGCCCTTTCCTGCTGCGTGGAGACGACTCGCTTCTCGCGGTGACTCTCACAGGCTAAAGAGCCTGCGTTGCGGAAGGGAAACGACCGCGTTTCCGGCCTGTGACGGTGAATGAGACGGGAGTGCGCCTTCGTCTCATTCACCGTGTGCACAGGTTTACACGGAGGAGACGAGACGGCAACGCCACACCAGCAGTATTCGGAGTATTCGACGTTCGTCTCATCAACCCGTTTGGAGAAACCATGTCCGTGACCCACGAATCGGCGTCCGTCGCCGGTGTCGAGACCAGGGGGCGCTCCCTGACGGGGTCGCTCGGCGTCACCGCGATCGTCTTCATGGTGGTAGCCGCCGCCGCCCCACTCACCGTCGTCGGCGGTGCCGCACCGCTTGGCATTCTCCTCGGCAACGGCGTCGGATTCCCGAGCCTGTACGCGTTCTCCGCTGTCGTGCTGCTCCTGTTCTCCGTGGGACTGGCCGCCATGACCCAGCACGTGCCCAAACCTGGTGCGTTCTTCACATTCGTCGGCTATGGACTCGGACGCAAAGCCGGGCTCTCCACTGCTTACTTGGCCCTCCTGACATACACCACCATCCAGGTGTCGGTATTCGGCTACATCGGATACCTGCTGAGCGTCACGGTCACCGGTCTCGGGGGACCCGACCTCGCTTGGCCGATCTGGTCCCTCGTCACGGTCGCTGTGGTCGGGGTGCTCGGGTTCCGCCACATCGACCTGTCGTCCAAGGTGCTGGGGGTGCTGCTCTTGGGTGAGGTTGGCATCGTGCTCGTTCTCGTCGCGGCAGTCGTGATCTCCGGCGGTCCCGAAGGACTCTCGCTCGCACCGTTCGAGCCGTCCAACGTCCTCAGCGGATCACCTGGCGTGGGCCTCATGTTCGCCATCGCCGCCTTCATCGGCTTCGAAGCCACGGCCATCTTCCGGGACGAGGCCAGGGAGCCCAACCGCACCATCCCCCGTGCGACCTATGTCGCCGTCATCGGTATCGGTGTCTTCTACACGCTCGCGTCCTGGGGTCTCGTCATGGCGTGGGGACCGAGTCAGGCGCTCGCCGTGGCGGCCGAGGATCCGGGCGCGATGATTCTCGTCACCACGGCAAAATACCTCGGCACCGCCGGTGAGATCATCATGAACGTCCTGCTCATCACGAGCATGTTCGCCTGCGTCCTGTCCTTCCATAACGTCATCACCCGCTACCAGCACTCCATGTCCAACGCCGGCGCGCTGCCGCGGAAAGTCAGTGCTGTCCACCCCAGACATCTCTCCCCGCATGTCTCGTCGTTCGTGCAGACGGTGACTTCCGTGGTGCTCGTGCTTGTCTTCGCCGCGCTCGGCCTCGACCCCGTGCTGCAGGTGTTCACCTGGTTCGCCGGTGTCGCTACCCTCGCCATCGCGATCCTCATGGCGATCACGAGCATCGCCGTGGTGGTCTACTTCGTGCGCACCAGGAAGGACAAGCGCATCTGGAACACGGTCATCGCGCCCGTGCTCGGTTTCATCGGCCTCGTCGGCTCCGCAGTGGTGATCGGGCTGAACTTCCCGATGCTCGTCGGAGATGTGGACGCGGCGGGCGCTCCCGCCTTCGGAATTGTCAGTGGCGTGCTGCTGGGACTAATCGTCCTGGCGCTCACTGCGGGCTGGGTGCAGGGCGCAGTACTCAAGCGTTCCCGGCCCGCCGTGTATGCCACTCTCACCGAGGCCATCAGCGAGTGAGGGCAGCCGAATTCCGCTGTCCCTGCCAGCTCCTACCCCTCCCCGTCAGCACTGTCGCACCATTCGCACCCTCAAGGAGAAACAAGCCATGACCATCATCAGCACCGAATCGTCGGCTACCGGCGCCGATCAGCCCAGCACCGGTGTCGAGTCGGGCTTGCAGCATCCCTTGGCCAACCTTTCGGCGGCGGAGATCACCCGCATCCGTGACATCGTCAGCGCTGAGGAGTCGTTCACGGAGACGACGCGGTTCGCGTTCGTCGGCCTTGACGAACCGCACAAGTGGGAGGTGCTCGCCTGGCAGGAAGGCGACGGGCCGCTGCCGGAACGGCGAGCCCGGGTGATGCTCCTTGACATGGCAACGGGGTACTCCACCGACAACCTCGTCTCGATCGACGCGGGCGCGGTGCTCAGCACCTCGGTGCTTGACGGGTCCGCCGGTCAGTTACCCGTGTTGATCGAGGAGTTCGACGCGGTCGCCGACATCGTTGCGGAGGACCCGCGCTGGGTGGAGGCCCTCATCAAGCGCGGCACCACCGTCGACCAGGTGAAGTGCGTGCCCCTGTCGGCGGGGCACTACGACTACCCGGAGGAAGAGGGGCGCCGCATCCTGCGCGTGCTCGCTTTTCGACAGGACTACCCGGAGGACCACCCCTGGGCTCATCCCGTCGACGGGCTGAGTGCCTACGTCGACACGGCCACCCGGAAGATCACGCGTCTTGTTGATTCCGATGTGCTGGCGATTCCTGCTGAGAGCGGGAACTTCGACGACCCGGCTGTGCAGGGCGAGCCGCTGACCACCCTCAAACCGATCGTCATCACGCAGCCCGAGGGGCCGAGCTTCGAGGTCAACGGCGAATGGGTGAGCTGGGCGAACTGGAACTTCCAGGTCGGCTTCGACATGCGTGAGGGGCTCGTGCTGAGACAGCTTTCCTTCACAGATTCCGGTGAGCAGCGCCCCGTCATCTACCGGGCCTCCATCGACGAGATGCTGGTGCCCTATGGAGACCCCTCGCCGGTACGGTTCTGGCAGAACTACTTCGATACGGGGGAGTACCTTTTCGGGCGGTTCACGAACTCCCTAGCCCTGGGGTGTGATTGCGTCGGCGAAATCAGGTACTTCGACGCCGTCATGTCAGACGAGCTGGGCAACCCGTTCACAATCGAGAACGGCATCTGCATGCACGAGGAGGACTACGGAACGTTGTGGAAGCACTCCGACCTCTTCGCCGGCTCCAACGAAGTCCGCCGTTCGCGCCGCCTCGTGATCTCGTTCTTCACGACCGTCGGCAACTACGACTACGGGTTCTACTGGTACCTCTACCTCGACGGCACGATCGAATGCGAGGCCAAACTGACCGGCGTCCTGTTCACCTCGGCGTACCCGGGGCTGGATGAGGCCGGCAACGACTACCCGTACGCATCCGAAGTCGCACCGGGCCTCGGCGGACCGTACCACCAACACCTGTTCTCGGCGCGGCTCGACATGATGGTGGACGGGCTCTCCAATGCGGTGGACGAGGTCGACGTCAAGCGGGTTCCCGTGGGGCCGGGCAACGAGCACGGCAACGCCTTCACCAAGAAGGTGACCCGAATCACGTCGGAGGGTGTTTCCGGTCGGACGGCTGATGCATCCGTCGCCCGGGCCTGGCTCGTCACCAACACCGAGAAAACTAACCGGATGGGGCGTCCCACCGGTTACGTTCTGTACCCGCAAGATTCGCCGACCCTGCTTGCCGATCCGTCGTCGTCCATCGCCAGACGTGCGGAATTCGCCACGAAGCATGTGTTCGTCACCAGGTACGACCCGGCCGAGAAGTACGCGGCCGGCGACTTCGTGCATCAGAACCCCGGTGGGGATGGCATCACCAAGTTCATCGCCGATGACGCCTCGGTGGACGGTGAGGACATTGTGCTCTGGCACACTTTCGGTCCCACGCACTTCCCGCGGCCAGAGGACTGGCCTGTCATGCCGGTCGACTACGCGAAGTTCACCCTGAAGCCCTACGGCTTCTTCGATAAGAACCCCGCGCTCAACGTGCCGGCTCCGGCGAAGGCGCACTGCTCCACCAGGCTGCCGACGCTTTCTGCGGGGCCAGGTGCTGCCGAACTGGCAGCCGCCGGTGAATGCGCCGGCGGCTGCAACTGCTCCAACGACTAAATTCGATCATGTCCGAGCTGTTGCACCTCTCGGCGCTGCTGCCTGCCGCTGTCGGTGTCTGTTGCACCGTCGGCGGCAGGCGTCGCCGGACCGCTGATGCCGTGCTCACCGCGGTGATGCTCGTGGCCATGGCGGACGTGTCGCTGCGTATCGGGATGCTGCATCCGCTCGGCTGGTGCGCGCTGCTGGTGCTTCTCGCCATCAGCGGGGCCGTGGCTGCGCGGCGGGGGAGTGCGAGGGTCGGCGCTCGGGGGCCTGGTGCCGGTTGGGCGGGCGTCCACTTGTCGGCGCTCCACCTCGCCCTCGGACTCATCACCACGGCCGCGCTGCTCGCACTCATGCCCGGCGGCGGCGGCGCTTCAGCATCCGTCTCGTCTGTACATCAGCATGGCGGTGACGTGCTCCGCTCGCTTGTTCTGTGCGGTGCGGCCGGCTACGCAGGTTTCGCAGTCTGGCTGGCAGTGCAACTCGGGCGGCCTCCGAAGCGGGACGTTCTCGGTTCCATCGAGTCGTCGAGCATGGCAGCCAGCGTCCTCATGATGGTCATTGCCGTGGCTGTCTGAAGCGCGGTGGGTGCGGTCCGCCCGGCAGTGGGCTACAGCCGGGCGCGCCGCGCCCGCACGAAGCAGTACGCCCCGTAGGCGATCAACCCGGCTCCGACCGCGAGGAGGATCACGACACCGAACGGCAACCCTGCCAGGGCTTTGAGTGCTCCGTCGAGCCCGCTTGATTTGGTTGGATCGGCGGTGATCGCCGCTCCGATGATGAGGATACCGACCACCATCAGCGAGACGCCCTTGGCGATGTACCCGGTCATCCCGACGGCGATTGTTGCGCGACCTGCCTTTCCTGCCGGCACAGTCAGCTCCTCGGTGAACGCCCGGGACGCGCCCTTGTAGATGAAATAGCCGCCAATCACGACGACGATCGCGCCGACGAGCGTGAGCAGCACCACACCGCCCGGGGCCGCGAGCAACTGTGCGCTCGCGCTGCTGCTACTGCTGCTCGAGTCGGCTGAACCGCCGAGGGCGAAAGTGAGGGCGGTGCCGCCGATGGCGAAGTACACGATCGCTTTGCTCACGTCGCTGATCCGATTCATCCATTTGCGTTTGGGGTCAGAACCCGGCATGAGGAGGGCACTCAGCAGCATCCAGACACCGAGAGCGAACAGGCCCGCCACAATTACCCAGAGGATCACGGACCCGGCGGGGTTCGATGCCAACTGTCCGAGTGCTCCGGACTGGTCTGCCTTGCCGCCGCCCGAACCCACCGCGATGTTGATCGCAATCGCCCCGATCAGGAGGTGAAGCAGCCCAAGTACCGCGAATCCCACTCGGGCAAGGGTCTGCAAGGCCGGGCTGTTCTTGGCGTCGCCCGCAACGTTTTTCGCCTCCGAAGTGGTCACGCCGCCAGTGTATTGAGAACGGGCCCGGGCGGAAAGGTGGGAGTTGAAGCCCCGCGTGAACAGGCCTTTCGCGCTCTCGCTCTCGCTCTCGCCCCCGCGCCGTCGATGCGCTGAGCGCCGGCTGTCGGAGCTCAGGCGGGGGCGCACTCTCCCAAACCTGGTGTCCGAACAGCCACCGCGCCTAGCGGTGTGCCACGAACCTGCCTATCGTGGCGGCATACCCACGCCAGCTCCGGCGTGACTGGCCTAGAGCAGAGGAGTCACCATGACCGACGCATCCGTTCCCGACGACGGTGAGCAGCTTCCCGCCCTCCCCGACTGGGGCCCGACTGATGGGGTACACGGTACCGACGCAGACCCAGCCGTGGCCGATGGCAACGACCCAAACACCCTCGACCGCGGTGACGAGCAGGACCGTCCTGACGCTGCTGACCAGAGCGTGAACCTGGAATAGCGGAGAGCCCCGCAGCCCTATTGCGAGCCCGTCGACTGACGGCATCGATGCGTCAGCCTGTGAAGTCCTCCGGATCGACGTCTTCGAGAAACTCCTTGAATTCATCCAGCTTTGCCTCATCGGGGCGGAGATCGGCGAAATCGGCCAGGATGCCCACCTCACGCAACACCGCGTCGGCGACCCAGATTTCGGCGCCAGCGCGCACAGCGAGCGCGATGGAATCGGATGGGCGTGCGTCTATGGTTCGCCGGCCGGCCGGGGTGAGGAGGGTGATCTCGGCGAAGAAAGTGCCCTCTTCGACTCGGATCACCTCCACCCGCTCGACGCGTGCGTCGAGGGTGTCGAGCAGTGTTTTCATTAAATCGTGCGACAGCGGGCGCGGCACCTGATGGCCTTCAGTGGCAACGAGGATGGAGGTCGCCTCTTGTGCGCCGACCCAGATCGGGACGACACGTTCGGGGCTCGAGTGCTCCAGCAGGGGTTTCAGCAGAACGACGTGGTGCCCGCCTGCATCGAGCGCAACGGCGAAAACGCGAACCTGAACCATGACGACTCCCCCTGAACGATCGGGCGTGACAACCCATGGTAGATCTCAGGAGGGGGATCTGGCCCCGCCACGTAGCCAGTCTCCGCTGATCCCGTCGACTCTGCTCTCGCTCACGCGGCTGCCGCTGCCGGCAGCGATCACATTCGAAACCAGCGGATTGAACCGAGCGTCCGAGAGGATCCTCGCCGTACCGCGAGTGGTCGTGTACCCCCGCCATCGCTCTGGGATGCAACGTCTGCAGCCGCAGCGCCGGAATACCCGCGACCAGGGCTGCTGATCTCCTGCCAACCGGGGGAGCCGGTCCTTGAATCGGCGGTGGAACTACCGGCACCGTCACGCGGCGGTATTCCGCATACCTTCCTGCCGCAACTCCAGCTGGGCGACGATGAGCGCAGCGATGTCCTGGAGGTTAGCGATGTCCCCGTCATTCGCCGTCCCTGGGACGATCCCCAGCACGCTCAGGGTGCCGATGGTGCGTTCGTCGGAACTTCGCAGGGGAACCCCGACATAGAAACGGATTCCAAGCGGCCCGGTCACGAGGGGGCTGTCCTTCGCCCGGGGATCCGTGCGTCCGTCTTCGACAACGATCGGCACATCCTGCGGCACGATGGAGGAGCTGACGTCGACGTGGCGGGCGATCTCCTCCACCTCCGCTCCGTAGTAGGACTTCAGCCACAACCGGTCGCGGTCGACGACACTGACTACGGCGATCGGCGCGGAAAACAGCCGGGCTGCCAGCGCTGTGGCGCGCTGGAGCGCTTGGTCGGGTATAGCCTCGAGGATATCCGGCTTCGGAAGTACCGGCCGTGCCTCACCCCCGTTGCTGAACAGCGGCTCCAGCGGTTCCTTGTGCCGGGCGATGTCGGCGATCACCACTTGCCTGAGCGCACCAACGAGTTCCCCCTTGATTGGACGCTCTGCCGGGTCGCGGGCGGTCATCGACGCCAGCAGCTCACTCCAGTGCTCGGGCAGCCAGGCGGGAATGACAGGGTCACGAGACAGCCGGGCGATGGCGGACTCCACCAGCCGCCCGGGGAATTCGACGGTCCGAGTGAAACATTGCAGCAGAACGAGCCCCAGTGCATAGACATCGCTGGCAGAGCCGACGGGCTCGCCGCTTGCCTGTTCGGGGCTGAGGTACGCGGCGGTGCCGGTGGTCAACCCGTCTGCCGTCATTCGTTCGATGTCGTCGGCGAGCGCGATCCCGAAATCGGTTAGCTTCGCACGCGCACGCTGCGCTTCGTTCGCGTAATCCATCAGCAGGATGTTCGACGGCTTGATATCGCGATGGATCACGTTGTGCCCGTGAATGTAGTCCAGCGCCTCCGCCATGTCGTAGCCGATTTCGCCGATGTGTCGGGCACTCATGCGACCCTGGGCCAGGCGATCCTGAAGGGTGGGCCCTTTCACGAGTGCCATGACGATATAGCGTGCCGAGCGGCCAGCAGGGTCGACATCGACACCGGCGTCGAACAGGTGCACGAGGCTGTGGTGGTCGAGGCTCGCTAAGACGAGCAGTTCGCTTTCCTGCCGCCCGACGTCGGCGGTACCAGGGTGGTAGAGCTTTACCGCGACCTGGCGACCGAGGGCGTTATCGCGCGCACGGTAGACGGTGGACATGCCGCCGTAGCCGATGGGGTCCTCAAGCGCATATCGGCCCCCCAACAGTCTGCCCGACGCGTCTTGGTGATCCGGCACGCAATGTTCCCCAAACACTCGATGCAACCTACCGGTGCATCTGAAATATATCCGGATAGGCTTCACAAGCTGCACGGGTTGCCATGCCGTTCGGCAAATGCTATAGACCCGCAACTCTCCGACGGATACTTCTACAACGAGGATAATTTTTCCCCCGACGGGCATCGGGTTCCGGATTCCGGGCTAGCTGAAGAAGTCAACAAGCACGGGAACGATCGCCGCCGGGTCGACATTATGGGTCTGGCCAGCAATGGCCGCCGTGCGGGAACGAGGAATGGCCTCGGCGATGGTCGACGCTGCGCTCTCCGCCCAGGCCTCGCTGTCGCCACCGTAGAGCACGAGCGTCGGAACGGTGATGCTCGCGAATCGCTCGGCGGGAACTGTCCCGTCACCCAGCACGGCGAGGTCGTAGGGGAGGGTGTGGGCGACGGCCAGCATTCCCTCCCAGAACGGCAGTTGGCTCATGCCGGCGATGGTTTCGGCATCCGCCCCGGTACCCTCCATGAACAATACGGACGCACGCTCGCGATCGCCTGCGGCCAGTGCGCCTTCGACGTCTGCCCGCCAAGCCGTGAAGAATTTTCCTCCGCCGACAATCCCGCCTGTGTAGGGCGGCTCATAGGCGGCCAGCCGAGTGATGGGCACTCCGCGGGCCGCTGCGAGAAGGCCGATCGCAGCGCCGGAGGAGTGCCCGTAGAACGCGGCCTCGCCTCCGATAGCGCCAATCACGGCCGCCAGGTCTTCCCCCTCGCGCTCCGGAGCGTAGGGCGCGGTGTCGGTGCTGTCGCCTCGTCCCCGTCGGTCGACGGCATAGACCGAGAAGTGCGGGGCGAGAAGCGGAGCCAGGGAACTCGCCCCGCGACGAGTGCTGAATGCGCCGCCGAGCACGACCAGCGCCGGCCCAGCGCCGACCATTTCGTAGGCAATGGTGGTGCCGTCCGCGGAGGTGACGGTCTGGGTCATGGGCAGCCCTCCTTTCGTCGTTGAAGAAGGCGCCTCGCGAGCGCTTCCGCTCAGCTTGTCCTCCGTGCCGGCGCAACGCAAGGAGTAGCCAGGTCCCGCGATGTCAGCGCGAGAGAAACCCAGTCACCGCGACCACGATGCATGCGCCGATAATCGCCGCGAACATCGCAAGCCACACCGGTGACGGCACGCCGGTTCGTCGGTAGAGAAGATACGCATCTGAGGTCTGCAGCCGGTGGCGTCGTCGCGTGTGCACGGCGAGAACGGAGGCGAGTCCCCGTAGTGATCCGACGAGCAGGGCGGTTCCCAGCACGAGTAGAGCGTAGCCCTGGACCTCGGGGGAGGCGTAGAACCAGAGGACAGCGCTCACACCGGCTGAAGTCAGCACCACGACGACGCCGAACAGGTTGCGGATCACAAGGACCGTGAGCACCAGCACGACGCCGCCGGTGAACAGCGCGACTGCGCTGTAGCCGTGGAACACGCTCCATAGCTGAGCGGCGCCCACGACTGCCGGCGCTGGATAACCGAGCACGCCACTGACGACCACGCCGAGAACGCCACGCCCGCTGCTGACTGCGTCCCCGGAATGGTTACGACGGATGCGGATGCCGTGCACGACGCGTCCGGTGAGGACTGCGGCGAAAGCATGACCGAGTTCGTGAACGAGAGTCGTGAACAGGCCGAAGAACTGCCAGGTCACACGGGGAAGGCTGAGGGTTGCGGCGATCGCGAGGATGCCGAGCATGACCGGCGTGGAGACGGCGATGGGGACGGTTGGTGTGACGAGCGCGGCCCAGTCGATCTGGAAGGTGAAGGTGTCGATGGCCTATCCTCTCAAGGAGTGATCCGTGCCGGGTGTGAGGGGCGAGGATTTCGCATCCGCGGGTTTGATGGTGCCGACCTTGACCGCAGCTGTGGTGCGTCCGTCATAGCGAGTCAGCGGAACCACGACCAGTCCCGCCGCCAACAAAGCGCGAGTGACGGATGCGACACCCGCATTCGTGTGGCACAACACCGCGACGCCACCCAGGCTGGTACCTACTTCTCGCGTGGCGTCCCTGCTGCGCTTGTCGGTGCCTCGTGGTGCCAGCCAGCGAGGTGATCCGATCGAATGCGGGCGGAGGGACATGCCGGGCGACCTTCTGCACCGTGGTTCCGGTTGTCTGCCCGGACGTGGACCCGGAATCCTCGATGTCGGTGAACTCGTCGCCGTCGACGGCCAGCTTTCACCCCGCCGACCGCCGCCGCCATGTCATCGCGAGAACTCCGAGCCCGGACAGCGCAGCCAGACCGCCGATGATTGCCCAGTTGGCGAGGTTGGAGTTGTCACCAGTGGGTGCAGGGGGAGGAGATGCGTGAAGCGTCTCAGTGGGCGCGGGAAAGGCCGCGAGAATCGCGCTGATCACTTCGTCGGCCAGGAAGGCGACCCCAGCGGTATTCGGATGCATCGCACCCGGTGCCGCCTCGATGCCGAGAGTTGTCGAGTTGTCCGGCCTGGCGCGCGGGGTGACCGGGTCGGGACTCGCAGCGTTCAGCGGACGGATCAGGGTGATGCCCTCGATGTAGGCCTCGCCGGGTGGTGCGCAGGCACTGTGTGCTTCCGACTTCGACAGCGTGGGAACGAAGGTTCCACCGGCGAGTTCCGTCTGGCGGGCGAGCGCAGCGTCGAGGTCGGTCTGCACGCTATGCAGGTACGAGGAGTCGACGTCGGTGAATGGGAAGGTGCTCTCCGGGAACGGAGGCTGGCCGTTCCCGAGTGCTGAGGTGAAGCATCCGTCGGCTGGGGTGGTTGCGGCGTCGGGGAAGAGCGCCGGGTAGCCGACCACGAATATTTTCGCATTCGGCGCCCGTACGGTGATGTCGGCCAACGCGGCGGCTACCGCTGGTTCGACTGTGTTGATGATTCTCGCGGCGAGAAGGTCGCCGTCGGAGGTGAGGGCGAAGCTGCTGCGGCAGTTGGTCAGGGTGAGGTTCCCGGCCACGGGGCCGTTACCGGTGAGGGCAGTGCAGAACGAGATGATCTCGGCGAAGCCCAGGTCGTTGCCGCCGATCGTCACGGTCACGATGTCGGTATCCGCCGTGAGGGAGGAGTTCTGTACCGGCGCCGTTCCGTCGGAGGTGAGTTGCGGTGTGGCGTTGAGGTTCGCCGTGACGGCGCCTCCGCAGCTTGCGTCGGTGAGCGACAGGTGAAGATCCGCGGCAACGAGGTGGGGGAAGTCGACGTCGGCTTGTCGGCATCCGGGCACGGGCAGACCGGTGAGCGGGGTGAGGCCGTAGCCTGCGCTGTAGGAATCGCCGAGCGCGGCGTACTGGAGGCCACGCAGATGCTCGGTGGTGCTCGCGGCTGCGGTGCGAGGCGGCGGGGCGTCGTTGGTCCTAGCGGCAGCGGGCGTCACCACGAAGCCGGACGCGATAACGAGCGCCAGCACTCCGGGACCAACGGCGCGCAGCGCCGGCCCCCTCCGTAACAGTGTCAACGAGCGAGGATCCCCGCGCGCTCCGGATACCTCTCGAACCAATCGCTCACGTACCAGCAGGCGGGAACGACGCGGTATTGCGTGGTCGTTTCGATCTCATTCACCACGTGCTCCACGAGCTCGCCGGCGTAGCCCTTGCCGCGGTGAGGCGGAGGGGTGAAGGTGCGAGTGAGTGCGATCGCGTTGTTGTTGATCGAGTAATCGACGATGCAGACCCGCTCCCCGCCGACCTTCATGGTGTACCGGTTGGCGTCCGGCTCGTGCGTGAACTCGCGGGCGGTCATGCATCCAGAGTACCCAGGGCGCGTCGCTGGCACAGGGCGGCGCAGGCACTGATCAGGTACCAAGGCACGGGACGCGGCGGCACGCGGTATCGCCCGCAAGTACACGTCATCGGTCGCTGGTGCAGAAGTCGCAGTAGAAGGTGGCCGGTTCAAAGGGGTGCGCAACAGGTCGCCTGGCATTCATAAGGGTGGCAGGAGGGCATCCGTCAATGCGAGGGCCGTCGCGCCGATGAGGCGCGCGTGTCATCGGCGCCATCAAGCGGGACACGGGGCGGCGGCGTCACGGACCCCGTGTCTTTGTCATCGGCACCTAGCCGAGAACCTCCACCAGGTCGCGATGCTCAACGCCGTGAGCAGCAGCGACCGGTGCGTTGGTAAGCGTGCCAGCGCAAGCGTTCAACCCGAGTGCAAGCGCGGGATCAGCCCGCAGGGCATCTCTCCAGCCCAAGGCAGCGACCTGGCGGACGTAGGGAAGCGTGGCGTTGGTCAGGGCGTACGTCGAGGTGTTCGGAACAGCCCCGGGCATGTTGGCCACGCAGTAGAACAGCGAGCCGTGCACCGTGAATGTCGGGTCGGCGTGCGTGGTGGGATGCGAGCCGGCAAAGCAGCCACCCTGGTCCACGGCGATATCGACCAGCACGCTTCCCGGGCGCATGCGCGACACTAACTCGTTGCTCACCAGCTTCGGGGCCTTGGCCCCGGGGATGAGCACCGAACCGATGACCATATCTGACTCCACCACTGCCTTGTCGATCTCGAAGCTGTTCGACGCGATGGTCTTCACCCGTCCGAAATGCAGTGCGTCGAGCTCGCGAAGCCGGAACAGGTTCGTGTCGAGCACCGTCACGTCGGCGCCGAGTCCCAGCGCGACCTGCATCGCTGCCGTCCCGGCGACCCCGCCACCCAGCACAGTGATCCGTGCGGGATGCGTCCCCGGCACGCCGGGCACGAGCAGACCGGGACCGCCGTTGGGTTTGAGCATCGCATTTGCGCCGACGATGGGAGCAAGCCGCCCGGCAACCTCGCTCATGGGTGCAAGAAGAGGCAGCGCGCGGTTGGGCAACTGCACCGTCTCGTAGGCGATCGCCGTCATGCCGCTTGCCAGTAGTGCCCGCGTTAGTTCAGGTTCAGCGGCAAGGTGAAGATAAGCGAAGAGCACCAGATCCTCGCGGAAATAGCCGTACTCACTCTCGATTGGTTCCTTCACCTTCAGCACGAGGTCCGCCGCGGCCCAGGTTGAGGCGGCATCGGGCAGGATGGTGGCTCCCGCCGCGACGAAGCCTTCGTCCGGAATCGAAGACCCGAGCCCGGCTCCAGCTTCGATGAGCACCTCGTGGCCATTGGCGACAAGGTCGTGCACGCCAGCGGGTGTGAGGGCAACCCGGAACTCGTTGTTCTTGATCTCCCTGGGGACTGCGACCTTCATCTCGCTCCTGTTCTCCTGGGGCTGCCTGCCCTTCCCGTCAGCCTATCGTCGGAGACTTCGAATATCGGATGCCCAAAGCGGGGTGCAGTGCTGATTTCGTTTGTGGCGGGCAAGGACGGTAACGATTTGGCCACTCCGCTCCGATTTGTGGGAAGGTATGTGAAAGTATCAACCCACCCCGACTGGCATGCCACCGGGCGATGTTCCCGTGTCTATGCAAGGAGATCCGAGATGAAGCCCAGGCCGTTGCCCGCAGATCCGATGGTTCGACAGCTCGTTCAGCAGGCCAGGAACGCGCAGATCGCACGCCGGACACTTCTCACCGGGGCGGGAGCCGGAGCTGCTGCCCTTGCCCTTGCCGCCTGTTCACCGGGCGCGAACTCTGCGCCCACTGCGGCAGCAGACAGCTCCGACGACGACAAATCGTTGAACTGGGATAACTGGGCGCTCTACATCGATGTCGACGACGCCGGGAACTACCCGACTCTGGAGGCCTTCACAACCAAGACCGGAATCAAAGTCACCTACTCAGAAGCCGTGGACGATAACAACACGTACTACGGCAAGGTGAAAGACCAACTGGCCCTCGGCCAGGACATCGGCGCGGACGCGGTGTGCCTGACCGACTGGATGATCGGTCGTCTCATTCGATTCGGTTATGTGCAGGAATTGGACCACGACAACATTCCGAACCTCGCGAACCTCGCTCCGAGCTTGAAAGATGTGAGCTTCGACCCGGGCCGGAAGATGTCGGTTCCCTGGCAGGGCGGGTTCGCGGGTATCTGCTGGAACAAGGAGAAGGTGCCCGGCGGCATCAGCTCGGTCGAGGAGTTGTGGGACCCGCAGCTGAAGGGACGCGTCGGCGTGCTTTCGGAGATGCGGGACACCATGGGCTTGATCATGCTGGAGGCGGGCGTGGATATCGCCGGTGAGTGGGGCGACGACGAGTTCGCGGCGGCGATAGACGTTTTGAAGAAGCAGGTCGAAGACGGCCAGGTCAGAAATATCAAGGGGAACTCCTACAAGGAGGACCTGGTCAACGAAGACACCCTCGCCGCGATTGTGTGGTCGGGAGACATCATCCAGTTGAACGCGGAAAACGATGACCGCTGGGAGTTCATCGTCCCGGAGAAGGGCGGAACCCTCTGGAACGATAACTTCGTTGTGCCGATCGGGTCGAGTCGCAAGAAGAACGCGGAAGCGCTGATCAACTATTACTACGATCCTCACGTCGCCGCCGAGGTCGCCGCTTACGTCAATTACATCACTCCGGTCGTCGGTGCAAAGGAGGCCGCCATGGCCATAGATCCCGAGCTTGCGAACAATCAGCTCATCTTCCCCGATGCCACCACACTCGACCGGGCGCATGTCTTTCGCGCGCTCAGTGGGGCGGAAGAGCAGAAATACAACGCCGACTTCCAGGGCATCTTGCTGGGGGCCTAGGCATGGCGACCGCTGCATTCGCCGATCGCGGCGCCGACCTCGAACTCGTCGGTATTCAGAAGCGATTCCCCGGGTTCACAGCGATCGAGGACCTCGACCTGACCATCCCGGCCGGTTCTTTTTTCGCCCTCCTCGGTCCATCGGGCTGTGGAAAGACCACCACCCTGCGTCTCGTGGCAGGGCTGGAAGAACCCACACGAGGTCGCATCCTCATCGGTGGCATGGACGTCACCGCGCAGAAGCCCTACCAGCGGCCGGTGAACACGGTGTTTCAGAGTTATGCGCTCTTCCCCCACATGACTGTTCTCGAGAACGTCGCTTTCGGGCTGCGCCGTAGAAAGATCGACGATGCGGTGGGCAAGGCGCACGAGGCTCTCCGTCTGGTGGAGCTTGACCACCTGGCCGCACGCAAACCACTCCAACTGTCAGGCGGGCAGCAACAGCGAGTCGCACTCGCACGCGCGATCGTCAACAGGCCCGCTCTTCTGCTGCTTGATGAACCGCTCGGTGCACTCGATCTCAAGCTGCGCCGCCAGATGCAACTGGAGTTGAAGGGCATTCAGGAGGAGGTCGGTCTGACCTTCCTCCACGTGACCCACGACCAGGAGGAGGCCATGACGATGGCCGATACCGTCGCAGTGATGAATAAAGGTCGGATCGAACAGATGGGGCCGCCGGAGGAACTCTATGAGGCGCCGAGAACTGCTTTCGTGGCTAACTTCCTTGGTCAATCGAACCTCCTCACCGGGAATGTCGCCGGAACGACGAACCAGGCGATCTCGGTCGACGTCGCGGGTCATCGGGTCGTTGTTCCGCGCGACCGCGCCCGCCGTCTAGCGGGAACCGTGACCATCGGTGTACGCCCGGAGAAGCTGAGCCTGCACCGCGAGACCCCGGCGTCGGATCCGGCGCGAAACGTTCTCGGGCCCGGACGCGTCAGTGACGTCTCCTTCAGCGGAATGAGCACACAGTACCTGGTGACGACGCCTGGCATTGGGACGCTCGTAGTCTTCGCCCAGAACAAGACGTTCGGCCCGATGGCCCAAGCGGGAGACGAGGTGTGGGTGAGCTGGAGCATCGCGCACGGGTTCGGGCTCGACGATGACCCGGCGGAGCGACCCGGGCGGGCGCCGGATGATGACACACGAAACGTCGCTGTGCACAAGCGCCCCGCTCTCGTGCCGGAGCGGGGAGAGGCGTAGCGGTGGCATTCGCTGCATTCGCCACCACAGCGGCAAAGTCGGGCGAGCCGGCACCACGGCGTCGAAGCAGGGTCGCGCTGTTGCTGCTCCTGCCGGGAATCCTCTACTTGGTTCTGTTCTTTCTCACCCCGCTCGTGTCGCTGCTGCTCACGTCTTTCCAAGCGCCCAGCGAATTCGGAGACGTCGGGGAATTCAACTACGCCTTCAGGTGGGAGAACTACACCGAGGTCGTCGGGGCCTACCTGCCCCACATTCTTCGTTCCTTCGGTTTCGCATTCGTCGCCACCGTGCTCGCGCTGGTGATCAGCTACCCGCTGGCCTATTTCATCGGAGTCTCGTCGAGGCGATGGCCGCTGTTGCAGAGCGTGATGCTTGTCCTAGTGATAGCACCGTTCTTCATCAGTTTCCTGCTTCGCACACTGGCTTGGAAACAGCTCCTCTCTGATGAGTCGTTCGTTGTGACGTCCCTCAAAGCCGTGTCGCTCCTCGCGCCCGACGCACACCTGACCGGGACGCCCTTCGCCGTCATCTTCGGGCTGACCTACAACTTCATTCCCTTCATGACCCTGCCGCTGTACGCGACACTGGAGCGGCTCGACCTGCGATACCTCGAGGCCGGCACGGATCTGTACGCCAACCCGTTCCACGTGTTCTTGAAGGTGACCATTCCGCTGTCCATGCCGGGGATCGTCGCGGGGACCCTCCTGACGTTCATTCCCGCTGCCGGGGACTACATCAACGCCAGCCGGGATTTCCTGGGCGGGCCCGACAGCCAGATGATCGGCAACGTTATCGAGGCCAATTTCCTGGTGCTGCTGAACTACCCCATCGCCGCGGCGCTGTCACTCATCCTGATGGCCGTGATCCTCGTGGTCGTCAGCTTCTACGTGAAACGGGCCGGAACGGAGGAACTGCTGTGAGGATTTCTCTAGGCAAGTGGATACTTCCCCTGTACTCCGTTCTCGCGCTCATCCTCCTGGGCATCCCGATCGTGTACACGTTCATTTTCTCGTTCAACGACTCCCTGAAGTCGAACATCACGTGGCGCGGATTCACTCTCGACAAATGGGCGAACGTCTGCAACGTGCAAAATGGCGCTGTGTGCCAGGCCTTCGGCAACAGCCTCGTCATCGGCCTGGTTGCGACGGTCGCCGCAACGACGCTCGGAACGATGATCGCCATCGCCCTCGTGCGTTATCGCTTCTCATTCCGCTCGGCCACAAGCCTGCTGCTGTTCCTGCCCATGGCGACCCCGGAGGTTGTCTTGGGGGCAGGACTGGCTGCTCAGTTCCTGTCTGCCGGGGTTCCGAAGAACATGATCACGATAATTCTCGCGCACACCATGTTCTGCATCAGCTTCGTCGTCGTCACGGTCAAGGCACGAGTGGCGAGCCTCGACCCGGCACTCGAGGAGGCCGGTCGCGATCTCTACGGCTCGCCGGGTCAAGTGTTCCTACGGATCACTTTCCCGCTGCTGCTCCCGGGGATCCTCGCCGCAGCGCTTCTCTCATTCGCCCTCAGCT
>JAODMM010000176.1 GCA_025465015.1 Cryobacterium sp. | reverse complement strand
CGGGGATGACAAGGAGCGGATCATTCGACGGAATCTGGAGTCCCTCACTGATCGCCGTCTCCGGCCCACCGCGGAACACGTCATAGGCTCCGACGACGTCGGCGAGGAAAATTCCGTCGAAGCCGCCGTCCTCGAGGATCTGAGCGAGCTCGAGCCAGTACTCCAGCTCATTAAAGCGGTGCCGGTTGTTGCCCGGCAACGGCCACAGCCCATGGCTGATGTGGCTGACCGTGTTCATCTCGAACAGGTTGAGGATGAGCTTCTTTCGCTCCGTCATGGTCGTTCCGTTCTCTCTCGTCACGCTTCGCCGCTGCTCCACCATGACACCACGGGGGTGTCGTTGATGAGCAGGTCGCCGAGGGCGCGCGCCTTGTAGCGGGCGGGATTATGTGAGGCAATGGTTCGGGCGTTTCGCCAGTGCCGGTCCAGCGCGAGGTCGGCGTCAACCGCGCTGGCACCGCCGACCTCGAAGAGGTCCGTGGCCGCCTGCAAGACCGCGGGGAGGATCGCGAGCTGGGCCCGCGCCGTCGCGACGTCGGCGTCCGCGACGCGCTGGGCCGCATCGTCTGCGCCGGCCAGGATCGCCGCGCTCGATCGTGCCAGGGTGGTCACTGCGGCTGCGAGGGCCGCATCGGCAATGAAGGAGCGGCCCGACAACTCACCCACGACCTCCTGCACGATTGGGTCCGCCTGCGGTGTCGCTGCGCTGCCGTGGCTGTACGTGCGGGTGCGAGTGCGCACGAAGCGCGTGGCGTCGTCCAGGATGGCCCGCCCGATACCGGTCAGCGCCGCGAGAAGCACCAGCTGCACGAAGGCTCCGCCATGCGAGAGCCGATCAGAGTCGCGGTCGAGCACCTGGTCGCCGCTTAGCCGCACCCGGTCGAAGACGGTCGTGCCGCTGCCGGTCATGCGTTGACCGAAGCCGCGCCAGTCATCGATCCGCTCGACTCCGAGCGTGTCAGTGCGCAGCAGCACACTGACGCTCTCACCGTCCCGATCCGCTGCCACCGACACAAGATCGGCGTAGAGAGTGCCGGTGCTGTAGTACTTCGTGCCGTCGAGCCGCATGCCCTCGCCGTCGTGTGTGACACGGGTGCCAAAGGTGCCCACCTTTGCTGAACTGCGCTCGAAGGTGGCGTTGCCGTGGATGGCGCCATCTGCGAGCGCCCGCAGTCGTGCATCCCGTGACGGCGACGAAGGCCAGTGGATGGTGCGGTCGATGAACGAGAAATGCGAACGGAACAGCTGGGCCAGGTTCGAGTCCCGCCGGGCAAGTTCCGCCAGGAGCTCGAACAGTTCCGCGTGGGTCGCCGCGTCCCCGCCGAACGCCGCCGGCAGGCTGACGCGGGTGAACCCGGCGGCCCGCAGGGTCTCGATCTCGGCGAAGGGAAGCCGACGTTCGCACTCTCGGGCAACTGCATCCGCCCCCACTTCATCGAAGACGTCAGCGAAGCGCGCGACCAAATCTGTCACGAGTCGCGCTCTCTGCCTTGCGAGATCCAGCGGGCATCCCGGGCTCGGTCACCCACCACGGTGGAGGCCAGGCCGTCAAGCACGGCGATCGACTCTTCCCCGAGTCGCAGGTCAACCGCAGCGGAATTCTCATCGATGCGCGCCGCCTTACGCGTGCCCGGTATGGGAACCACGGCAACGCCCAGGCGTCGGCCGCGCTCGTACAGCCAGGCGAGCGCCACCTGCGCGGGAGTTGCGCCCTCTGCCTCCGCGACGCTGCGAACCGCTGCGGCGATGGCACGGTTCGCGGTAATCCGCTCGTCGTCGAACCGCGGGAAGTTACGTCGCAGGTCATCGGGCCCCAGATCGTCAAGGGGTGCCGCGAGAAACCCGCGGCCGAGTGGTGAATATGCGACGAAACCGATGCCATGGCGGGTGGCCGTGGGGACGACGTGGTCCTCGACGTCACGGCTCCACACCGACCATTCGCTCTGCACTGCAGCGATCGGATGCACGGCGTTCGCGCGTTCCAGCTCGATACCCGTGACCTCGCTGACCCCGACGTGCGCGACGAGTCCCTCCCGCACCAACTCGGCGAGCGCGCCGATCGTCTCTTCGATCGGTACCCGCGGGTCGACCCGGTGGTAGTAGTACAGGTCGATGCGCTCGACGCTGAGCCTGTGCAGGCTCGCCTGGATGGCGGAGCGGACGTACGCGGGGTCGCCACGCGAACGGAGGCCTTCCTCGTCCCGCTCGGTGATGCCGAATTTCGTGGCCAACACCACCTCATCGCGGCGGGTACGAAGCACCTCGCCCAGCAGAGTCTCGTTCGACCCGTCGCCGTAGATGTCAGCGGTATCGAGGAACGTGACCCCGGCATCGATTGCGTGATGCAGGGTGGCGAGCGACTCAGCACGGTCAGCTTGCCCGTAGACGTCCGCGAGAGCCATACCGCCGAATCCCTGGTCCGATACGACAAGCCCATCGCCCAACAGCACGCTCATGCCTCCACCCTCGCCGCCCTGGGCGCCTTCCACTCCGGCAGCGTGGCGTTGAGTTCGGACTGCCCCACCGCTCGGGTGCGCTGTGCGACCGGATTGTGCGCCGCGATGGCGCGCACATTGCGCCGAGCACTGGATGCGGCTGAGCTCACCTCGCCGGCGGACCCGAAGGTGCGGCGACGGGGGCGCCCGAAGTCGAGGGTGCCCTCGCGCGCACGCTGCGCGAGTCCCGCGATGACCGCGGCGACGGCGGCGAGGGCGGCGAGGTGGACCCAGCCGGCGTAGATGCTGCCGGTCGTGTAGTCGAACAGCAGAGTTGCGTCAGCCTCACGCCGCACCGCTGCCTCGCGCACGCTCACGCTCACGCTCACGAGGGAAGTGCTGAATTCCGTAGTCATTGGTGCATCACTCTCCTGGAGATCAGATTGCCGAGCCACTGGGCTGCTTGCACGAGCACGATCAGGATCACCACGATAACGCCCACCACGAACCAGTCGAAACGCTGATAGCCGTACTTGATGGCCAGGTCGCCGAGCCCGCCGCCGCCCAGGACCCCGGCGACCGCGGTCGCGTCGATCAGCGCCACGAAGATATAGGTCAAGCCGAGCGCAAGTGGGCCGAGCGCCTCGGGAATCACAATGGTGAACAGCACCTGCCATGGCCTGGCCCCCATCGCGGTACCGGCCTCAATTGCACCAGGGTCGACGGCCACCAGGTTGGACTCCGCGACACGCGCAATGGCGACACTCGCGACGAGCACGAGTGGGACGATCGCGGCAACGGGCCCGATGCTGGTGCCGATGATCATCCGGGTGAGCGGGATGATCGAAACCGCGACGATCAGGAACGGGACAGGACGGACGACATTGACGATCACGTTGAGCACGCCGAAAACCGACCGATTCTGCATCAAATTGCCCGGCCGCGAAGCGTACAGCAGCAGTCCGAGCATCACGCCCAGCAACGCGGACAGCACAAAAGAGACGCTCACCATGAGGCCGGTCTCGGCCAGGGCTTTCCATATGCGAGGCAGGAGTGCCTCGAGGTCGATATCACGCATGCGAGGTCTCTGTCACGGGGGTGGTCGTTCGCAAGTCAGCGATCGCGGCATCCACAGATTCGTCGTTGCCGAGCAACTCGACGGTGAGGCTGCCGAAGAGCCGGGATTCCAGTTCGCTCACGCCGCCATAGACGACGTTGAAGTCGATGCCGTGCGTTCGGGCTACACGCGAGAGGAACGGGTCGTTGGACTCGCGGTTTTCCACGTGCAATTGCACGAGCCGGCCGCGGTGCACCGTTCGAATGCGTTCCAGCGTGTCCACCGAGGGGATGTGGTGCAGCACCGACGATACGAAACGCCGGGAGGTGTCATTGCGCGGGTTCGAGAAAACGTCGTAGACGGTGCCATGTTCGACGACCTCGCCGCGTTCCATCACAGCGACCCGATTGGCAAGCCGGCGGATTACGTCCATCTCATGCGTCACGAGCAGGATCGTCACTCCGTACTCCCGATTCACCCGCCGAAGCAGGTCGAGCACCTCTCCCGTCGTCTGCGGGTCGAGGGCGCTCGTCGCCTCATCCGAAAGCAGGATGTCGGGCCGATTGGCGAGAGCGCGAGCAATGCCGACGCGCTGCTTCTGGCCCCCGGAGAGCTTGCTCGGGTACTGCAGGGCCTTGTCTGCGAGCCCGACGAAGTCGAGCAGTTCCTCGACCCGGTCAAGGATTTCGTGCTTCGGCACGCCTGCGAGTGCGAGTGGGTAGGCGATGTTCTTATACACGTTGCGCGACTGCAGGAGGTTGAACTGTTGAAAGATCATGCCGATGCGCTGGCGGGCACGGATGATGGCGGTTCCGGTCAGCGAGGACACCGGGGTACCGTCGACCACCACTTGACCGCTCGTTGGACGCTCAAGCGCGTTCACGGTGCGCAGCAGGGTCGACTTGCCCGCACCGGAGTAGCCGACGATGCCGAATATGTCCCCCCTCTGCACCGTGAGGTCGATGTTGTGCAACGCCCGGAACGGCTTGCCCTTCAGGTCGAACGTCTTGGAGACGCTCTCGAAACTGATCGCTGTAGTCATTTTGCTCCCATGGCTGCGCGGGGCCGTGCCCGGATCGTGTCCGTGACGGCCCCGCGACGGGTCGGCCGATTACTGGTTGGCCGATTACTGGTTGGCTGCGGCCAGCTTCTCGAGGTCCGCGAGCTTCGAGCGGAGCGTCTTCACGTCGACCTCAACGCCGACGGTACTGCCGAAGCTTTCCTTCTTGAGCGCTTCAGCGGCACCCGCGTCGCGGTAGGACTCTTCGAGAATCTCCCAAGCCGGGTCGTCCTTGTTGTCGTCACGCGAGGCGATCACGTTGACGTAGGGGAGGTTCTTCTCGTCGAGGGAGTCGTCGAGGAACAATGCGTCGTCGGTTCCGATCCCCTGCGACGGGTCGAAGTAGGAGGTGCCGACGACGACGGCCGAGAGACTCGGGTCATCGAACTGCTGCGGGATGGTGGTCGCGGCGATCGGCACGAACTCGAGACCCTGCGGGTTCTCGGTGATGTCGTCGACGGTCGGGAACTCGCCGGAGCCGTCAGCGATCTCGACGAGGCCGGCAGCCTCGAGGATGAACAAAGCGCGACCACCGTTGGACGGGTCGTCCGGGATGGCGACGCGCCCGCCGTCCGGGATTTCCTCGATGCTGTCAAGGGTGGCGGAGAACACGCCCCACTGAGTGATGACGGTCGAGAACACGGGGGTCAGGTTCTCGTCATTCTTCACGTTGAAGTTGCTCAGGTAGAGGATGTGCTGGAAGGCGTTGCCGTCGACGGTGCCCGCGGCGAGTTCGGTATTAGGCAACACCCAGTCGGCGACGTTGACCCACTCCACGTCCAGTCCTTTCTCGGCGGCGATCTCGGCGATTGCCGCCTGGAAGTCGGTGTCCTCGCTGGTGGCGATACGAAGGCTGAGACGTTCCGCCTCTCCGGCTCCTGTTGCAGCGGCCGCGTTCTCGACCGGCCCGCGGAATGCGTTGATGCCGAAAGTGACGCCGATGGCGACGACTGCCGCCACGCCGAGCGCGACGGCGACAAGGGTGCCGGTGCGCCTGCGCTTGCCGTTCTCGGCGAGCGCCGAGCGCAACTCGCTCTGTGGTTTGCTGTCCTGGTCAGACATGGGTGCTTCCTCTCGTGGGGCTGTTAGTGACTGCGGCAACCAGTAAGGCACGGAGGCGGAGGGACTCCGAAACGAGCCCTGTCACGCGACGACACATCCTTCACGGGACGTAACAATCGATAAGAGGAGCGGGCCGTCACAGTTTCCGCGTGCACCTGAACACGGAGAATAGACTCGGGTGTGAGAAGTACGGTTTCGGTCGTACCGGAGCCAGATGGGACAACAGGCCTGGCGAATTCAGCCTTCCACCTGTACCTGTTTCAGGGTGCCACGTCCGCGCGCATCCGCTCGATAAACGCTTCGACGAACGCGTCCGCGTTGCCGTCCTGGACGAGGAAACGATTCGCGGCCATTTCGAAGCCGGGGATCGACCCTCACTGCGCGAGTCAGCGCCCCGGCATCCGCGTTGGACGACGTTCACCACCCCAGCTGGCACACCCGCCGGGGCGAAGATGTTAGCGACCAGAAGGCTGGTCAGAGACGCTGCGATCGGCGGTGGTTTCCGAGCTGGCGAGCGCGGTGGTCGCGGGGGGCTTCATAGGTATAGTTGGTGTACTGAGCACCTGCGGCAACGTCGCCGTGGCGACGAGAGGATTTCTGCGATGCAGCAGATGGACAACCGTGCCGACAGCCCCGAACTCGAGCAACTCTACCGCGACTTCGCGGCCAACGATCTGGCCCCCCTGTGGACGCAGCGCGACGACCTCATGCCGATCACTCCGGCCCCGCTGGCGGTGCCGCATGTGTGGCGGTGGAAGACGTTGTTCGAGTTGGCACAGCGCTCGGGCGACCTCGTGCCGGTCGGCCGTGGCGGCGAGAGGCGCGCGGTGGGCCTCACCAATCCAGGCCTACCCGGCACCGGCTACGCCACCCCCACCCTTTGGTGCGCCATCCAGTACCTCGGCGGATTCGAGACCGCCCCCGAGCACCGCCACTCGCAGAACGCATTCCGCTTCGTGGTGGAAGGCGAAGGGGTGTGGACGGTGGTCAACGGCGATCCGGTGCGGATGAGCCGCGGTGATCTGCTGCTGACCCCTGGCTGGAACTTCCACGGGCACCACAACGACACCGCGAATGCGATGGCCTGGATCGACGGACTGGACATCCCGTTCTCGAGCCAGATGGATGTGGGCTTCTTCGAGTTCGGATCGGAACGGGTCACCGACGAGGCCTCTCCCGAGTTCTCGCGCGCCGAACGCCTCTGGGCCTACCCGGGCCTCCGGCCGGTGTCGGTTCTCGAGAACAAGAGCTCTTCTCCCCTCAGCGCCTACAGGTGGGAGTTCACCGATCGCGCCCTCACCGAGCAACTGAGACTCGAAGACGAGGGCTACCCCGCTACCGTCTCGCAGGGCCATGCCGCCATCCGCTTCACCAATCCCACCACCGGAGGCGACGTGATGTCGACCATACGGTGCGAGTTCCACCGACTGCGCGCCGGAGCGTCCACCTGGCCCACCCACGAGGTCGGCTCAGCCGTATGGCAGGTGTTCGAAGGCCGTGGCACGGTCGTGCTCGGTGACACCGAGACCCTCCTGGAGACCGGCGACCTCTTCGTGGTGCCGAGCTGGGTGCCGTGGTCGCTGAACGCCGATTCGCAGTTCGACCTCTTCCGCTTCACTGACGGCCCGATCATGGACCGCCTCAACTTCGCGCGCAGCTATGTTCCCGGAACCAATCAGAAAGCGACGTCATGAAACTCGCCACCCTCCGCACCCCCGACGGTACCGTCGCCGTCCGCCTTGACGGCGGCACTGCCACCGAGATCACGGGCGTAGTCGACGTCGGCGCCCTGCTCGCCCAGGATGGCTGGCGGGCGCAAGCAGCGGCGGCCGATGGGGCCACCCATCCGTTGGACGAGATCGAACCCACAGCCTGGGCCGCGGTCGTTCCCACCCCCTCGAAGGTCGTCTGCGTTGGACTGAACTACCGCACTCACATCCTCGAGATGGGCCGGGAAATCCCCCAGCACCCCACTCTCTTCGCGAAATACCCGGAAGCACTCATCGGGCCCTACGACACGATCGAACTGCCCGAATACGCCTCCCACGCGGTCGACTGGGAGGGCGAGCTCGCTGTCGTCATCGGCCGCACGGCGCGGCGGCTCGACCCGGAGCAGGCCGCGGCGGCCATCGCCGGCTACTCCGTCCTCAACGACGTCACGATGCGCGACTACCAGTACCGCACGCCTGAGTGGTTTCAGGGCAAGACTTTCGAGAACTCAACCCCGTTCGGACCGGTGCTCGTGACTGGGGACGAGTACGGCGTGGACACCGAACTCCGCACGGAGGTCGACGGCGAGGTGGTACAGCGCTCCATGACCAACGACCTGGTGTTCACTCCCGCGGCCCTGGTCTCGTACATCTCGCACATCGTCACCCTGAATCCGGGCGACGTGATCGCGAGCGGCACCCCGGGCGGAGTCGGCCACGTCAGGAAGCCCCCGCGCTACCTCAGCGACGGCGCCACCCTCACGACCACGATCGAGGGGATCGGCACCATCAGTAATCCCATCCGCGTCGAGAGCTAAGCCGTGGCCGTTCGCAGAGACTTGGTCTCCGACCCGGCGATCACGAGCGCGTTGCTGCTCGCTCGGCGCGGGCAGGCCTACTACTCCCGCAAGCTCAACGAGCTCACCGACGCCGACTTCGACGAGCCCTCCCTGCTGGCGGGTTGGAACCGCCGGCAGCTCGTGGCCCACGTGGGCCTCAACGCGCGTGCCCTGGCGCGGCTGGTCGAATGGGCGGCCACCGGCATTAAGTCCCCGATGTACTCGTCACCCGCGGAGCGCGACGAGGGGATCGAGCTCTCAGCGACCCTTCCCGTGCAGGCCCTGCGGAACCTCAGCGATCATGCCGCGATCCATCTCACCGTGGAGTGGCGTGACCTGCCGCCGGATCGTTGGTCGCGACCGGTGCGCACGGCGCAAGGGCGCACGGTGCCGGTATCGGAGACGGTCTGGATGCGCACCCGGGAGGTGTGGATGCACGCGGTCGACCTCAGGAACGGCGGACGCATCGCGGACTTTCCGCCCGAGCTCGTCGACGCGCTGCTCGACGACGTGGTGGGCGCGTGGCAACGCCGGCGCGCCAACGAAGGCCTGCCGGACTTCGTGCTCGACCCCACGGACCGCGGAACGCGACCCGGAAGCGGCGCTGCAAACGGTGCAGGCGAACGTGGCGGCACCGGCGCCCGCCCAGCCACCACCGCGCCCCCGGTGGTGCTGAGCGGTACCGCCGCTGGGCTTCTCGGCTGGGCCACGGGCCGGGCCGCCGCCGGCGACGTTGTCGTGGCGGACGGCGAGGGGGCACCCCCGCACCACGCTGGCTCTGAGACGATTGGAAGCCATGGAACCGCACAACGTCTCCGACTACACCGGCTACTTGATCCGCCGTGCGCAGCAGGCGCATGTCGCGGCCTGGCAGCGCGAGGTGTCGACCGAGGTGACGAGCGTACAGTTCGGTGTTCTCAGTGTCCTGGCCGGTAGTCCCGGAGCGAGCCAGCAGCACCTCGTCGAGCGCCTCGACCTCGACCGCTCCACGATCGCCGACATCGTCGCGCGCCTGGAGCGACGCGGCCTGCTCGAGCGCGTTCGCGACGGCGCCGACAAACGCCGCAACGTCCTGCACCTTACCGCGGTCGGAGAGACCGAGTTCGCCGCCCTGGTTCCCCGTGTCGCCCGGGTGGACGAGGTGCTGACCCGTGGCCTCGCCGAACTCGACCGTGGAACGCTTCGCCGCCTTCTGACCGAACTACTCAATTCGTCCTCCGTGCAGCAGCTGCGCGACTGACCGGCTCGACTGAGTATCCGCGGCCGACTCGGTAGCGAGCGCGACTTCGAGGTCAGATCCAGCGAGGGGCGGGGAGCACGTCTCCGGATGCACTCCGCACGCCTCTCACGGAACGCCCGGTCGCCCAGCCCAGAAGGTCACTCAGCCGTCCTTCGAGCACCGAGCCGCCCGGCTCACCGATCACCGTGCCACTGTCGTCGGCCACGAGCCGGACCGGCGCCTCACCCCGCGAAGACCAGACCTCGAGCACGTCGCTGAGGATCCGCTCGCCCACAGGTCCAGGCACATCCGCAAGCCGGCTCCCCGTGCCGAGGTCAACCGCGTGCAGCCAGACCTCCCGGGTGCGCATCCAGACCGTCTCCGACACCGGGACCTCGCGACCTCGAGCGGTCTTCACCGTTTCCGACCAACGCTCCTGCGGCAAATCCCGCCACGCCACGTCGAGCGCGATTGCCGCATGGTCGGAGAGATGCCTGAGAGCCCGGGGCGCCAGGGTCGAGCCGAGTTCGATCTCCTCGTCGCGCTCGAGGGGCGAGGAGTACATCGGCGTGACGATCCCGGTCGCGGCCCAGTCGACCAAGCGGTTGAGCGCTCGGGCGTTGTAACCGACGTGGGCCACGACATGCGCCCGGCTCCAGCCCGGCAGCGCCGAGGGCCGGACGAGATCTTCGTTCTTCACCTCGTTCAGCGCGCGGCTGAGAAAGGCCTGTCCTAGACGCACCTGGGCAAGATCGCCGAGAATCACCGGGTCGACGGCCCGATCGGTGAGAACTGTCATCGTTCGCGGCCGGCGACGTGGGTGCGCTCGAAGTTGAGGCGCTCGATCACGGGTGCATCGGAGAAACGGAACAGATCGAGTTGCGTCTCGGCGCGGATCTCCCATTCCACCCACGACGGCACGACCACCAGGTCGCCGGCATCGAGCATCCAGCGCTCGCCGGCCACCACCATCTCTCCGCGACCCTCGAACACCTGCCACACCGACGAGCCCACCTCACGGCGAGCGGCTGTGGCCGCACCTTCCCGGAGGCGGTGGAACTCCGCCCGCAGGGTGGACATGACGTCGCCGCCATTCGTGGGGTTCGAGTAGCGGATGCCCGCATGCCCCTGCTCGACGGTGGCCGGGAAGCCCTCGGCCTCGAGTTCGAGCTGCGCCGTCAGCGCGCGATCCGTGTGCTCCCAGCGATACGCCGCGATGGGTGAATTGACGTGGCTGTCGAGACCGGAGAGGGGCCGCAGCCCAGGGTTCGCCCAGAGGCGCTCGGCGCGGGAGACGGAGGGCGTCGAGTAGTCAGTGACGCGCTCGGTGCCGAACTCGAAGAATCCCACGTCGAGGTTTTCGGCCAGTGGCACGTCGAGGCCGTCGAGCCAGGCCATCGGCTGGTCGGTCTCGTTGTGATGGCCGTGAAAGTTCCAGCCCGGCGTGAGCAGGAAGTCGCCGCGGCGCATGGCGACCGGGTCACCGTTCACGACCGTCCAGACCCCCTCGCCTTCGACAACGAATCGGAAGGCGTTCTGGGCGTGCCGGTGCTCCGGCGCAGTTTCGTGCGGACCGAGGAACTGGATGGCGGCCCAGATCGTGGGCGTGGCGTACGGTCTGCCCCCGAGCCCCGGGTTGGCCAGCGCGATCGCCCGGCGTTCGCCGCCCCGCCCTATGGGCACCAGGTCGCCCGCCCTTGCGGCGAGCGGGAGCAACTCCTTCCAGCGCCAGACGAACGGCACTGAACGCGAGCGGGGCACATCCGTCAGCACTTCGCTCGTCTGCGTCCAGAGCGGGCTCAAGTTCCTGGCCTCGAAGTCGGCGTAGAGCTCGGCGAGCGCCTCCGTCTGCTCGGGGTCCATCGCATTCGTGACATCGGTCATGGTGTTGTGATCGGTCATCGGTACTCCTTCGTTCAGCGATCGGCAGGAACGGATGCGTGCGGACCGGCCGCTCACACCAGCTGGAAGTGCACCCAGCGCTGGCCCTCGGCCAGTCCGGCGAGCTGCCGGCCTGCCGACTGCAGGATGATCGGTGAAGAGGAGATGTGCTGGGTGCCACCGTGCACGTCGCGGTAGAGCCGCTGGATTACGCCGGGCCGGAGCGCTTCGGTTCCCGCGCTGCGGTACACGAATCCGGCCACCTCGTCGAGCGCCTCGGTGGCGTTGCAGAGTGCGGCCCGGTTGAGGGTCTCGAGGCGCACCGACATTTGTTCTCCGGCTGCGAGCACGCCTTCTATCTCCTCCCATGTCCGGTAGAGCAGCGCCTCTGCCGATCGCAGCCGCAGTTCCGCGTTGGCGAACTGCTCATGGAAGCTCGCGTTCTCGCCCCAGGTGCCCGCACGTCCGGCCTTCTTCTGCACGCTCTTGGCGAGCTCGTCGAGCAGGCGACGGCCTACCCCGATCGCCCAGGCTCCGTGATTGATGCTGGCGAAGTTGCCGATACCGACTCGGTAGAGCCAGCCGCCACGGAGTGGATCGGTGCTGAGGGAAGGGTAGCTGAACTCGGTGCGCACGAAGACGTCGGCGAGCGTGTAGTCGATGCTACCCGTGCCCTTCAGGCCGAGAACGTCCCAGTTGTCGATGAAGTCGACCTCGGCGACCGGCACGATGAAGAAGCGGGTCTCCCCCGTCT
>JAODMM010000139.1 GCA_025465015.1 Cryobacterium sp. | reverse complement strand
CCCGGAGTCCGTCGGCCAAGGCGATTCAACGCCTGGCCGATCTGTTCGACCGGCGCAGGCAGCCGCCGGCTCGCAAAGCCGTACACAAGCGGGCGGTGCTGCAGAAATGAAACTCTCCGAACGCTTCGCGGCCCTGAGCGGTGATGCGCTGCACGAGACGGCGCTGGTGGCCGAGCGTGAGAGCCCCGACACAACGGTGCCCGCTCCGACAGCGACGCCGGTTGGCCCGGCCCCGGCATCCGTTCAGACACCTTTCGACGCCCTCGCCGCTTTGAAGGCACGCGTCGGTGAGGCCCTGTTCGAGCGCCTGGGCAGCCGGCTCAACGACCCCAATCTCGCCGAGGCCGACCTCATATCCTTCGCGCGTGAAGTGCTCGCCGAAATCGTCGAGGCCGAGAAGGTTCCACTCAGCAATGACGAGCGGCAGCGTCTGGTGCGTCAGATCAGCGACGACGTGCTCGGTTATGGGCCGCTCCAGCCGCTCCTGGAGGACCCGGAGCTCACCGAGATCATGGTCAACGGTCCCGACCAGATCTTCGTCGAACGAGACGGGAAGCTGACTTTGTCAGGCCAGCGGTTTCGCTCCGAGGAGCAACTGCGCCGGGTGATCGAGAAGATCGTCTCTCGGGTCGGTCGCCGCATCGATGAATCGTCGCCGCTTGTGGATGCCCGGCTCGAAGACGGCTCTCGCGTGAACGCCGTCATTCCCCCGCTCGCCGTCAATGGATCCTCGCTCACCATTCGTAAATTCGCTGCCGACCCGCTCAAGGTTGACGACTTGGTGGCCTTCGGGTCGATCTCGCCGGAAATGGCCGAGCTCCTCGACGCTTGCGTCAAAGCGCACCTGAACATCATCGTCTCCGGCGGAACGGGAACGGGGAAGACGACTCTTCTGAACGTGCTGTCGTCGTTCATCCCGCAGGGCGAGCGCATCATCACCATCGAAGACGCCGTTGAGCTGCAACTGCAGCAGGATCACGTGGTGCGCTTGGAGAGCCGCCCGGCGAACATCGAGGGCAAGGGTGAGATCACCATCCGCGACCTGCTCAAGAACTCCCTACGGATGCGTCCCGACCGCATCGTGGTGGGGGAGTGTCGTGGCGGCGAGGCGCTCGATATGCTCCAGGCGATGAACACCGGCCACGACGGATCGCTCTCGACCGTGCATGCCAACTCCCCGCGTGACGCCATCGCCCGGATGGAGACCTTGGTGCTCATGGCGGGGATGGACCTGCCGTTGCGGGCGATCCGCGAGCAGGTGGCGTCCGCTGTCGACCTCATCGTTCAGCTGACCCGCATGCGCGATGGCAGTCGACGGGTGACCCACGTCACTGAGGTGCAGGGGATGGAGGGCGACATCGTCACCCTGCAAGATGCCTTCGTGTTCGACTACTCGGCAGGCATCGACGCGAACGGCCGTTTCCTCGGCAAACCCATCTCCACCGGTGTCCGGCCGAGATTTACCGACCGCTTCGACGAACTCGGGATCACACTGTCGCCCAGCGTGTTCGGTTCGACCGCAGCGAAGGTTCGCTGATGCTGCTTCTGGGGTTCCTCTCCGTTCTGCTGGGCGTCACGGTTCTCCTGTTCGGTACGTTCGGGCCGCGAAATGCCCGGCTTCCGCTGGAGCGCCGACGCCCCGCCACAGGTGAACCGGTCACGGGTCTCACCCGGTTGACGGGGGCTGCATCCGAGGCTCTCGCCAGGTTCCTCGAGCGAAAGGGGTGGTCTCGTACCCTCGAAACCGCGCTGGAGCGAGCCGGAATGAAGCTCTCACCCGCCGACTTCGTCATCCTGGTGGCGTCTTCTACGCTGCTTGCCGTGCTGGCCGGTGCTCTGCTGGCCGGTCCGTGGCTGGGGGTGCTTCTGACGCCCGCCGGTCCCCTCGGCGCCAAGGTGCTCATCGGAGTCAAGCAAGGAAAAAGGCGGCGGGCTTTCGCTGATCAGCTAGACGACACCCTGCAGTTGCTCGCCGGCGGACTCCGCGCTGGGCACAGCCTGTTGCGTGCCATCGATGCCGTGTCCCATGAAGCTGATTCCCCGACGGCCGAGGAATTCGCCCGCGTGGTGAACGAGACCCGACTCGGGCGCGACCTGAACGACGCGCTGGACCAGACAGCTCTCCGCATGCAGAGCGAGGACTTCAGCTGGGTCGCTCAGGCGATCGGCGTGCACCGCGAGGTGGGCGGTGACCTTTCCGAGGTGCTCGACGAAGTCGGGCACACCATCCGCGAGCGCAACCAGATTCGGCGTCAGGTTCTGGCGCTCAGCGCCGAAGGCAAGATGTCCGCGTACGTTCTCTTGGCCCTCCCGCTCGTCGTTCTCGGCATTCTGATGCTGACGAGCCCGAGCTACGTGGTGCGCTTCGTGGAGAGCCCGCTGGGTTTTGTGATGATGGGTGCGGCCGTCGTGATGATGGTGATCGGCAGCCTCTGGCTCCGCAAGATTGTGAGCTTCAAGTTTTGACCGCCATACCGGCATCCGTTGTCGTGGGCATCTGCCTGTTGGCAGCCACCCTCCCCCTCCTCGCGTGGGCGTTCTCGCCTCAGGATGCTCGGCTGCAGCGGCAGGTTCGACAGAACCTGACGCTCGGCCTGGGCGGCGACGAGAAGGCGAAGGTTACCCGCACGCATGCTCTCAGCTACCTGGCCGGTCAGCTCACGCCTCCTTCCAGCAAGATCAAGCTGGACCGCCTGCATGCTCTCGCCGGACGTCCGGTGGCCTGGCCGTTGTCGCGCCTGTATCTGGTGAAACCCGCGCTCGCGCTCGCCGCATTGGTGCTGGGATTGCTCCTCCTGAGCAGCACCTCGAGCGGTTTGCTCGTCGTGATCGTGCTGGTGATCACCGTTGTCGCATACTTCATCCCCGACCTGCTGCTCTACAGCCGGGGAGTGGACCGACAGGAGTCGATCGCCCTCGAACTCGCCGACACCCTTGACCAGATGCTGATCGCCGTCGAAGCCGGCTTGGGGTTCGAAGCCTCCATGGCGAGGGCGGGGGAGAATGGCAAGGGCCCGTTGGCGAACGAGCTGATGCGCACGCTGCAGGACATGCGCGTCGGCATGTCGCGCCGGGATGCGTATCAAGCGTTGGCGGATCGCACAAACGTCCCCGACCTTCGTGCCTTCATCCGCGCTGTCGTGCAGGCGGATGCCTACGGCATTTCGATCGCGACCGTTCTGCGCACGCAGGCGAAGGAGATGCGGCTGAAGCGCCGCCAGCGCGCCGAGGAGAAGGCGATGAAGATCCCCGTCAAGGTTCTCTTCCCGCTCATGCTTTTTATCCTCCCCGTGCTCTTCATTGCGGTTCTCGGCCCCACGGTGCTCACGATTATCTCCAGCTTCGGCTGAGCGCCCGGTCTGCGTCCCGCGCGGAAGTTTCCTGGTCAGCTCGCGAACGGAACAGTCAGCCGCCCCTTCCGGTGCAACCAGTCGTCGTCTGTGGCTGGAAACAGGTGACAGAAATCTCCGCCGCTGCCCTCACCCAGGCCCTCTCGCACTCTCCCAACTCTCTGGGCACCGCCGTGACGTCAATCACGACACCGAACGGCACAGCGGTCTTTGGAGGCTGCTCGGTGAGCGGGGATCTGCCACCTCTCCCGAGACGGTTCACCTGCCCGACCCAGAGCGCTCGACCTTATGGTCACATCGTCGGCGCCGGTCACCCCCTCACTACCGAACCCTCCGAGCGCGGTCGTTTTCTGCACGACGAATCCCGTGGAACATTCGGCCTCGCCTTCCCGGTTGTCGGCTGACTTCGCCGGGTGCAGCACCGACAAAGCCGACAGCCCGCAGCCACGAGCACGACGATCACTACCGTGCCGTAGGAAATTCGACCACATGGGCGGCGAACGAATCTGAATCGAAGTTCCGAGTAACCACTAAGGCGGGAACTCGCCTCGCGCCATATATGACCGAACTCGCCTTGCGCTCCCACTACAGGCGCGTATGAGACGATAGGCGGGGGCATAGTAACCGGCCTCACCTGTGCCCCTAATCGGAAGGCCGCTTCAGTGGAACTGCGCGACTACATTCGCATCCTGCGCAAGAGCCGGGTTCTCATCGTCCTTCTGACCCTTATGGGTGTCGGAGCTGCCGCCGCATATTCGATCGTCCAGACCCCGACGTTCAGCGCCTCGTCGAAGGTCTTCGTATCCACCCAGGGCACCGGCACCACCTCCGAACTCCAGCAGGGCGCGAGTTTCACCGTGCAGCGGGTGAAGACGTATTCCGACCTGGTCACCACGCCCATCGTGCTCCTGCCGGTCGTCGGCACTCTCGAACTCGACGTTTCCGCTGAAGAGCTGGCCGGACAAATCACCGCGTCTGCTCCCCTTGACACATCGATCATCGACATCACGGTCATCGATACCGACCCTGTACAGGCGGCGAACATCGCCAACGCCACATCCCGCAGCCTCACGGCCGTGGTGGAAGATATTGAGACCCCGCAGACAGACGGGGCGGTCTCACCGGTGAAGCTCACCCGCGCGCAGGAAGCCACCGTCCCCACAGAACCCGTGAGCCCGAACGTCCCGCTGAACATTGCCCTCGGCGCGCTCGTGGGTCTCGCGCTCGGCGTCGGAATCGCGGTTCTCCGCGAGACACTCGAAACCCGCATCCGTAACGAACGTGACGTGGAGCAGGTGACAGATGTTCCGATCCTCGGTGGTATCGTTTTCGACCCGAAGGCGCAGGAGCGACCGCTCATTGTGCACGTCGACCCTCGCAGCCCCCGGGCGGAGTCGTTCCGCACCCTGCGCACCAACCTCCAATTCCTCGACGTCGGCCGCACCGACCGTAGTTTCGTGATCACATCGTCGATCGAGAGTGAGGGCAAGAGTACGACCGCCGCGAACCTCGCTATCGCCTTGGCTGATTCCGGTGCCCGTGTTCTCGTTATCGACGCGGACCTCCGCCGCCCGAAGCTCGCAAGCTATCTCGGGCTTGAGGGGGCAGTCGGCCTCACCGATGCCCTCGTCGGTCGCGCCGAACTGAAAGATGTCATCCAACAGTGGGGCCGGGGCAAGCTCTTCGTGCTCCCCGCCGGCCACGTGCCGCCGAACCCCAGCGAGCTTCTCGGTTCCGCCCGCATGGCAACAATGATCGCCGAGTTCAACCGAACCTTCGACGTCGTCATCTTCGACGCACCGCCGCTTCTCCCCGTGACGGATGCCGCGATCCTCGCCAAAATTGTCGGGGGCGCGATCATCGTGGTCGCTGCAGGCCGCACCCACAAAAACCAGCTCAAGGGAGCGGTGTCTGCGCTCGGCAACGTCGGCGCTCCGATCTCCGGGCTGGTGCTGACCATGCTCCCAACCAAAGGCCCGGATGCCTACGGTTACGGCCGTTATGGCTATGGCTATGGCTATGGGTACGGCGACGAGATTACGGAACAGAAGGCAGAAACCCCGAGTCGCCGCGAACGAGTCAAGCGGTGACCAAATTCACGGTGCTCGTGGTGTGCACCGGGAACATTTGTCGATCTCCGCTGGCCGAACAACTCCTCCGTGCGCGTTTCGCCGAGCTCGCCGTTCCCGCGACCGTCTGCAGCGCCGGGACGCGTGCGCTCGCCGCACAGCCCATGACCCCTCAGGCCGCAGCCCTTTCCCTGCGATATGGAGCAGCCGAAGAGGTGCATACCTCCCAGCAGCTCACCGAGCCTCTCATCGCCGAGGCTGACCTCGTCCTCACCGCGAGCCGCGAGCACCGCGCGGAGGTGGTCTCCCTCCATCCCCGCGCCGCCCGCTACACGTTCACCCTTGCCCAATTCGCTCGCCTGGCTGAATCTCACCTCGAGGAGACCGTGCTGATCGAGCACGCCGTCCGCGGCGGTGGCGGACCGTCCGACGACTCCGGTGAAACCCTGCGTGCGTACGTCGCCGATATCGCGGCAATTCGTGGCTTCGCGCCGCCCCTCGCGCACTCTGACGACGATGACATCGTCGACCCCTACCGTCGCACTCAAGACATATACGACTTGTCGGGCCAGGCTGTGGACAAAGCCGTCACGGTTGTCTGTCGGGGCTTGGCAACAGCACTAGGAAGGTCATAGTCGTGGCCCGCCCACCCCGTTTCATCCCGAGAGACGGCTCACGCAGGGCACTCTGGGCCTACCTCGGACTCATAGCGTTCGTTCTCCTCGACGTGCTCCTCATCTCCTGGGCGCTCCGCGTGAGCGAGTCGAAGGCTGTCGACCCGATCTCCTTCGCGGCTCCCACTTCTGAGCCGGTGTTGGCCGCTCAACCAGAGCCGACGCCGAGCAGCAGACCCTCCGCGGCCCCAGCCGAAACCGTGATCACAGCTGTCCCACCAACTCGCATCCTCGCTGCGCTCGACAGTTCCACTGCCTGGCGTGCCACCACCGGTCCCTGCCCCGCCACCCAGGCTGCGCCAGAGCTGACAACTGATGGCGGCGCAAGCTGGACGGCTACCGATGCCACCGGATCCACCCAGGTCACCGCACTGCAGCACATCGCGGTGTCCAGCGGCAGAGTCGCCACCATGATCGGCCTGGCCCAATCCGATTGCGCCCCGCAGTTCGTGAAAACCTTCGTCGCCGGCGACAACTACTCTTCCTACCCTGATGAGCTTGACGCTGCCTGGTACGTCGACCCAGCCAACCGTGCCGTTCTGCACAGCCCTTCTGGTGACCACCCGGCACCCTGTTCGCGGATAATAGCCTTGGCCAATCGTGACGCCGACGCTGCCGCCGTCCTCTGCCCCGGCGATCTGGTCTATATGACGACCGATGCTGCAGCGAGCTGGTTGGAGCCCTTGCAAGTTTCCGGTGCTCTCGCCATTGCTCCCGCTGCGGACGAAGGCTACCTCGCTGCCGCCGCTGGACGCGCGGGGTGCACGGGTGTGCAGCTGCTCACGGTTACCGATTTTGAATCAATCCAAACGGGCTGCTTCCCCTCCGAAGCGTCCGACAAAATACAGCCAGGCACCGAAGCTCAGTCAGAGGCCGCAAAAACAGATTGGCTCAC
>JAODMM010000142.1 GCA_025465015.1 Cryobacterium sp. | reverse complement strand
GAGGACGACCTGCACGTTGTGCACCTGGGAGTGGACGTAGGTGTCTCCCGCGCTCCCCCGCGGTCCGAGGGAGTCTCCGTAGAGGGCATCCTCCCCGGAATAAACGGTCACGCCGGCCTCACGGGAGATCGTATCGGCGGCTTTCGGGCTGATCGATGCCTCCGAGAACACCGCTTTGACCCCGGTGTTCCTGATGGCATCGACCAGGGTTTCGATGTCGGCGGCACTCGGTTCCGCGTTGTCGTCGAGGTTCGGCATGATCGCACCCACGTAGGTGATTCCGTAGGCGGCGGTGAAGTGGCCGAAGGCGTCATGGTTGCTCACGAGCAGACGTTCGGCTACCGGGACCGGATCGACATTGGCATGGATCCATGCATCGAGCTCGGACAGTACAGCCCTGTACGCTGCCGCGTTGCCCTCGAAGACGGTCGCATGCGCGGGGCTCGCGGCGGCAAGCCCGGCGGTGATCGTTGTCACCATGGCCTCCGCGTTCGCGACGCTCATCCAGATGTGCGGGTTGCCGGGGTCCCCGCTCATGTCCGCGCCGTCTGCAGCCGTGATCGTGGTGCCGTCGAACCCCGACGCGTCGACGACCTCTCCCAGCCATTCCTCCAGGCCGATCCCATTGCTGATCAGGACATCGGCTTGGGCGAGGTCGGCGAGGTCGGCAGCAGATGGGTCGTAACCGTGAGCGCTCTGGTTCGGCTGCACAAGCTGGGTCACGTTCACTCCGGGGGTATCCTTCACCACATTCCGGGTGAAATCGGCCACTTGAGTTGTGGTGGCTACGATGTCGAGTCGCTCCGACGATCCCGGTGCTGCTCCGGCGTCCTCAGCCATGCCGGCACAGCCGGAGACGCCGAGCAGGGCTGCCACTAACAGCGCAGTCAGGGCGGACAGGTTCCAGGGCACGCTGCGACGTTACGCCTAATGATAATCATTGTCAAAAGGGGAGTGGAACAGGGTGAAGCTCGAAGCCTAATCGAGCAGGAGGGCCGGCTCCTCGATGATGCTCGCCACGTCCGCCAGGAAGCGGCTCGCTACGTCGCCGTCCACCACCCGATGGTCAAAACTCGCCCCGATCGTCGTCACATAGCGCACACGCACCTCGCCATCGACGACCCACGGCTTGTGCTTGATGGTGCCAAGCGCAACGATGCCGGCCTCGCCGGAGTTGAGGATCGGGGTCCCCGTGTCCATCCCGAAGACTCCGATGTTGGTGATGGTGATCGTACCGTTGGACATCTCGGCAGGGGAGGTGCGGCCATCCCGGGCAGTGAGGGTGAGCTGTTCGAGCGCCGTTGCCAGTTCGAGGAGACTCATCGCCTCCGCATCCTTGATGTTCGGGACGATCAAACCCCTGGGGGTGGCGGCCGCAATGCCGAGGTTCACATAATGGCGGACGATGATTTCCTCATCGGTGAACGTGGAGTTCACGGTGGGATTGCGCCGTACGGCCCAGATCATCGCCTTGGCCATGATGAGCAGAGGCGAGACCTTGACGCCGGCGAAGTCGGTGGAGGACTTCAATCGCTTCACGAATTCCATGGTGCGCGTGGCGTCCACGTCCACGAAGAGACTCACGTGCGGTGCCGTGAAGGCGCTGCCGACCATCGCTTGGGCAATGGCCTTGCGCACGCCCTTGACGGGGATGCGCTCCTCCCGGTTCGCTGGCCATTCGGGCGTCTGGATATTGCGGAAAACGCTCGCCTGCGTGGCCTCCCGGAGCACATCGTCTCTCGTGACGTCACCGATCGGACCTGTGGGGGTCACCAGTGCCAGATCGACCCCGAGATCCTTGGCGAGCTTGCGGATGGGGGGCTTGGCCAACACAGGGCCGGTTGACCTTGTCGGTGCCGTCAGCGGGAAAGGCGCGACTTCGGCTTGCGCGAGCATCAGGGGCGGGGGCGACAGCGATTCGTGAGCGACAGCATGCCCGGCATGGCGCCGCCGGCGGGTCGACATCGTCGCCGCGCTCCCTCGTCCGACAAGAACCGCCGGAGAGTTCTCGTTCGAGATCGTGTTCACTGCGTCCATGGCAGCCTCGTCCGCTGTACCCGCAGCAGGCGGCTGCGTGGCGCCCGCCTCCACCACTGTCGGGGCCGGACCCTCCTGGTCCGCGCCGTCCCCGACCGACGCGGCCGGCTCCGACGTGATGGTGATGATGGGCGTACCGACATCGACGGTCGTTCCCTCCTCGACGAGGATCTCCCCGACAACGCCCACGAAGGGGGAAGGCAACTCAACCAGCGACTTGGCCGTCTCGATCTCGACGAGCACTTGATTGATCACCACGGTGTCACCGGGCGCAACTCGCCAGGAGACGATCTCGGCCTCCGTGAGTCCCTCGCCAACGTCCGGCAGGGTGAACTTTGACACGCTCATGCTGTGCCTTCCTTAGAGTGGGTCACGCCGGGTCCCGCGGAACGGATACCCACGGTCAGTATGCGAGAACGCGGTCGACGGCTTCCAGCACCCGATCGGGACTGGGCAGGAAGTGGGTCTCGACGGCCGCAGGTGGGAAAGGTGTGTCGAACCCCGACACTCGCAACACCGGCGCCTCCAGCGAGTAGAAAGCTTTCTCGGCGATTGTCGCCGCGATCTCCGAGCCCACACTGGCGAATCCGGAGGCCTCCTGGGCGACGACAAGGCGACCCGTCTTCTGCACCGAATCCAGGATCGGACCGAAGTCCAAGGGGGAAAGCGAACGCAGGTCTACGACCTCCACTCCGATCCCTTCACCGGCGGCGATGCCCGCAGCCTGCAGGAGGACGCTCACCATGGCACCGTGGCCGACGACCGTCACATCCTTTCCGGGATGCACGACGCGAGAGGCGTGCAGGGCAATGCCGTTCTGTCCGAAATGCACCTCGCCCTTGGGCCAATAGCGGCTCTTGGGCTCGAGGAAGATGACCGGGTCGTCGGAGGCGATCGCGTCCTGCATCATCCAATAGGCGTCGTGGGAGTTCGACGGGCTGACCACTCTAAGACCGGGCGTATGCGCGAAGTACGCCTCCGGGCTCTCCTGGTGGTGCTCGATCGAGCCGATGTGACCACCGTAGGGAATCCGGATGACGACCGGCATGATCACGCCGCCTTCATGACGGTTGCGCATGCGCGACAACTGGGTCGTGATCTGGTCGAATGCGGGGAAGACGAAGCCGTCGAACTGGATCTCGCAGACGGGCCGGTAGCCCCGCAGCGCCAGCCCGATCGCGGTGCCGACGATTCCCGACTCCGCCAGCGGCGTGTCAAGGACCCGGCGCGGCCCGAACTCGGCGAAGAGCCCCTCGGTCACACGGAAGACCCCGCCGAGCGGCCCGATGTCCTCGCCCATCAGGAGGACTTTGGGATCATCGATCATAGCCTGGCGTAATCCGGCCGTGATTGCCTTGGCCATGGGGAGGTTGTGCACGTTCTGCGCGCTGGGCGTTGCCTCACTCACGCTTCTTCTCCCTCGAATGATGCTTCGTAGCGGTCGAGCCAGGCCTTCTGTTCCTCGATCAGCGGGTGTGGTTCTGCGTACACGTTGTCGAAGATGACCGAACGCCCGGGTCCGCGGATCTCAAGCGCGCGACGACGCACATCCGAGGCGAAGTCAGCTGCTTCCTCGTCCACGGATGTGAAGAAGTCTCCGCCAACACCGAGATCGGTGAGGTACCTACGGAAACGGATGATCGGGTCGCGGGCGACCCAGTATGCGAGGTCTTCGGCGTCCCGGTACTTAGTGGGATCATCCGCCGTGGTGTGCGCGCCGATCCGGTACGTGAGTGCCTCAATGAGTGCCGGTCCGCGACCGGCGCGAGCGTCGTCGAGCGACTTGGCGGTCACGGCGAAGCTCGCCAGCACATCGTTTCCGTCGATCTGGGTGCCCGGAATGCCAAATCCGCTGGCGCGCTGGTAGAGCGGGGTGCGTGACTGCCGGCTCACCGGGACGGAGATGGCCCAGTGATTGTTTTGCAGGAAGAAGACCTGAGGCGTCTGGTAGCTGGCGGCGAAGACGAGTGCCTCGTTCGCGTCCCCTTGGGAGGATGCGCCATCGCCGAAGTAGACGATGACCGCCTCATCGGTGTCCGGGTTACCGGTGGCGGTTTGACCGTCGAACTGCATTCCCATGGCGTACCCGGTCGCGTGGAGGGTCTGCGCGGCCAACACGAGGGTGTAGAGGTGAAAGTTTCCGTGCTCCTCCGGCTTCCAACCACCCATGGTCGCTCCCCGCAACAGCCTCAGGATGTCGACCACGTCGAGCCCACGGATCATCCCCACGACGTGTTCACGGTACGACGGGAAGATGTGGTCCTGCGGCCTGGCAGCGTAGGCGGATCCGACCTGGGCCGCCTCCTGTCCGTGGCTCGGAACCCAAAGGGCGAGCTGGCCCTGCCGCTGGAGGTTTGCCGCCTCGGTGTCGAACCTGCGCATGACGGCCATGTCTCGGTAGAACCGGCGGTAGTCGTCCTCACTGAGTCTGTCGAGGTACGGCACGAACTCTTCGGCGGACTCACTGGGCAGAAATTCGCCTTCGGCGGTGAGGAACGAGACTGTCGGCACCGGGTACTCCGTGGGCTCGGGGGCGGGACTCAGGGACGATTGACCTGCTGGTGTGGACCGGGCCGACCTCGACGTAGTCGGCGTTTCGGTGTCGGTCGAGGCGTTGGGGGAGGAGGCTGCCACTGTACTAACCTATCCGCCGCGCAGCGTGACCCGGGGGGAAGGCTGCGACGATTTCCGCTGATATTCCAAGGAGTCGCTCCACCGCCTCCGACTCTCCAACGGAGACACGGATGCCCTCGAGCGGGAACGGCCGCACCACCAGTCCGGCTTCCCCGAGTCGCGCAGCCACCTCTAAGGTCTCCTCGCCGGTAGGGAGCCAGATGAAGTTTCCCTGCGGTTGGGGAATGTTCCATCCCTGCACAGTGAGGGCCTGCCAGAGCGCGTCCCGGCGCACGGCGAGCGCGCGCACACGGGAGCGTAATTCACGCTCCAGGTCAAGGGATGCGACGGCGGCAGCGGAGGCGGCCCCTGTCACCGAGAGTGGAATGGCCGTCGACCGTGCCGCGTCGAGGACGCCGACGGGTCCCAGGGCGTATCCCACCCGGAGGCCCGCCAGCCCGTAGGCCTTGGAGAACGTGCGAAGAACGACGAGGTTGGGGTAACGGCCAAGCAGGGATTCCCCGTTCACGGCCTGGGAGTCCGTGACGAACTCAACGTATGCCTCGTCGAGGATGACCAGGAGGTCGTTGGGAGCAACGGCCATGAATGACTCGAACTCGTCGGCCGTCACGATTGTGCTGGTTGGGTTGTTCGGGCTGCAGATAATCGCCACCCGGGTCCGGTCCGTGATCGCCGCAGCCATCTCCGCAAGGTCGTGTCCGTGATCAGCGCGATTGGGCACTCGGACGCTCGTGGCTCCAGCCACTGTGACGAGGCCCGGATATGCCTCGAACGACCGCCAGGAATACACCACCTCGTCGCCGGCGCCCGCGGCGGCGAGGATGAGCTGGGATAACAGGGCCACCGAGCCGGCGCCGATGTGCACCTCCGCCGGGGTGAGACCGTATTTGGCTGCCAGCTTCTCGCGGAGCACGAGAGCCGAGGCATCCGGATACCGGTTGAAGTCGCTCGCGGCCTCCACCGCGGCAACGACCGACGGCAGCGGGTCGAACGGGTTCTCGTTGCTGGAGAGCTTGAAGGCCGTGTCGTCGGCCGGCTTGCCCTGCGCGTAAGCGGGAAGAGCCACGATCTCGGGACGCAGACGGACTGATGGCGTGTCAGTGGGGCTCACCCGGCGATTCTACGCCGCGGCATATTCGCGGGACCGCATGAACTGGGCGCGCAGACCTGTCGGATGCCATAGTTGTCACATGGTGAGATTCCTGGTCAAGCTGGTTATCAACGCCGTCGCCCTGTGGCTGACCACCATCGTCATCGCCGGAGTCCACGTGGTGCCGTACGCGCCCGACGACACCGCGATCATCGTGACATTCCTCTTCCTTGCGCTGGTCTTCGGCATCGTCAACACGTTGGTGGGCGGCCTGGTGCGGATCGTGGCCTTCCCCCTCTACGTCCTGACGCTCGGACTCATCTCCCTCATTGTGAATGGTCTCCTCCTCCTCCTCGTCGCCTGGATCTCTGATCAGTTCGGTTTCGGCCTGGAGATCGACGGGTTCTGGTGGGGCGTGCTCGGGGCGCTGGTCCTCGGCGTCCTCAGCTGGGTTCTCGGCCTCCTCGTGCGGCCGTTGACCGGTCGCCGTAACTGATTCCGTTCACCGTGCCTCAGCAGCATCCGTGCGCCAGCCTCGCCACAGCGTCGCCTCGCCCGGTTCGGGGCCCACGATGCTGACCAGGCGCTCCCGGAAACCCTGGAGGCGAGGTTCAGGGGAAGCGTCGATGAGTTCCGCGGTCCGCCGGTAGCGGTCAAGGTCATGGGCAGGCAGCGTTTCCCCGCTGGGCACCGACTCTGTCGCAAAAACTTCCCGGCTCACAATGAGATGCGCCGCTCCGGTGCTCTCTGGGTCGTCCGCAGTGCCACCGAGAGCGGTGACGAGGTCGTCGGTGTGCTGGGTCTGAATACTCGGGGTTGTATCCGGCACATGCACATGCGCCGCCGGTGTGCCGAACGTCGCCAGCGCAGCAATGTTGAAGCTGCCGGACGCGGCCACCTGCGTGGCAATGAGGCCGCCTTGAGAATGACCGACCGGGATCACCGGATCGTCGGGTTTCACCCCCGCCTGGCGCAAGGCCGCGATGACACTCCGATACGAGCCTGACGCCTGCTCGGCCACCGCGGTGACGTTCGATGTCACGTCCCAAGGTTGGCCACCTGGGACAGGTTTCCAGGAGGCGGTCCCGCCGATGTAGAGGATCCATGACGGCTTCAGCGCGCCACCGTAGCGTTCAATGCGCACCTGCGGCCCGCGAGTCGAAACGGTCGGGATCCGCCGGGCGAGGTCGGCCAGGCCGTTCGGCGGTCGGGTCGGTACCGGGCCCCCTGCCGGGGTCACGGTAACCGGGGTCTCCCGGAGCAGACCGAGCGGCCGCGCGAGGGACAGGAGGCCGACTGCAGAACTCGTCACACCGAGCAAGCCGGCCCCTTCGTCACCGAGGGCGATCGAAAGCGGGAGCGGAACACCGAGGACCCCCGCGGCCCCGTCATCGACTCCGGAGAGGAGAACGCGGACCAACTGCACGACCGCGGGGTTGGTGAGGAGCCGAGGATTTTCACGCACGAGCTCGGACAGGCCTTCTGACGTGTCGCCGGGCTGAGCGGCAGTGAAACTGGCGAGCAGCCAACCCACAGTTGCGCCGGTCAGGGCCGGGACCGCGGCGGAGAGCAGGATCGGGGCGAGCCGCCCGAGCAGCCAGGTGAAGGACGCCCCCGAGATCCCGGACAGCACCTGGGCGCGCCGATCCGCGTCCCCGTATCCCTCTGCCGCAGCCACCAGCCTGCTAGCGAGTTCATCGCTTCGTCGTTCGACCGAGTCGACGGCGCATGCGAGCGAGAAAACATGCGCCCCCACTCCGCGGCTGGTCCAGGCGGGCGCGGGTACACGCTCGAGGTCGCGGATCCGCTCCAGCCGGTTCCGCCAGTCACGCGCCTCGCTGTTGAGCACGCGCAATGCGGCGGCTCGGGCCAGCATCTCATCGGTGGCGACCACCGTGCTGCCACCGCCGGAGACGACCAGAGCGGATTCCGGTGCCCAGCGATCGGCACCCTTCACGGTTTCGCCACCAGCGTGGCGATCGCGTGCTCCACGGCAGTCAAGGCATCATCCAACTCCCGCCGCACACGCCTCAGCTCCCCTTGGAGACCCTGCAGTTGCCCGCTGAAATGTCGCTGGGCCGGAGACCTCCACCCGGGAGTACCCGCCCCGGCTCCGTCCGCAGTATGCGCGAATCGCGTCGATGCGACATCGACCGATCCGGCGAGCGATTCCAGCAGCATCCGCTGGCGGTGGAGGGCGGCAAACGTCTCGGTTGGGTCCCGACCGGCGTCACCGAAAAAGTCTGCACCTGAACCGCCCACTAAGACTCTTCTCCGATCTCGACCCAGATGACGAAATCGGTGACTGCGCCAAGGCCTCCACCGCCCCCAGCACCAGAGTGGGGCCCGCCTGGGGCCAAGGAGTTCCAACGTCCGCATCCGTGCACTACAGGCTGGGATCACCTGATGTGCAGGAGTCCGCAGTGCCCCACAATGGAGAAATGAGCTTTGCGGCACTCACCCCCGATGAGTCGACGCCATTCCGGATCATCTTCGTCTGCACAGGCAACATCTGCCGGTCGCCGATGGCCGAGGTGATGTTGCGTGACCTCGTCATGCGTGCGGGGCTGAGCCATCTGATCACCACCAGCTCCGCGGGAACGGGAGACTGGCACGTAGGCGAGCAGGCAGACGAACGCACCATCATCGCGCTGGCCAATCGCGGATACGACGGCAGCCACCACAGGGCGCGCCAGTTCGACCCGGCGTGGTTCGAGGACCTCGACCTCGTCGTCGTGCTCGACCGCTCACAGGAGCGGGTCCTGAGAAACTGGGCGCGCACGGATCATGAACGCAACAAGGTGCGGCTGCTGCTGAGCTTCGATGCCGAGCAGGCAAGCCTCCGCGACGTTCCGGACCCCTATTACGCGGATGGTGAATTGTTCGACTCCGTATTGGGCATGATTGAGAGAGCAAACCAGGCGCTGTTCAAGCAACTTGCGCCGGCTATTCGACAGGGAGCCCGATGAGTCCGTTACCTCCACAGGTCCTCAGCCCACTCGACGGCCGCTACCGCGCGTCCGTCACCGAGCTGGGGGAGCACCTCTCAGAGGCAGGCCTCAACCGGGCGAGAGTCCGGGTGGAGGTGGAGTGGCTGATCGCCGTGACCGAGCGGGAATTGTTCGGCACAGTGCCGCTCGACGCCGAGACGAAGAGGGCTCTCCGAGACCTCGTGACGAACTTCGGCCAAGTAGAAATCGATGAGCTCGCTTCCCTTGAGGCCACCACGCGGCATGACGTGAAGGCCGTGGAGTATCTCGTGCGCCGTCGACTCACGACCCTCGGCCTCGATCACCTCGCCGAGCTCACCCACTTCGCAGCAACGAGCGAAGACATCAACAACCTCGCCTACGCACTCACCGTGAGGCAAGCGGTTCACGAGGTGTGGGTGCCGAAGTTCCAGGCGGTCATTCAGTCGCTGCGCGACCGCGCCCTGGAGTACCGGGCCGACGCAATGCTCGCACGCACACACGGCCAACCGGCCACCCCCACGACGATGGGGAAGGAACTGGCCGTCTTCGTCTACCGGTTGGAGCGCATCCTGGCTCAAGTTGAAGGCAGCGAATACCTCGGCAAGTTCAGCGGCGCGACCGGCACCTTCGCTGCCCACGTGGCCGCGGAGCCGTCGGCCGACTGGCCACGGATCTCCCGCGAGTTCGTCGAGAACCTCGGCCTCACTTGGAACCCACTCACCACCCAGATCGAATCGCACGACTGGCAAGCTGAATTGTATTCGCGGATCTCGCACGCCAACCGGGTGCTGCACAACCTCGCCACAGACGTGTGGACGTACATCTCGCTCGGGTACTTCCGACAGATCCCGCAGGCTGGAGCGACGGGGTCCTCCACGATGCCTCACAAGATCAATCCGATTCGATTTGAGAACGCAGAAGCCAATTTCGAGCTCTCTTCCGCGATTCTCGACTCGCTCTCGTCCACTCTGGTGACCTCCCGA
>JAODMM010000099.1 GCA_025465015.1 Cryobacterium sp. | reverse complement strand
ACCTTGCGGAACGCGCCGTCGTCCTCGGCGGCGACAGCGCCCGCCACCTGGCTTGGGGTGAGGACGGCCAAGACGCCGAGCGCCGATTTCGGACCAACTCCCGTCACGCCCACCAGCAGCTCAAATACGGCCAGTTCTGCGGCGGATGCGAAACCGTACAGCGTGAGTGAGTCCTCGCGCACGATCAGCGTCGTGTCAAATCGTGCTTCCTCACCGATACGAACCGAGAGGGCAGCGGCGGGCGTCACCTGGACGGCGAGACCTACTCCCCCGACGTCGACGACGACGGTGGAACCCAGGGCAGACAGTACGGAGCCACGGAGGGAGGAGATCACCGCTTAAGACTACGGGGCGCCACCGACACTGAGGCACTGCGCTCTGCGGCGCGCCACGCCTGCTGCGCCGGCGTCAGGGCCGCCGCAGCTCCGCTCCTGCCGGTGGGGGCCACAGAGGGCATGACTCCCCCGGCAATGCCCGTCCGCCACGCGTGACAGATGGCCAGCGCCAGCGCATCCGAGGCATCCGCTGGTTTCGGCACCTCCGCCAGCCCGAGAACACGGGCGACCATAGTACCAACCTGTTTCTTGTCCGCCGAGCCGTAACCTGTGACTGCGGCTTTGACCTCACTCGGTGTGTGCAGGGTGACCGGCAAACCTCGCTGGGCTGCTAGGAGCAGAGCAACTCCGCTGATCTGCGCGGTCCCCATCACGGTGCGCACGTTGTGCTGAGCGAAGACTCGCTCGATCGCCACGAACTGCGGGCGATGGGCGTCGAGGATCTCTTCGATTCCCCTACCGATCAGCAGCAGCCGCTGCTCAAGTGGGAGGTCAGGGGCGCTGCGCAGCACCGTCACATGCACGAGTGTCGCCGAGCGGTTGGGCGCGACGTCGACGATCCCGACCCCGCAGCGGGTCAACCCGGGGTCGATGCCGAGCACCCGGACGCTCATCGGCTACTCGGCGTCGGATTCGAGTTCGGCCTGCACCTCAGGAGACAGATCGTAATTGCTGTAGATGTTCTGCACGTCATCGAGGTCTTCGAGTGCGTCGATGAGTCGGAAGACCTTGCGCGCAGCTTCGGCATCCACTTCAACTTTCAGCGACGGCACGAACGCCACGTCGGCGGAGTCGTAGTCAATGCCCGCTTCCTGGAGGGCGGTGCGGGTCGGCACAAGGTCGGCAGGCTCGGAAATCACTTCGAACGTGTCGCCCTCATTCACCACTTCCTCGGCGCCGGCGTCCAGCACGGCGACCAGCACGTCGTCCTCGGAGAGGCTCTCAGCGCGTGGCACAACGACGATGCCTTTGCGGTGGAAGTTGTAGGCGACGCTGCCCGGGTCTGCCATGGTGCCACCGTTGCGGCTCATGGCGGTGCGCACTTCTGCTGCAGCACGGTTCTTGTTGTCGGTGAGGCACTCGATCATGATGGCGACGCCGTGCGCTGCGTAGCCCTCGTACATGATGGTCGTGTAGTCGATGGACTCACCGCTGAGTCCCGCACCGCGCTTGACAGCCCGGTCGATGTTGTCGTTCGGGACCGACGTCTTCTTGGCCTTCTGAATCGCGTCGACGAGGGTCGGGTTACCGGAGAGGTCGGGTCCGCCCATTTTGGCGGCGACTTCAATGTTCTTGATCAACTTCGCGAACGACTTCGCCCGGCGAGAGTCGATGATGGCCTTTTTGTGCTTGGTGGTCGCCCATTTGGAATGCCCGGACATGAATCTCCCGTATGTGTCGCGCGGTGTTGGTGCCCGCTCATTCTAGGTCAGCCCGCCCCCAGCCACGCAGGGGGCGCGTCAGGCGCGGAAGGCCGCGTTCGAAACCTTCTGCAGGAAGTACTCGTGGAAACGGAACTCCCCGGTGATCTCCGGGTGGAAGGAAGTGCCGAGCAGGTTCCCCTGCTCCACTGCCACGCAACGCCCATCGGCGACCGTGGCCAAAGCGGTGGCGCCGGGTCCGATCGTATCGACGATCGGCGCCCGGATGAACACGGCGTGCACGGGTTTGCCCCCGAACACCGGCACGTCGAGATCAGTCTCAAACGACGATGTCTGGTGACCGAAGGCGTTCCTGCGTACGGTGATGTCCAGACCTCCGATGGTCTGCTGGCCGGCGATTCCATCGAGGATGGTGTCCGAGAGCATGATCAGGCCCGCGCAGGTGCCATAGACAGGCATGCCCGATCTGACCGCGTCCTTGAGCGGACCGGCCATCCCGAAGGCACGGGAGAGCTTGTCCATCACGGTGGACTCGCCGCCCGGTATCACCAGGCCGTCGACGCGGTCCAGTTCCGCCGGGCGGCGCACGAGCTCAACCTCGGCGCCCAGTGAGCGCAGTACGGAGGCATGTTCACGGAAGTCGCCCTGCAGGGCGAGGACCCCGATGCTCATCGGGCGTCGCGTTACCAGCCGCGCTCGGCGAGGCGGTGCGGTGCGGCGAGATCTGAGACGTTGATGCCCACCATGGCCTCACCCAGGCCACGCGATACCTCGGCGATGACGCTCGGGTCGTCGTAGAACGTGACGGCCTTGACGATCGCGTTGGCGCGCTCCTGAGGGTTGCCCGATTTGAAGATGCCGGACCCGACGAAGACGCCGTCGGCACCGAGCTGCATCATCATCGCCGCGTCTGCGGGAGTGGCCACTCCCCCGGCGGTGAACAGGACAACAGGGAGCTCGCCGGTCTCAGCGATCTCAGCGACCAGTTCGTACGGCGCCTGCAGTTCCTTCGCCGCAACGTACAGCTCGTCGCGGCTCATCGAGGACAGTGCCGCGATCTCGCCCTTGATCTTGCGGATGTGCTTGGTCGCCTCGGAGACGTCTCCCGTGCCGGCTTCGCCCTTGGAGCGGATCATGGCGGCACCCTCGTTGATGCGACGGAGCGCCTCACCGAGGTTGGTGGCGCCGCACACGAACGGGACCGTGAAGTTCCACTTGTCGATGTGGTTCACGTAATCAGCCGGGCTGAGCACCTCCGACTCGACGATGTAGTCGACATCCAGCGCCTGCAGGACCTGAGCCTCGACGAAGTGCCCGATGCGGGCCTTGGCCATGACAGGGATCGAGACCTCAGCGATGATGCTCTCGATAAGATCCGGGTCGCTCATGCGGGCAACGCCTCCCTGCGAGCGGATGTCGGCCGGCACGCGCTCGAGCGCCATCACGGCGACGGCTCCGGCGTCCTCGGCGATGCGGGCCTGCTCGGCGGTGACGACGTCCATGATGACGCCGCCCTTCAGCATCTCGGCCAGTCCGCGCTTGACGCGGCTGCCGCCGAACTGCTCTGAGGTGGTGGTTTCAGTCATAGCTTCGATTCTATTCCTTGCGTCATGGTGCACTCGTCCGCGCCCGGACGCGGACGCCGACCGTATGAAGAGGGTCAGTTGTCGGCGACCGGCCACGCCTCGGCGACCTCGCGGCGGACCTCACCGAGGAGCCGGGGCACGGCCTTCGTCTGGGCGATGATCGGGAAGAAATTCGCGTCAAGCGCCCAACGCGGCACGATGTGCTGGTGCAGGTGCTCGGCGATGCCTGCACCGGCGATCCGGCCCTGGTTCATGCCGATGTTGAACCCGTCGCAATGCGAGGTCTCCTTGAGAACTCGCATCGCGATCTGTGTCAGGCTTCCGATCTCGCTGATCTCCTCCGCGGTGGCCTGATCGTAGGTCGCGATGTGGCGGTACGGGCAGATGAGCAGGTGGCCACTGTTGTACGGGAACAAATTGAGCAGAACGAACGCATGCTTTCCGAGAGCGACGATGAGGGCCTTCTCGTCGGTCATGCTTGGTGCCAGACAAAACGGGCAGTCGTCGGCGTGGGGCTGCTGCCCGTCTTGGATGTAGACGAGGCGGTGAGGAGTCCACAACCGCTGGAACGCGTCCGGAACCCCCGCCAATTCCGAGGAGTTGTCGATTTGCACGCCATCGAATTCGTTGCCCGTGTACCCGGTCATCAGATTTGGCCCTGGCTCGTCACCTGCGCCCGCGACTGGATCGAGCCGACGATGCGATTGATGGCGTCCTCCACCTGCACCCCGTTCTCCTGCGAACCGTCACGGAATCGGAAACTAACCGTGCCATTGCTCTGATCCTCCTCGCCGACGATGAGCTGGAACGGGACCTTGTTCTTCGTGTGGGTGCGGATCTTCTTCTGCATCCGGTCGTCGGAGTGGTCCACTTCCGCCCGCACTCCGGCGGAGCTCAGCCTGGCGACGACGTCATCGAGGTAGGGGCCGTACTGCTCAGACACGGGGATGCCGACCACCTGCACCGGGGACAGCCAGACAGGGAACGCGCCGGCGTAGTGCTCTGTCAGGACTCCGAAGAATCGTTCGATCGAGCCAAATAGGGCGCGGTGGATCATCACGGGTCGCTGACGGGAACCGTCCGCTGCTGTGTACTCCAGCCCGAAGCGCTCAGGCAAGTTGAAGTCGAGTTGCACGGTGGACATCTGCCAGGTACGCCCGATGGCATCCTTGGCCTGCACGGAGATCTTCGGGCCGTAGAATGCCGCTCCTCCGGGATCAGGCACGAGGTCGAGTCCCGACGCGGTGGCAACTTCCTCCAGCGTCTTCGTTGCCTCATCCCACACCTCATCACTGCCAACGTACTTCTCCGGATCCTTGGTGGAGAGTTCGAGGTAGAAGTCCGTCAGTCCGTAGTCGCGCAGCAACTCGAGCACGAAGTTGAGCGTCTTGGTCAGCTCGTCCTTCATCAGCTCCCTGCTGGTGAAAATGTGGGCGTCATCCATGGTGAGGCCGCGCACGCGGGTCAGCCCGTGGACCACCCCCGACTTCTCGTTGCGGTAGACGGTGCCGAACTCGAAGAACCGCAACGGCAGGTCGCGGTACGAGCGGCCGCGCGCGCGGTAGACGAGGATGTGGAACGGGCAGTTCATCGGCTTGAGGTAGTAGTCCGCGCCCTGCCGGGTGATCTCGCCCTCCTCATTCCGCGCCTCGTCGAGGTGCATCGGAGGGAACATTCCGTCGGCGTACCAGCCGAGGTGCCCCGACTCCTCGAACAGGTGAGCCTTGGTGATGTGGGGCGTGTAGACGAAGTCGTACCCGGCCTCCTCATGTTTCCGGCGCGAGTAATCCTCCATCTCGCGGCGAATGATTCCCCCGCGCGGGTGGAATACCGCCAGACCCGACCCGATCTCGTCGGGGAAGCTGAACAGGTCAAGCTCGGCGCCGAGCTTGCGGTGGTCGCGTTTGGCAGCCTCCTCCAGACGTGTCTGGTGGGCACGGAGTTCGTCCTTGCTCGGCCACGCCGTTCCGTACACCCGCTGGAGCTGGGGGTTCTTCTCAGAACCGCGCCAGTAAGCGGCGGCCACCCGGGTGAGACCGTATCCGTTCCCGATCATGCGGGTGTTGGGCAGATGCGGGCCCCGGCAGAGGTCCTTCCAGATGGTTTCGCCCGTTTTCGGGTCGACATTGTCGTAGATGCTGAGCTCCGCGCCGCCGACCTCGACGGACTCGTTGGCCTCGTCGCTCGAGCCCGTACCACCTTTGATTCCGATGAGTTCCAGCTTGTA
>JAODMM010000080.1 GCA_025465015.1 Cryobacterium sp. | reverse complement strand
CGTCGAGGTACGCGAGCACGACCGTGTGGAATACAACAACGGATGCACCGGCCGGTGCCCGTGCGACGACCTGTTCGATTTCGACGTTCAGGTCCCCCGCGACGATCTCGACCGGCTCGCGTCGTGCGATGTCCGCGGCACGCCGAAGACGTGAGCGCCGATCGTCATGCTCCGGCCAGATGAGAGCGTCAAGCCACGCGACATCAGACTCCCGGCTTGCGTCAAGCGGGTTCAGATCGATACCTGCGCGCCAGACGACCTGGGGCATCCGATCGGGCAGTGGAACCGGCCCGCTTGCTGTGCACTTCAGCACAACGTCGCTCGGCCCGGCGTCGGGGTGCACCAGATGTTGTCTGCCGTCGGGCAGCGTGTAGCGGTAGCTGTAGCGGTCGGGATGCAGGCAGAGACCGGCAGCAGCACCCACCTCGATCAACGCCACCGGTCCCTCGATCCCGGCAAGCACGGGCAGCAGGGCGGCACACCGCGCGGCCTCGTTGGTCTGAGTCGCGTGCGTGAGGCAGGTCTGCTTCACCTCGCCCCAATGCTCGGCAAGCCATATGGCGAAGGTCGGATAGTCGCCCGCGTCAGCACCGTTGAAGCGCGCGGCACTGAAAACGAGGTTGGGCTGGCGTTTTCGACCTGGAAGCTGGTCGATGAGCGACCGGATCTTCTCGTCAGATGCCACACCGCGAGCCCAGGACTCGTAGCACTCGCTCATCCCGCGCGCCTCCACTTCCGCGAAGGTGCGGTAACGTTCCGCCGTTCCCACTTCGGGGTCCATGCTCGTCTTCATGCAGCCACCCTAATGATGGCTAGGCTGTTTCAGCGTGCACTGGCGCCACGAGCGCCGGCCGAATCCGCGTATTCAGATGGAGAAAACCCTTGCCAGGAGAAAACCTCACTCGCCACGAAGCCCAGGAGCGCGCCGCGCTCGTCACCGTTCGGAGCTACGCGGTCGACCTCGACCTGACCACCGGTCCCGAGACCTTCCGCAGCACCACGACCGTGAATTTCCAAGCAGCGGTCGGAGCCTCGACGTTCATCGACGCCATCACCCGGACCGTACACTCGGTGACGCTGAACGGAACCAAGCTCGATCCCGCACAGGTGAGCGACGGGGTCCGCATCCAACTCGATGACCTGCGCGACGAGAACGAACTCACCGTCGTGGCCGACGCTGTCTACACCAACACCGGCGAAGGCCTGCACCGCTTCGTCGATCCCGTCGACGATGAGGTCTACCTGTATAGCCAATTCGAAGTGCCCGACTCGCGGCGCATGTTCGCCGTGTTCGAGCAGCCTGACCTGAAAGCGACCTTCGCCTTCACAGTCACCGCTCCCGCCGAATGGGAGGTCGTCTCCAACTCCCCCACCCCGCAGCCGACGGATGCAGGCGAGGGCACGAAGACGTGGGCGTTCGAGCCGACCCACGTCATCTCCAGTTACATCACCGCCCTCGTCGCCGGTCCCTATGCGGTGGTGCGAAGCGAACTCACCTCGCGCGACGGTCGCACGATCCCGCTCGGGATCTTCAGCCGCAAGAGCCTGTTCGAGTACCTCGACTCCGACTACATCTTCGAGAAGACCCGCCAGGGTTTCGCGTACTTCGAGGAGAAGTTCGACTACCCCTACCCCTTCACCAAGTACGATCAGCTCTTCGTTCCGGAATTCAACGCCGGTGCCATGGAGAACGCCGGCGCGGTCACCTTCACCGAGAGCTACGTCTTCCGTTCGAAGGTCACCGATGCGATCAGGGAGCGCCGGGTCGTCACGATCCTGCACGAACTCGCGCACATGTGGTTCGGTGATCTGGTCACCATGAAGTGGTGGAACGACCTGTGGCTGAACGAGTCGTTCGCCGAGTGGGCGTCGACCATCGCCACTGCAGAAGCAACCGAATGGCACGAGGCGTGGACCACCTTCGCGGCCATGGAGAAAAGCTGGGCGTACAAACAGGACCAGCTCCCCTCGACCCATCCGGTGGTCGCCACCATCAACGACCTTGAAGACGTGCTGGTCAACTTCGACGGCATAACCTACGCCAAGGGCGGGTCGGTGCTGAAGCAGCTGGCAGCGTGGGTCGGGATCGAGGCCTTCTTCGCCGGCGTCGCCGCATATTTCAAGAAGCATCAGTGGGGCAACACAGAACTGATCGACCTGCTCAGAGAACTCGAGCTGGCCAGCGGCCGGGACCTGTCCAACTGGGCGAGTCTCTGGCTCGAGACGGCGGGTGTGAACACCTTACGGCCGGAGATCACCGTGGACGCCGCGGGTGACATCACCGACTTCGCGGTGCTGCAGAGCGCTGTCGCCGACCACCCGACCATCCGGCCGCACCGCCTCGCGATCGGGCTATACGACCTAAAAGACGGAAAGCTCGTGCGCACGCACCGTGTCGAGCTCGACGTCGATGGGGAGCGGACGGATGTCTCGGAGCTCGTCGGCCGAACCCGTCCCGACCTCGTGCTGCTCAATGACGACGACCTCGCATACGCCAAAATTCGGCTCGACGAGAAGTCCTTGGCGGTGGCGATCCAGAACCTGTCCGCCTTCGACAGCCCGCTGGCCCGCTCCCTAGTCTGGGGCTCTGTGTGGGACTCGACGAGGGATGCCGAGACCTCGCCGCGGGACTTCATCCGGCTCGTCCTCGGCAACATCGCCACTGAGACCGAGTCCACCACTCTCCGGACCGTGCTGGGTCAGGTCGTGCTTGCAGCGACACAGTACGTCGCGCCAGAGCACCGCCAGGCAGAAGTGGGTAAGGTCGGGGACTCCCTGCTCAAGCTGGCGCGGACGGCAGAACCGGGCAGTGACGCTCAGTTCCAGTTCGTGAAGTTCCTCGCGTCCGTCGCCTCCACCGATGCCCAGCTGGCAGCCCTGGGCGGCCTGCTCGACGGCTCGGCGCCGCTCGAGGGGCTCGAGATCGACACGGATCTCGCCTGGGAGCTTCTCATCGCACTGGTCGTGGGAGGTCGAGCCGGCACGGAGGAGATCGAGGCGGCACTCGCGAGAGACAACACCGCCACCGGTGCACAATTCGCTGCTCAGGCCCGGGCGGCGATCCCGACCGCCGAGGGAAAGCAGACCGCTTGGTCCTCACTCATCGACGTCGACACGGCCCCGAACACCATCGTGCGGGTGACGTCAGCCGGGTTCCTACGCGTGAGCGACACGTCCCTGCTCGAACCCTTCATGGACAGGTACTTCGCGATGCTCCAGGACATCTGGGAGGCGCGCAGTTACGCGATCGCGGAGAAGATCGTCGTCGGCTTGTACCCGTCACCGTTAGCGAACCGGGCGCTCGTCGACGCGACCCGGGCCTGGCTCGACGCGAACGCCGAACCGCCCGCCCTTCGCCGCCTGGTGGTGGAGAACCTGGCTGGGGTGGAGCGAGCACTCGCCGTGCAGGCGCGGGACGCGGGTTAGGACAACGTCCCCGCTGCTGTGTTCGGCTGCGGGGGCTCAGAGCCATTGCCAAGGAGCAGCGCGTAAACTTGGCGACCTATGACTTGGGACTCATTCTTCACTTCCATCGGCCACTTCTTCACAACCACTCTCTGGCTCACTCTCCTCAACGTCGTCGCAATCGTGGTACTTGCGGTCGTGCTTCGCTGGGTGCTCCATTTCGTCATCCGCCGCGTCGTCCAGCAGATCGTCTCCGGCGTGAAAAAGACGCAGAGGGTTGACGACACGCAGGCACTGAACGCCTCACCGCTGGCCGCGGTCCGAGTTGTGCAGCGGACACGCACCTTGGGCTCGGTGCTGACGAACATCGTCAATGTCATCATCTTCATCGTCACGGTCCTCCTCATCATCAACGCCATCGACAAGACAGTCCTCGGCTCATTCGCGCTGCTGACGGCCGCGGTCGGAGCCGGCCTCGGTTTCGGAGCCCAGAACATCGTCAAAGATGCTCTGAACGGACTGTTCATGGTGATGGAGGACCAGCTCGGCGTCGGTGACGTCGTCGACGTGGGACCGGCGACGGGCGTCGTCGAGTCCGTCGGGATCCGAATCACGCAGGTGCGTGACGTTAACGGGACTCTGTGGTTCGTGCGCAACGGTGAGATCCTCCGGGTGGGCAATATGTCCCAGGGCTGGGCACGGGTCATCGTCGACCTGGCCGTGCCCTACGACACGGATGTGGATGCCGTGCAGTCGGAGATTTTGCGAATCGCTCTCGACCTAGCCGGAACCAGTGCCTGGCGGTCGCGCATCCTGGAAAAGCCGGAGGTGTGGGGTCTGGAGTCCGTCTCGAACGACGCCTTGGTGATCCGAGTTGTGATGAAGACGCGATCCTCGACCAAGGACGATGTTGCCAGGGAGCTACGTTTGCGGCTGAAGCAAGGCCTGGACGCCTTCGGTGTCAGCCTCCCCTCTCTCGCCAGCGTGGTCTTGACCGGTTTTGACGGAGCGACGAGCGTGGGCGGATCCCACCCTCCGCGAACTCGGCCCCTTCCAGAGCTTCCGAAACCGTCGAAGCCGGCACGGAGATCGCGAAGTTCCACAGTGAAGCGCGCAGACCCCACGAGCACCACCATCAGCGAAACCAAGCAGAGGGAGAACATCGATGCCCGGTGAGAAGACAGGCGTGCATCTTCGAGACGGTGAGAACGGCGGCGCGCTGGGGCCCTCGTTCTACGAGCAGGTCGGCGGTCGGCCGTTCTTCGAAAAACTCGTCGCCGAGTTCTACCGTGGTGTTGCGACCGATCCCATCCTGAAGCCGATGTACCCCGAGCAGGACCTGGGACCGGCTGCGGAGCGGCTGACCCTGTTCCTCGAGCAGTACTGGGGCGGCCCCGGTACGTACAGTGAACGCCGAGGGCACCCGCGCCTTCGAATGCGTCACAATCCCTTCAAGGTGAACCCAGACGCGAGGGACCGTTGGCTCGGGCATATGCGCCTAGCCCTCGACAGCTTCGACCTTCCCCCGCTGCAGCGAGAGACCCTCTGGGACTACCTGGACCGGGCCGCCCACGCGATGGTCAACACATTCGAGGAATAGTTGACCGGCACGAAGCGGGTAGTCGCAGGGAGCGCCGCCATCGCGGCGACACCTTTGTCCGAGCGCCGTTTGTCATCCTCTGCACGGCTATCAGCTAGAGCTACGCCTTCAGGCTCCACGGTGCACGGCGCACCAGAACATGTCCGCGGCTCGTCGACAGCCTCGTCCAGGGTCCGGTTTCAAACACGGTGACTGGCTCCTCGGGAGCGAGGAAGCCGAGGCTGAACGCCGCGAACGCGGCCCCGCCCGGCACGAATTGCAGCCCTTCTATTGGGCGCCCCCAAACCTCGGAACGCACTCGCTGAACCAGTTGCTCGCCGGTGCCGGCCGGAATTGCGGAGGCCACTTCGTCGATCCCGGTGCGCGCCGCCTGCTCGAGGTGCCGCGCATCCGTTTCGCCCAGTGCCAGCCAGCCACCCTTCGGCGGCGAAATCCCGGCCCAGGTCACCGTGTTCACCGGAAGCGGCACGGTCACAACGATCGCCTCGTTGCTGTTCTCCACGTTCGATTCGAGACGCACGAGACGTTCCAGCAGGGAACGGATTGGAACCACAACATCAAGTTCAACGGTGTCTCCGAGAGCGAAGGTACGCAGGCCAAGCACGGTCGGGCTCGAATCGAGAAGTCCCCGAGGATAGAGGATCGCCGTGTAAACGGCCAGCACACCCGCGGCGGAGACGAGGCGAACCGAGCCGTCTTCAACGCGGCTGGCGCGGGAAAGGTACACCCGAAGGTCCACGAGGGAAAAGGAGTCTGTGAGAGAGAATGTCTGGCTCATCTGCTTCTAAACTACCAACGTATGGCGCCCGGCCTGCTTCGGACGCGGGCGGAACACCAAAGGAGTACACATGACTGAACCGATGAAGGGATTCCTGGCGGCCCTGGACCTCACTGACACTGGGGCCCGCACCAGCGAAGACATCTTCACCGGTCCTTCCCAGTGGATGCCGCATGGCCGCGTCTTCGGCGGGCAGGTACTTGCCCAGTCGCTCGTCGCCGCAATGCGCACCGTTCCCGACGACCGTCACGTGCACTCCATGCACGGGTACTTCCTGCGCCCCGGTGACGTCGCCCAGCCCATCACCTTCTCCGTCGACAGAATCCATGACGGCAGATCGTTTTCCACCCGGCGCACGCAGGCTTACCAGAACGGACTGCCAATCCTGTCGATGATCGCGTCATTTCAGGACGACGACGACGGTTTGGAACATCACCTGGAGATGCCGGGGGACCTTCCCGATCCCGAGTGGCTGCCCTCCGCGGCTGAGACTCTCCACCACATCGACCACTCCGTGGCCCGGTACTGGGCATCGGAACGCCCGTTCGACATCCGCCATGTCCCGTCCCCCATCTACCTCAATGTCGAGGGCGCGCATACGGCCCGACAAGCGGTCTGGATGAAGACGCTCGGCCCGCTGCCCGACGACCCCGACCTGCACCGGGCTGCGCTGGCATACGCGAGTGATTATTCGATCATGGAACCCGTCATGCGTCGGCACGGGGTAGCTTGGTCGAGCAGAGGGCTGAAGGTCGCCAGCCTGGACCACGCAATGTGGTGGCACCGATTCGGCAGGGTCGACGAATGGGTCCTGTTCGTGCAGGACTCGCCCTCTGCCCAGGGCGGACGCGGGCTGGCTACAGGAAGCATCTACACCCGTCAGGGCCTACTGCTCGCGACAGTGGCCCAGGAGGGGATGGTGCGCGTGCCCTCCGTCCAGGAGCGCGGCCACTCAGGCAGCGACAGTCAGTGAGGCACTCAGGCACTCAGGCGCAGGCAGCCACTCCGGGGTGGGCGAGGCTCGACCACGCTACCCCTCCAGGCGCGTCCGCAGCAGCACTTCCCCGGTCTCCACGAGCCTAATATCAACGCTCGCGATGTCCTCTTCGGGAACGCTGGTCGTTCCGCTGGGCCAGGTGCTGGTTCCCGGGGCAGCCCGCCAGGTCGCGACCAAGCTGGAGACGCCCGATTCGTCCGTGACGTAGAGGGCGTAGGCGTTCGCGTCACCGCCGCTACCGGCGTAGCTGCAATGCGAGTCGATGCGGGTGCCCCATTCCAGTGCCGAGAGGCGCACATCAGCATTCAGCGGGCTCGGCACGACCTGTTCCAGGGAAATACGATCGGGCTCGACCGGGTCCCCGGCTGACCCGAACCAGCCGGGGAGGACGAGCGCGAGCGCGGCGGCGATGCCCGCCACTGCTACGAAAGCGCTCGTGACGACTGCACGCGAACGACGACGACGACGACGTGCCGCTTCAAGGAGGCGGGGGAAGCGCGTAGCCGCAAGGCGGCCGGCTTCTCCGCCTGCGTCGAGCCGGCCAGCATTCCTGCCCTCCATGCTGGCTGCACCATCCGCACCCGCCCTACCGGCTGGGCTCCGGGCATCATCCGGGACGCCCAGCCGAAGAGCCACCTCAGCCGGAACGAGTGCCAACAGCCCCGGAACACCGGCGAGTTCAGCCACAGCGGCCGTGCATGCAGAGCATTCACTGAGGTGGCGTTCGAATTCTCGCCTCTCATCCGGCGAGAGGATGCCCAGCACGTAGGCTGCGTCCCACTCGCTGTACGGGTCGGTGCCTGGGCTCATCGTTCCGTCACTCCGCTCTCCTGAAGGGCCAGCCGCAACGCGCGGAGGGCGTAATGCAAACGCGATTTCACCGTTCCCGCCGGAATTCCCAGTGCCTCCGCTGTCTCCGCCACTGTTTGGCCCCGATAGTAGGAGGCGACCACCACCGCCTGGTGCTCCGGTGACAGCGTCTCGAGGGCCTCGGCGACCATCCAGGAGTCCAGAAGAGCATCGGTCTGATCGGCACTCATGCGCTCCGGTACGGTGTCTGTTCCGAACTCGTGGCGAGCGCGGGCGGAACGCCGGTCGTCGATCACCAGGTTCCGTGCAACCGTGAAGAGCCAAGCCCGAGCGGATGACGCGGACTGATCGAGAACTCTCGGCCGCCGCCACGCACGCAGCAATGTCTCCTGCACCACGTCGTCGGCGAACGCGGCGTCGCGGGTCAGCCCCACAACGTAGCGCCACAGAGCTGGCGCGTGCTCGTCGTGAAGCGCCCGGAGCAACTCCGTGCGTTCGTCCGGCATAGCCAACCTCCAGCCCTTAACACGACGCGCGAGGTTTCTCGGTTCAGAGCGGGCGCGGAGAATACCCTGAACCGAACGGCGTGCCGTGCCGTGGTTATGAGTAGCAGTGCCAACCTACTCGGAGACCGTCGAATCGAGGAGCCGAATGCCCCAGCCCACCGAACTCACTCGCCGCAACGTCATCCTGCTCGGCAGCGCAGGCACGGCACTCGCTCTGGTGGGGTGCAGCCCACCGGCCGAACCACCGGATGGGCAGGCATCCGCAACGCCGGACGGTGGCGGGACCGACAGCAAGCCGGTTGAGGTCGCCAGGCTTGCCGACGTCCCCGTCGGCTCCTCCATCTCCGCCAGCCTCAGCGGCGCCCCCATCCTGATCTCACAACCCATGGAAGGCACGGTAGTGGCCTTCAGCGCTATCTGCACCCATCAGGGATGCGTCGTCCTTCCGGCGAAGACGGAACTCGACTGTCCCTGCCACGGGTCACGGTTCGACAGCGCCACCGGCGAGGTCCTGGGTGGACCGGCGTCCCGAGCTCTGGACCCGGTCACTGTGACAGTGGCAGGGGACTCAATCGTGGCCGGGTGAGTGTGATGGAGATCGTGTACGTCCTCAACGGCCTTCCGTTGCACATCCTTGTCGTGCACCTGGTGATCATCCTCGTGCCCGTGACTGCCTTGAGCGTGATCCTGGCGGCGCTCTGGCCCGTTGCCAGGCGCAGGCTCGGCATCGTGATCGCCTTGATGGGCGCGGTTCTGATCGTGCTGGTCCCGCTCACCGCCTCGGCGGGTGCATGGTTGAAGGAGCGGGTCCCGTCCACTCCTCTGATTGAGGTACATGCGGGGCTCGGCGACAAACTGTGGCCCTGGACCCTCGCC
>JAODMM010000051.1 GCA_025465015.1 Cryobacterium sp. | reverse complement strand
GTTTCGTGACCGCTTCACCTCGCCCATCCAATTTCTGCAACGAGACGCGAGCGTCATGGAACATGCACTGAAGCTGACGAGCATCGTCAAAGATTTTGGCCCGAATCGCGTCTTGCGCGGAGTGGGCTTCGCGGTGAGAAAAGGGGAGATTTACTCCCTGATGGGGGCAAATGGAGCGGGTAAGTCGACCCTCATTCGGGTGCTTTCTGGTGCGCATCGTGCAGACGCCGGCCGGATAGAGATCAACGGAGCTGCGGTCGAGATCCACGATCCGTTGTCTGCCCAGCGATTGGGAATTGGGTCGGTCCAACAGAACCCGAATGACGGGGTCGTCCTCGACATGACCGTGGCTGAGAATCTAGCGCTCGACACTTTCGTCGACGCACGAAGCGGACTTCTGGTCAGTCGTGAGAAGACGGAATCGCGCGCGCGGCAGATAGCGAGCCGGCTTGGTCTGGATGTCACTCCTGACTTCCTGCGAACTCTCGTGCGGGATCTGGGAGTATCCGAGAGACAGCTCCTCGTGATTGCCAGGGCGATGTCCCGGCGTCCGGAGATCCTGGTGCTCGATGAGCCGACGTCCGCACTGTCGGGGGAAGAAGTCTCCCGCCTGTTCGGGCTCATTCGCGATTTGGTGAAGGACGGGATGTCAGTGTTGTTTGTCACCCATAAGCTCGCCGAGATTGCTGAACTCGCGGACCGGGTAGGCGTTTTGCGGGATGGCGAGATGCGTGGTGAATTTTCGAAGAACTCACACGGGCGATTTGAGTGGTCGGAGGTGCTCACCGAACTCTTCGACAAGACCCCATCAGAGCTTTCGCACGAGGAACTTCCCGGTGGCGAGGTGGCCCTCACTCTCACCGGGGCACAGGTCTTCGCAGACTCGGAGCCCTTCGACCTGGAACTGCGCAAAGGGGAGGTGACTGCCCTGCTGGGTTTGCTCGGCAGTGGAAAATCTGAGCTTCTAGAGTGGATTTTCGGCGCTCAAACGATCATCGACGGAGTCATCGAACTCAATGGTGTGGCAATCGCGCCTCGGCATCCAGCCGAGGCGATCTTCCGAGGGGTGTACCTCGTTCCTGAGTCGCGTCACGAACAGTCAATCGTTCCCGAATGGTCAATCGACACCATTATGACCCTGCCCTTTCTGCGTCGTTTCTCGCCGCTGATCGTCATGGACAGGGCGGCGGAACGAGACGCGGCGCAGGGGATGATCGATCGCATCGGCATTGTTACGCCCGGGCCGACGAAGGAGATCGAGTCGCTCTCCGGCGGGAACCAGCAAAAAGTTGTCATCGGCAGGTGGCTGCTGGGCTCTCCCCAGTTGCTTTTACTCGATGAGCCGTTCAGAGGCGTCGACATCAACGCGCGCCACGACATAGCCGAGACGATCCGTGATGTAACCGCGCTTGCGCCTGTTCTGGTCGCGACCTCAGACATAGATGAGGCGCTCGAGGTGGCCGACCGTATCCTCGTTTTCCATCACGGCCGGGTCGTTGCCGACATGCGATTGTCCGAGGCGACCCGGGAACGCATTGTCGACGCGATGAGCGCCGGCACCCATGCCAGTCACGTGCACCCTATGCGGTAACGGATGGGAAATTGTGCCCGATCCATCTCCCAGAACCTTCAAGAAAGCAGGACCAGGTGACCGCTGACCTCTTCCGCGCCCCGCGGGCGTTCCACCTTCTCACAGATTTCCTCGTTCGCTACGGGGTGCTCGTGATGGCACTCACGCTCATCATCGGCTTCTCAATCGTCATTCCGGGTTTTGCCAGCTTGACCACTGCTACCGCCATTTTGCAAGCCCAGGCGGTCGCGGCGATTGCTGCGTTGGGGATGACTCTCGCGGCAGTGGTCGGCGACCTCGACCTTTCCGTTGGCGCCACTGCGGGCCTCTCAGTAACCGTGGCCGCAATGGTGATGATTCGATTCAACCTGACCGGAGTTACGGCGATCGTGTGTTGTCTCTTGGCGGGGGCTGCGGTCGGGTGTTTGAATGCCGTGCTGATCGTGGTGTTGAAAATCCCGGACCTTCTCGCCACACTCGGCGTGATGTTCACCATTCAGGGTCTGAAGAAGTGGTTGGTCGACGGGCAGACCCTCACCACCGGAATGACTTTGCCGAATGGGGAGAAGCTCCCGGGAAGGTTCACAGACGATTTCAGCGCGATTGACGGCTCAAAACTCTTCGGCATCCCCATCTCGGTCATCGTTCTCGTCGTTGTGGCGATCCTGGTATGGGTCTTTCTGGAACGCACACGCTTCGGTCGCCTGTTCTACGCTGTGGGTGGGAATCCGGTAGCGGCTCGACTCGCCGGCGCCCGGGTCAACCGCTATCGATTCGCCGCGTACACGATTTCAGGCGTATTGGCCTCCATCGCAGGGATGATTCTGGCCTCACGTCTTCGTCAGGGCGACGTGACTGCAGGCGACTCGGTGCTGCTCGATGCCGTGGCCATGACCTTGATTGGTTTCGCCGTTCTCGGTGCCAGAAAGCCGAACGCGCTGGGAACAGTAGTGGGGGCTGTATTCATCGGTGTGCTGCTCTATGGACTAACCAGGCTCGGGTTGAGCTACTTCACCCAGGACCTCATCAAGGGCCTCGTCTTGCTTCTCTCATTAGTACTTTCATTCTCACTTGCGCGGAAGAGGGTCAGTTAATTGGCTGGAACAGTGCTAACCAGCGAGACGGTCAGTGAGTACATCGGTGGACGGACAGCGCTTCGAAAACTCATCGATGTCGATGGTTTGACCGTCCAGGAGGTGGGGGACGGGAACCTCAACTTGGTATTTGTCTGCCGGGACGCAAGCGGTCGAGCTCTTGTCCTGAAACAGTCGCTCCCTTACGTGCGATTGGTCGGGCCAGACTGGCCCATGACAGAAGACCGCGCGGCGCGTGAGGCACACTCGCTCACCGTCCACGGCCGGCTCGCGCCGGAATGGGTGTGCGCACTGGTGGAGTACGACGACGATCAGCACATTCTCGTGCTTGAAGACCTCAGCGACCATGAGGTACTGCGCTCACGACTGAACAGAGGCGGTTCGCACTCGGGTGCTTTCGCGCCGATGGGTCGCCTCATTGCGCGGGTTCTAACTGGCACATCCTGGCTCACCCTGGGTGAAGAGGGATTTCGTGCCCAGGCGAGCGAAACCGTAAATACTCAGCTCTGCCTGATCAGCGAGGAACTCATCTTCACTGAGCCGTATGTGGATTGTGGCACGCGCAACAGTGTCCGTTCACTCGTCGACGGCCGCTTGGAGACTCTTCGGCGGGATTCCGAATGGGTGTCCGGAGCGATGCGCATGAAGCGTCGTTTCCTGACCGTGCAAGAAGCGCTCATTCATGGCGACCTGCACACGGGAAGCATGTTCATCCGTGGTGAAGCCGGTGCAGCAGATTTCTCAGTGAAGGCATTCGACTCAGAGTTCGCGTTTTACGGGCCCATCGGCTTCGACCTCGGTCTTCTGTGGGGAAACATCTTGGCTGCAGCGGCGCGGGCTGCCGCCCAAGGCGAGACCGATCGCGCAGTCTCCTTAATGTGCGAGATCGAAACTGTCTGGTACGCCTTTGAGAATGAGCTCCGATCGGGCTGGCCCGCGCGCATGAAACCCGAGCAATACACCGACGCGTTCCTGGAGTCGTGGCTCGACGACATCCGTGATGACGCGTGGGGATTCGCGGGGTGCGAGGCGGCTCGTCGAGTCATCGGATTGGCCAAAGTGAGCGATATCGAGACGCTGGATGACGACGAGTATGTGCGTGGAGTGGAAATCATGCTTGGGGTCGGGCGGTCCTGGCTCGTGAACCGGTCGCGCCGCAGCTTCGACTCTTATCGACGTGAGTTCTCGGAGTTTCTACTTCACGTGGTTTCCTGATGCTTCGTCCGATTGCCGGCACGTTGCAGGAGTTGGCTGAGCAGTTCCGTGAGGTGGGCCAGCAAAGTGTCCGGGGCGGTCTCGCGATTGCCAGCGGAGGGAACTTCTCGGCTCGCGACACGGAATCTGGAGGGTTCATTGTCACGGGAACTGGGACGTTCCTCGACCGTCTCACGCCGGATCACTTTGCCTTGATGAGTGAGCATGGCGAGCATGTAGGTGGAATTGCGCCGTCCAGTGAATGGAAACTACACCACGAGGTATTCCGGCGTCGACCGGATGCCAATGTGGTTCTGCATCTGCACCCGGAAGTCTGCGTGGCGGTGGACGCGCTCGGGTATCCGATCAGACAGCTGACACTCGATCACGTCGCGTACGTTCCGCGCATAGGGCGGATCCCCTTCTATCCCAACGGTTCCGTGGAACTGGCCGTGGAGTCGGCGAAAGCAATGACCGACACTGACTGCGTCATTCTGGGTAACCATGGTTGCTCCGTGTTGGGGAGCTCGGTCGATGACGCGTTCAGAAAGGTGAACAACCTTGAGCAGGCTGCACGAATGACTTACATGCTGCTGACATTGGGGGATGCGTCGACAGAGTTTCCCCGCGAACTTCGCCGGGATGCGGTGCACCGCGCAAATCCACTGATTCCCTGATGTGCTGATGCGGTTACCGGCGATGCGAATACCGACAGTCCTTCGGATGTGGCTCGATCGGGCTAGTTCATCCGGCGAATCCGGGATTCTATAGAGTCCGACTCAAAAGGGCCTGCGGTCACCACCCAAGGTACGCCAGACGGTTCGTCGCTTTGGTCAAGTCCCAAGTGCGACCTTGAAAGGCTCATCCACCGTCAGAAATGACACCGTCCGCTGAGCGGGGGTTAATGGCACCTCAGAAAACTCGCCGCCACAGAGTCATGGATTAGGTGAGGCGCATCTCGAATAGCGTGAGATCTGTCAACTTGCTCCCTAAATCCGCTCTGTGCGGAGGAGAGGAGCGACAGCAGGCCAGTGGAGATCTGACTAGGCCGCTTATCCGAACTGGCGTGTCACGTGACATCGGTGCCCCCAGCAGGATTCGAACCTGCGCCCCTGCCTCCGGAGGGCAGTGCTCTATCCCCTGAGCTATGGGGGCCAGGGCGATCACTAGGTTACCAGTTCCCGACGCCTGGCCCGTGCGCCATGCGTGCGGGCTAGGGCAGGTGGGAAACGGCAGCCTTGAGTAAGGGGAGTGGCTCTCCGGGCTCGACGAACGCCGTCGAGGAAGCGGTGAGCCAGTACTTGCCGGAGAAGACCTGGGCGAGGCCTGAATCACCGGACTTCGAGAAGAACCCGTCGATTGCGGGGGGAGTGCCGTAGGTGGGCACTGCGGTGCTGCCCGAGACGGCTGCGTTCTTCAGTTGAGTCATCAGGACGTCGTTCGGCACGGCGACGGAGATCTCGATGACCTCGCCGCTGGACTGGTTCAGCAGTCCGCAGGCGATCCCGTCATACTTCGCCGCGGTGGCGGCTGTGCCGCCGGAAGTGGGGGAGTAATCGGGGGCAGTGCCCACGTTCGGGTTGAACGTGTAGACATCCTCGGCTGTCAGCAGCTGGTCGCAGGTGATCCCCACCGCAGTGCCCGCGGGCTCGGGAGCCGGTGTCGCGGTGTTGCCGGGTGCCGCGCTCGGACCGGGCGCCGGCGCATCTGTCGCGGTTCCGGTCGGTGCCGCGGTTCCGGTCGCATTCTCTCCTCCCGGTCCTTCCGGCGCACACCCCGCAAGCATTGCGACCGCGATCATGCCGGAGGCAACGACCAGGCCGGCACGCGTGCGACGGCTGCGAACAACGAGGGGGGAGGGGGAGACAGACACCCGATGACCTTAGCAACTGGGCTGCCGGTAAGCTTGATCGACGTGACCCCTGCCGAACTTTCCCAGTCCCTGTTCGACCTCGTGACCGCTTCGGTCGAGCGTCGGCGCCTGGATGGTGGCGAGTTGGCTTTCCCCTCTTTGTCGCTGTCGGACGTCACACTGGAACGTCCGAAGAACCGTGAGCACGGGGACTGGGCGTCGAGCATTTCGATGAAGATCGCCAAGCCGCTCGGCGTGAACCCCCGAGAAATCGCCTCAGAACTGGCATCGGGCCTTCAGGAACTTCCCGGCGTGGCATCCGTCGAGGTGGCTGGCCCCGGATTCATCAATGTGCGACTGGACGCGGCGGCGGCCGGCGCATTGGCCCGCACGATCGTCGAGGCCGGCACCGACTACGGCACCGGAACGAAGTACCGGGGCATCCGCATTAATCTCGAGTTCGTCTCGGCGAACCCCACCGGGCCTATTCACATGGGGGGCGTCCGCTGGGCGGCCGTCGGCGACAGCCTCGCCCGCGTGCTGCAGGCTGAGGGAGCGGATGTTACGCGAGAGTATTACTTCAACGACCACGGTTCGCAGATTGACCGTTTTGCCCGCAGCGTGCTTGCGAGTTACCTGGGCGAGCCCACCCCTGAAGACGGTTATGGCGGGTCGTACATCGCGGACATCGCGGACAAGGTTGTGGAGCGGTACGACGGCGACCTCGCCTCGCTTCCTCGGGAGGCGCAGCAGGAGGTTTTCCGTTCAGTAGGTGTTGATCTCATGTTCTCCGAAATCAAAGAGAAACTGCACAACTTCGGCGTCGACTTCGACGTTTACTTCCATGAGGACTCCCTGCACGAATCCGGTGCAGTCGAACGCGCGATCGAGCGACTGCGGGAATTGGGCCACATCTTCGAAGCGGATGGTGCGGTGTGGCTCCGCACGACGGAGTTCGGTGACGACCGCGACCGCGTGATCATCCGTTCGAACGGTGAGCCGGCCTACATTTCCGGGGACCTGGGCTATTACCTGAACAAGCGCGAGCGCGGCTTCGACCAGAACCTCATCATGCTCGGAGCCGACCACCACGGCTACGTCGGCCGCATGATGGCGATGGTCGAGGCGTTCGGTGACGTGCCGGGTGTGAACCTGCAGATCCTCATCGGACAGATGGTGAACCTGATTCGCAACGGCGAACCGGTACGCATGTCCAAACGCGCGGGCACGATCGTGACGCTTGACGACCTCGTCGACGCTGTCGGTGTGGATGCCGGGCGGTACGCTCTCGTGCGCTCCAGCAGCGACACCCAGCTCGACATCGATCTCGACTTGTTGGGCAAGCGCACCAACGACAACCCGGTGTTCTACGTGCAGTACGCTCATGCCCGCACCTGCTCGGTTGCCCGCAACGCCGACGCATCCGGAGTCGACCTCAGCGCTTTCGCGCCGGAACTGCTCACCCACGAGAGCGAGTCGGCGCTTTTGGGCGTGCTGCAGGAGTACCCGCGGGTGGTGGCGCAAGCAGCAGAGTTGAGGGAGCCGCACCGGATCGCCCGCTACATTGAGGAAGTCGCCGGCTACTACCACCGCTGGTATGACAACTGTCGGGTGATCCCGCTGGGTGAAGAACCCGTTTCCGACCTGCATCGAACCCGCCTTTGGCTGAATGATGCGGCCGGGCAGGTGATCCGCAACGGTCTTGGGCTCCTCGGGGTGGCGGCTCCCGAGAGGATGTAGCAATGGCGGGTAAGCGAGGGGTCGGTGGGCTTGTTGCGGCGAGTGTGGTTCTGCTCGCCCTCGTCGGCGCCTATTTCATCGCCGATTCTCTCCTGCGTGGCTACGCAGAACGCCGGGTGAAGCAGGAGATCACGAGCAACCTCCCTGACAACGTCACCGGCGACCCCGCTGTGTCGCTCGGCGGCATCTCTGTTATCGCGCAGTACCTCTCCGGCCGCTTTGAGCGGGTGGAAGTGCGTGCCCCGGAGCTGCGTGTGGACGAAGCCGTGGTGTCTGTCCATCTGGTGGCAACGGATGTTCCGGTCGACACTTCGCGACCCGTCGGCTCCATCCGCGGCACGGTCGATCTCGGTGAGGATTCGGTCAACGCCCTCCTGACGGCCGCAGCGGTGCCGGGGAAGCCGGTGCTCACGCTGGGCAACGGCGAGGTGACATACATAGGAAGCATTGCGGCGCTCGGGTTCCCGATCGAATATCGCGCTACCGCTGTCCCCGAGGCGCAAGGCGGGAGCGTCGTCTTCCGCCCGACGGGTGCCGAGGTCGTCACAGGTGTCGGCTCGCTCGACCTGAGTGGAATGCTGCAGCGCATCCTCGGACAGCAGCCGATCAGCATCTGCGTCGCCGAGTACCTTCCCCTGGGCGTAGAGCTGACCGGGGTGGATGTCACACCCGAACGGGCTCGTATCACGCTGCACGCCCCCGCCCTCGTGCTGAGCCCGGACGCGCTCAGAACCCTCGGCTCCTGCTCCGGCTGACCCTGCGGCTGCATCCCCCTCGCTCAGCCGCAGCTCTGCGGCGGCTCTGCCAGCCCTCAGTTGAGGCACCCATGGTCGAACGATACTCCCGCCCGACGGTGGCTGTACAGGCGCTGCATTCGGGCCAGGGACGGCCTACTGTGGAGGCATCTCTTGGGTGATGGAGGAAGCCGTGGTCATCCTTCGAATGCAACATCCTGTCCCCGACTACGCCCGGTGGAAGAGGGCCTTCGACCTCGATCCCGCCGACCGGGGAGGCTCCGGGCTCCTGCGATACGCGATTCATCGATCGGTATCAGACCCGCACCTGGTGATGGTGGACATGGAATTCGGCAGTCGCGGTGAGGCTGAGGTCTTTCTGACGAAGATGCGCCGGGTCTGGAGCGCCAGTGGCTCGGCGGTGACGAACGACGCCGAGGCCTGGATCGTCGAGAAGGTGGACGGTGCGGATCTGGTGGACCGCCCGCAGCGGGATGGCCCTGATCTGGTCGACGGCTCCTAGCTGGCGCAGGGGGTGAGCTGCTGACCGGGCCAGCCGATAAACTGGTTCCCGAATCCTGAACGCCTCACGTCGTCCTCCGCCTCCCACCCCAGCGTGACGCCGTGCGCAATTCGGCACGCGTACCCCGCGCTCGCTAGAATGTGCCGTACCCCGCCTTGGTCTCGCCTGGGCGGGACTTCACTGGCTTCAGGGACCAATCCGGGTTCGCTCGCCACTGCAGTGAGACACCCACTCGAACACATCCCGTGAGGTTTTCACCCGTGGCCACCAACCCACTCGCTCCCGAGCGGCTCAACCCGCCGGGTGACCCCAACGAACTCCTTGAGGGCCTCTGGCCGCTCACTGCGGAGCGTACGCCTGCCGGTGAGATCTCAGTCGGCGGGGTCAGCGCCTCCGACCTGGCCGAGCGATTTGGTACGCCTCTCTACGTCATAGACGAGGTGGATGCTCGCACCCGAGCCACCGGCATCCGACGCGCGTTCGAAAGCGAGGCTGCGCGCATCGGCACGACGGCGCGCGTCTACTATGCAGGCAAAGCCTTCCTCTCAACTGAGGTCGCCCGCTGGATGATCGCCGACGGCTTGAACATCGACGTTTGCAGCGGCGGTGAGCTGCAGGTGGCGCTCGCGGCGGGAGTCGACGCCGCCCGTCTTGGTTTCCACGGCAACAACAAGTCTCTGCGTGAACTTGACCAGGCAATCGCCGCGGGCATCGGCACAATCGTCATCGACAGCGAGATAGAGATCGATCGTGTGGCCGAAACAGCCCGCCGGCACGGGGTCGTGCAGTCGGTTCGCCTTCGGGTGAACAGTGGAGTGCACGCCCATACGCACGAGTTCCTGGCCACCGCGCACGAGGACCAGAAGTTCGGCATCGTGCTCGAGGACGCACCGCGTCAGGTTGCCGTCATCCGCTCGCACGACTCGTTGCGGTTCATGGGCCTGCACTGCCACATCGGCTCCCAGATATTCGGCGCCGATGGGTTCGAGGAGTCCGCCTCACGCCTCCTCGCCGTTCAGGCGCAACTGCTCACCGACGGGCCGGTGCCTGAACTCAACCTCGGCGGTGGTTTCGGCATCGCCTACACCAGTGCTGACACACCCACACCTATCGATGAGCTGGCCGCCAGCATCGCCGACATCGTCGCCGAGCAATGCGCGCGGCTCGGTATCCCGGTTCCGGCTCTCGCCTTCGAACCGGGGCGTGCCATCATCGGCCCCGCGGGCATCACCCTTTATGAAGTCGGCACGACGAAGCCGGTCGAGGTGTCCGGGGCCACCCGCCTGTATGTAAGCGTCGACGGCGGAATGAGCGACAACATCCGCACCGCTCTCTATGGGGCCGACTACGCGGTTCGTCTGGCCGGACGGGTGTCGGATGCCTCGCCCGCCCTTGTACGCGTCGCAGGTAAGCACTGCGAGAGCGGCGACGTCGTTGTTCAGGATGACTACCTCCCAGGTGATGTCTCTCCGGGAGATCTCGTCGCCGTCCCGGCAACCGGGGCGTACTGCTGGTCACTGGCGAACAACTACAACTATCTCGGCCGGCCGGCTGTCGTGGCGGTCAGGGAGGGCGAGGCCCGGGTTCTGGTCAGAGGCGAGACGATGTCAGACCTTCTTGCCAGAGACACGGGTGTCGCAGCGGAATACCGCACCCGCACCAGCACCGGCGCGGACACCCCGGTCGCAAGGCCTACCGGCACCGACTCCGCAACCTCCACCACTGCTGCAGAAGGAACGCGCTAGATGATCGAGTACCGCAATCTCCGCGTCGCCCTCCTGGGCGGTGGGTCCGTCGGCGCCCAGGTCGCCCGATTGCTGCTGGAGCAGGCTGACGAGCTGGCGAACAGGGTAGGCGCGGGACTGGAACTCGTCGGCATCGCAGTGCGAGACGTGGACGCCCCGCGTACCGCCGACCTTCCCCGTGAACTGTTCACGACGGATGCAGAATCGCTCATCCTTGGCGCCGACGTCGTCATCGAGCTGATGGGCGGCATTGAGCCGGCGCGGAGCCACATCCTTCTTGCCATCAGCTCCGGTGCCGACGTCGTCACGGCGAACAAGGCACTCCTCGCCCTGCACGGCCCGGAGCTGTTCGAAGCCGCAGACCAGGTCGGCGCACAGTTGAACTATGAGGCGGCCGTCGCGGGCGCGATCCCGATCATCCGCCCGCTGCGCGACAGCCTGGCCGGCGACCGTGTCCACCGGATCCTCGGAATCGTCAACGGCACAACCAATTTCATCCTCGACAGGATGGACACGGAGGGTGACACCCTTGAGGAAGCGCTCGCGACGGCCACCGAGCTGGGCTATGCCGAGGCCGATCCCACGGCTGACATCGGCGGGTATGACGCAGCCCAGAAGGCGGCAATCCTGGCGAGCCTGGCCTTCCACACGACCGTTCCCCTCGCATCCGTTCACCGAGAGGGGATCACGAGCGTCACGCCGCAGCAGATCGAGTCGGCTCGCAAGGCGGGTTACGTGGTGAAACTGCTCGCCATCTGTGAGCGACTGACGGACGCGACGACCGGCGAAGAAGGCGTCTCCGCGAGGGTGTACCCGGCCATGGTGCCACGCACGCACCCACTCGCCGCCGTGCACGGCGCCAACAATGCCGTCTTCGTCGAGGCTGAGGCTGCGGGGAGTCTCATGTTCTACGGCGCCGGTGCCGGGGGAGTGGAGACGGCATCAGCGGTGCTCGGCGACCTCGTTTCGCTTGCCAGGCGCCACGTCGCCGGCGGCCCCGGTTTCGCCGCATCCAGCCACGCCGACTTGCCGATCCTCGACATCGGAGTCATCACCACTCGCTATGCCGTCACCCTCGAGGTCGCCGACGAGCCCGGCGTCCTCGCCCGTATCGCCACCGTGTTCAGCGACCACAAGGTCTCGTTGGAACTCGTCGAGCAGTCGCTCACTCCCGCACAGCCGGAGGCCGGCGGTGCAGAAGGCGTTCCCGCCACGGCTACCCTTGTGATCGGTACCCATGCCGCACCGGAACGTGCGCTCGCTGCCACAGTCAGGGACCTGGCCGCGAGCACTGTCGTATCCAACGTTGCATCCGTAATAAGAATTGAAGGAGCCTGATGGCCAGCCAGAACGAGCCCCGTCGTGAATCACGCCAGTGGCGTGGAGTGCTGCGGGAATACGCAGACCGACTGAACATCACGGATGCCACACCCATCGTCACCCTCGGTGAGGGCGGGACCCCGTTGATTCCGGCCGCCGCGCTGTCGGCGCGCACCGGCGCGCAGGTGTGGGTGAAGTTCGAGGGCATGAACCCCACCGGTTCCTTCAAGGACCGCGGAATGACCATGGCGATTTCCAAGGCCGTGGAGCACGGGGCGAAGGCAGTCATCTGCGCGTCCACCGGTAACACCTCCGCCTCGGCGGCCGCCTACGCGAGCCACGCGGGGATCACCGCCGCTGTGCTGGTACCCGAGGGCAAGATCGCAATGGGCAAGCTCAGTCAGGCGATCGCGCACAATGCTGAACTTCTGCAGGTGCAGGGGAACTTCGACGACTGCCTCGACATCGCCCGGGACCTTGCCGAGAACTACCCGGTACACCTGGTCAACTCGGTCAATCCCGACCGCATCGAGGGGCAGAAGACCGCCGCTTTCGAGGTCGTGGATGTGTTGGGTGACGCTCCTGACTTCCATGTCGTCCCGGTCGGCAACGCGGGTAATTACACCGCCTACTTCCGCGGGTACAGTGAGGAACTCGAGCGAGGATTCACCACGAAGCTTCCTCGCATGCTGGGATTCCAGGCCGCAGGCAGTGCTCCGATCGTTCTCGGCCACCGTGTGGACAACCCGGACACCATCGCCAGCGCGATCCGCATCGGCAATCCGGCTTCATGGGAGCTCGCTCTGAACGCCCGCGAGGTCAGCGACGGGTACTTCGGCGCCATCAGCGACGAAAAAATCCTTCAGGCTCACCGGATCCTCTCCGCCGAGGTCGGAATCTTCGTCGAGCCAGCATCGGCGATCAGCGTCGCAGGTCTTCTCGAGCAGGCCGAGGCGGGCCTCATCCCTGCCGGTGCCACCGTGGTTCTCACCGTCACCGGGCATGGCCTCAAAGACCCGCAGTGGGCATTGCGTGCCGCGGACGGTTCCGACATCCAGCCGAAGATCGTCCCGGTCGACACGGCAGAGGTGGCCGGAGTGCTCGGGCTGGCCCAGGCATGAGTGACGCGACTTTGTTGGCAGGCCGCCGCGTCGCCGTTCAGGTTCCCGCCACCACCGCCAACCTCGGCCCCGGTTTCGATACGCTCGGCCTCGCCCTCGCGCTGTACGACCACCTCGAGGTCAGCGTTCGCGAGGAACCGGGAGCGAGCGTCGAGGTGCACGGGATCGGGGAGGGGGAGGTCCCGACCGACGAGTCGAACCTTGTCGTGCGAGCCATCGCCCATACGTTCGCAGCCTACGACCAGGAGCTCCCGGGCCTAAACGTGGTCGCCAACAACGTGATTCCCCATGGCCGTGGCCTCGGTTCGTCCGGCGCGGCCATCGTGTCGGGAATCATGGCGGCGAAGGGCCTTCTCGAGGGAATCGTCGACATCGACGCTGAAGCCCTGCTCGCTTTGGCGACCGAGATGGAGGGGCATCCGGACAATGTGGCCCCCGCGCTCTTCGGCGGCCTCACCATCGCATGGATGACACCGACCGGCCCGCGCCACAAACGACTGATGGTGCACCGGGGAGTGTCTCCGCTGGTATTCGTGCCGGAGCATGTCATGTCCACCGCCCTGGCCCGAAGCCTTCAGCCGGAGTCGGTGCCGCACGAGGACGCAGTCTTCAACGTCTCCCGCTCTGCACTGTTGATTGCGGCCCTCATTCAGAGCCCGGAGCTCCTCCTAGCCGGAACCGAGGACAAGCTGCACCAGAGCTACCGGGCCGCAGCCATGCCCGAGACCAACCGCCTGATCTCGCTCTTGCGTGAGAGCGGATTCCCCGCCGTCGTTTCGGGAGCCGGACCGTCCATCCTCGTCCTGGCCAGCGATCCCGGGCAGCGGCTCGTCGCGGCCGACCTCGTGGCCACGCAGTCGGAAACGCCGTGGCAGGCGCTCATGCTTGCCGTCGATTCGCAAGGCGCCACCGTCAGCTTGGTTTCCCCGGCGGCACAGGGCTTTGCGGGTGACTCCGGCCACACGGCGATGCGCGCCGCAAGGTAGCTGGTCGGGTGAGGTTCGGGGACACCCCCCGCACTGGGTTCATGGGTAGCGGTCAGGGAGTGCTAGACTCAAGCCTGCACCCGATAGAAACCGCATGACAAAGCGAATCTTTTCTCCGGTGCATTCCCTGTAACTCACTGCTATCGCTACTTACCTGCGACGTTGTGTGTGCTCACACCAATCCGTTTCCAGGGATTGGATCACCCGCAGCCCGTAGGTTGCTGCGATCAGCTCTCCTGGTGCAGCATTTCCTGCCGCCAGGGGGAAGGAAATCCTCCTCGTGACCGATGTCAATCTCCGCGCTCCCAGCGCGAACTCATCGCGCCTGTCCGCCCTCCGTGTCGCCGAGCTTCAGGCTCTGGCGACCGAATTGGGCATTCAGGGCGCGTCCAAACTTCGTAAAGGAGAACTCGTGGACAAGATCTCCGAGATCCAGTCGTCAGCCACCGGTGTGACGTCACCAGCAGAGACCGAAGGCGCCCCCGCGACGGGCACGGCAACCGGCACCGAGGCCGGCTTCGAAACCGTCACCGCGGCGGCCCTGGAAGCGGCCGTCGTGGCGGATGCCGCCCAGGAGCCGAAGAAGCGCGCTCCTCGGCGTGCGACCATCTCGACGAATGTCGGCCAGGCCAACAGCGCAGCCGTCCTCGACGCTCTCATCCCGGCTAGCGAGGCCGCGCCTCGCGTGGGCCGCACCAGCAAGTCCCGCAGTGCCGTTGTTCAGCAGGCGCCCGCACTTGAGACCGCCTCCGCTCCGGTCGATGCCGCTGCCGGGACGGCAGCGGCGGAATTCTCCCCAGCAGGAACCTCAGCGACGGGTGCCGAGGTCGCACCGGAATCAGCCGACGACGCCGTGTCCGAGACCGATGCCGCTCTCGCCACTGACGACAGACGAGGCCGTCAGGCGCGCAAGAGGAACGTCAAGGTCGCCGACGCGACCGAGGTCGATGAGGCCGCAGCCGCGCAGGTTGGCGAGCTCGAGCCCGACTCGACCGTCGAGCAGGGTGACCAGCCCCGACAGGGCCGCAGCCGGAATCGCAATCGCGGAGACCGCGCGGACCGTGGTGACCGTGCGGACCGCGCCCAGGGTGCCGAGCGCGGAGAGCGCACGGACCGGGCTCAGGGTACTGACCGCGGCCAGGGCGTCGAGCGCACGGAGCGCGCGGACCGCGCCCAGGGTGCCGAGCGCGGAGAGCGCACCGACAGAGCTCAGGGCACCGACCGGGGTCAGGGCGCTGACCGCGGCCAGGGTGTCGAGCGCGCGGACCGCGCCCAGGGCACCGACCGCACCGACCGCACCGACCGCAACCAGGGCGCGGATCGGGGCGAAGGCCAGGAGCGTGGCGACGACAACCGCCAGCAGAACCAGCGCCAGCAGAACCAGCGCCAGCAGGATCGCCAGCAGGATCGCAACGGCCCCGATGACGAGCTCGGTGGCCGCGGAAGCCGCAACCGTTACCGCGACCGCAAGCGTCGCGGGGGTGCCACAACCGATGACTTCGAACCGGAACTCAACGATGACGACGTCCTGATCCCGGTTGCCGGTATCCTCGATGTCCTCGACAATTACGCGTTCGTCCGTACCTCGGGCTACCTGCCGGGTGCAAGCGACGTCTATGTCTCGCTCGGGCAGGTCAAGAAATACAACCTCCGAAAAGGCGACGCCGTGGTCGGCGCCATCCGCCAACCGCACGAGGGTGATTCCAACGGCCGCCAGAAGTACAACGCGATCGTCAAGGTCG
>JAODMM010000045.1 GCA_025465015.1 Cryobacterium sp. | reverse complement strand
CTGCAGCTTTACCAGATGAATATGGAGAACGATAACTACACCGTTCTCGAGGATCTCGGTGTCGCCAGCCACCCGGGTTTCGATGGATGTTCCGTCGAGTGACTTCTGCACACTGCGCGCTGGAAACTGGAGGTACCAAGTGGACATCATCCTGAACGTCACTGTCTCAATCGCGATCACGTTACTGATGGCGGCCGGTCTGTACATCGTGTACGGGCTGATGAACGTGATCAATATGGCTCATGGAGAACTGCTGACCATCGGTGCGTACACAGTTGTCATCCTGACGGCATCAGGTGCGCCGTTCTGGGTCGGCGTGGTGGCGGGAGCGGCAGCAGCGGGAGTCGCAGGGCTGTGCGTCGAGGCACTGGTGATTCGCCGGCTCTACAGCGTTGGAGGCCTGTCGACGCTTCTCGCCACGTGGGGCGTAGCGATCGCTCTCCAGCAGCTGCTGCGCATCGTCTTCGGGCCGTCTGCCCAGTTCGTGTCCGCCCCTGTCAATGGCACCAGCAACGTCCTGGGGACTAGTTACTCGACCTATCGCCTCCTGTTTCTAGGCGCGGCGATCCTGGTGTTGGCAGCCCTCACCGTAGCGTTCACCCGCACGTCTTGGGGCCTGACCATCCGGGCAACCATGGACGGCGCGGACAAGGCCGAGGCGGTCGGCATCAATTCTCGGCGCGTGTATATGGCCACTTTCATCGTGGGAAGCGCTGTGGCCGGACTGACGGGTGCGCTGATCGCGCCGCTCGCCTCCGTGACTCCGCTCATGGGTACGCAGTACGTGGTGCAGGCGTTCCTCGTCGTCATGGTGGGGGGTGTCGGCAGTCTGTACGCACCCCTCGCGGGTGCGGTGCTGATCGGTGGCCTGTCCAGTTTGATGACAACATTCCTGGACGCCACGACCGCTCAGGTCATCGTCCTTGCGGCCGTCGTGGTTGCGATCTACTTCCGACCCAACGGCCTCGTCGGAACGGCGGACCTGCGATGACCATGACTGCAAGCAGACCAGCGGAAGCGCCCGCGGCCCCTCGCCGCTGGCCCAGGCTGCTCCTCCCAACAGCGATGGCCGGTCTGGTCCTGTACCTGGTTACGACTGGAGTGACAGCACAGCCGTACGGCTTGTCAATCCTGACCAGCGCCATGATCTTCGGACTCTACGCCGCTGGCGTTGACATGAGCTGGGGCCACGGCGGCATTCTCATGCTCGGCTCGGCGCTGTTCTTCGGCCTCGGCGCCTACGGCATGGCTTATGCCATCACCAATGACATCGAACCGCTCGTCGCATACCCGATCGTCCTGGCGTGTTCAGTACTCTTGGGCCTGCTCATCGCCTACGTGGGCTTCCGATCACGTGCCGCACAGATCCAGTTTGGCCTCATCGGTCTCGCCGTCGCACTGGCGTTTCAACGGCTCGCCGTGAGTGCGTACGACCTGACGGGCGGGTCGAACGGCCTCACCGGTGTCACCGGCCCTTCTATAGCCGGTGTCGAACTGACCGACACTCGGGCCTACTACTTCTTCGTCCTGACGGTCACGAGTGTCATTGCCCTAGGGCTCTGGTGGATCCAGCGCAGCGCGTGGGGCGACGCGGTTCGTGCAATCCGCGACGACCGTGACCGGGCTGAATCATTGGGCTATCCAGTCAACGCGATCCGGTATCAGGTTGTTGCCATAAGCGCTGCGGTTGTTACTACCGCAGGAGCGCTGTTTCCGTCGGTGTCTGGCACCGCCTACCCCGAGCTCTTCGGAATCGCATTCAACATGCAGGCGCTCGTATGGGTTGCGATCGGCGGCGGGGGCACACTCTTCGGTCCTCTGCTCCTGGCCTTCGGATTGACGGTCAGCCAGAGTTACCTCGCTGGCGTGTCGGTCGATTACTACCTGTTGGTCATCGGGGTTCTCTTCGTCGTCACTGTCGTCGCCGCACCTCAGGGCATCGGCGGCCTCGTCCGCGACGCGATCAGGAAGGTGGCTCGCCGGTGACTTCTCACATGCAGCACAAGTCAGTTCCGGACGGCTCTTTGAGCACATCCACAGCCGCGCCGGCCTTACGTGTCGATTCGCTCGTCAAGCGCTTCGGCGGACTAGTTGTGGCCGACGACATCACTTTCGAACTGCAACCGGGCGAGACGAAGTGCCTCATCGGTCCCAACGGTGCTGGCAAGAGCACATTCGTCAACCTGGTGACCGGCTTTGCGGCCCCGGACGCCGGTACCGTCCACCTAGACGGGGAGGACATCACTTCGCTTGGGACGAGCAAGCGTCGACAGCTCGGTATCGCGCGAACGTTCCAGACCGCTCGTGTCCTCGAAGAAGCGTCACTGTTTGCGAACGTGCTCTTGGCTCTGCGGTTCCGAACCCGCCCATCAACTCTGATGAGGAGAAGTAAGAGTTCGACCGAGGAGCGAGACCGCGTGGACTGGGCACTGTCGCAAGTGGGCCTACATGCTCGCGCCGACACGGTGAGCGGCTCTCTCCCCCACGGGCAGAAACGCCTCCTCGAGATTGCCATGGCCCTAGCTGACACTCCTAAAGTTCTGCTATTGGACGAGCCGGCAGCAGGCATGTCGTCTCGGGAAACGGAAGAAGTCGCTGAGGTGATCCGATCGGTTCGCGGGGGCATCGCGACCCTTGTGATTGATCACGACATGACCTTCATTCGACAACTCGACACCGCAGTTGCCGTACTGCATCGTGGTGCATTGGTCAGGCAAGGCCGCATCGACGACCTGCAAAGTGACCCATTCGTCCAAGAGATCTATCTAGGAGTTCCGGATCATGATTGAGCACGGCACGCCGGATGTAACTCCCGCGACAGTTGACGTCCGGCCCGACAACGGGTCTCTCCTCAAGGTGACGGCCGTGCGCGCAGGGTACGGGGACTCCACAGTTCTTGAGGGGGTCTCCTGTCACGTGTCCGCAGGTGAATTTGTTGCATTGATTGGCCGAAATGGCGTCGGCAAGTCCACGCTGATGAAGGCCGTGACCGGTCGTCTGCCCGTGAGATCGGGCGCGGTGACGTGGAAAGGCGTAAACCTGGAGCGTTGGTCCAGTCACCGTCGAGTCCGCAATGGCATGCGGTGGGTCGATGAGGACCGCGGTGTCTTTCCCAATCTCACGGTCGGCGAGAACCTCGCAGTCGCCGGGAAGCCTCTACCTCGATCGTTGGCGTACTCGGTGGACGCGATCATGGACAACTTTCCGAAATTGCGTGAGAAGAGCGCTCAAAGGGCCGCTTCGCTCAGCGGCGGGGAGCAGCGCATGCTTGCCTTGGCGCGAGCTATCGCCGCTCGGCCCTAACTACTCATGCTCGACGAGTTCTCAGATGGCTTGCAACCGTCAATCGTTCAATAGCTCATCTCGACTCTTCGTTAGTCGAATCGCGATGGACTGGGAGTTCTGATGGTCGAGCAGAACGTCCGTTTGGCGGTGAAGTATGCCGAGCGTGCCTACGTCATGGACAAGGGCCAGATCGTTCACGAAGGGACCGCGCAGGCCCTACGCGAAGACGAGGCGCTGCTCCAGAGATATCTCGTCGTGTAGTGAACACCCGAAATTAGGTAAGGTCTTGTCGTGAGTGCTCAGAGACCGCAGTCGACATCCAGGCCCACGTTGCGGACCATCGCAGGATTCTCGGGAGTCCACTACTCGACCGTCTCGCGGATCCTCCGCGGAGATGTGCAGCGCACGACGGTTGAGACCCGCGAACGAGTGCTGAAAGCGGCGGAAGAACTCGGATACCGACCGGACTTCGCGGCACGGGCGCTCGCGACTGGGCGCAGCCAGACGCTGGGACTGCTCGTCCCGGACATGCGCGACCCGGTATTCTCGCACCTGCACGCTGGCGTTGAACGCGGCGCCCACGAGCTCGGATACCGCGTATTGGTATATCCCATCGGCAACGACGGCTCACGTTTCGCGGACGGCATTGAGAACATCCTGCAACGTGGGGTAGACGGCATCGTTGACGCTACAGCTCATTTTGGAGCTGACGCCGATAGGGCGACCCGGGAGCTGGTACGAAATACTACGCCCTATATTCAGGCGAACAGGTTCTCCGGCGAGCTGTCGCGGATAGCGGGCGACGATGTTCTTGGCGGGCGCCTGGCGACCGAGCACCTGCTGTCGCTCGGTCATCGCCGGATTGGGTTCATCGCGGGGGAACGGGTGTACAGCACCACTTCAGGACGGCTCGATGGCTACCGCGAGGCACTCGACAATGCCGGAGTTCCGTACGACGAAGACCTAGTCTTCACTCGTCATTACAGTTTGTCGTCAGCTGCGAGCGGCGCCAATCGTCTGTTCGACCTGGAGAATCCGCCGACGGCGATCTTCGTTGGCGACGACTCGCTGGCTATGGCAGTGATCCGCGCGGCTTGGGACCGCGGTCTGCAAACTCCGCGAGATCTGTCGGTGGTGGGATACAACAACGTGCTGATGTCGGGTGTATTCATCCCTTCCCTCACCACCATCGACAATCCTCTCGAGGAAATTGGGCGCTTGGCGGTGGAACGACTGCTCGGTGCTGACGCTTACGCACACCAGGTCATCGAACTGACGCTTCCCGTTCGACTCGTTGTTCGGGAATCAAGCGCTCCTCTCAGAAGAAACAGTTGACGCGGCAATATCGTGACCTTCGACTCGACGTCATAGAGCATCTGCACGACTGAGAACGCTCGCGAACGACGCAAAACAACGACTTGAGCCATTTCCGAGACGCAACTCTCCGGTAACAAGCTTGTCGTTTCTGCTACAGCGGCGTCAGAGCTGGGCGCTTCCGGCTCCATTGGTCTTGAGTAGCCGACGTTGTGGAAGGCGATACCAGTTCGAGGTTCCGTCTGCTCCGATAGCCACCACCGACCTCACTGGCCCCACCCGGCACGCATGCGGGCTGACGCCTGAACGCGTGACGTTTCAGAGCCCGGCGGCTTCACGCGTGTCACAGGTAAGCCCGGGACGGGTGTGTCATACCGGCTCCCCATTGTTGTCAACCGGTGGTCTGGGGTGTCTTGGATCCGGTGGTCTTCCGCGCGGTCCTCGGCGGTTGTAGCGTCGGTTTCGCGGGTCCGGGAAGTGGCTGATCCGAAGTGTCGAT
>JAODMM010000009.1 GCA_025465015.1 Cryobacterium sp. | reverse complement strand
ACGCCGGCGTCCCTCTCCGCGACGCACAGATCCTCGCCCGCCACGCCGACCCCCGCACCACCGAGCACTACGACCGAGCCCGCGGCAACCTCGACCGGCACGGCGTCCACTTCCTCACCGCCTACGTCGCCGGCGTCTGATCTGTCAGCGCCGATCGGCGAGGCGCCGTCAAGGTACGTCACCTCCGCCCACTGTGACGCACCGACCGGGATGGCCCCCATATCCCGTCCGGGTGGGGCGAGGTCCGACCGACCGGACCTGTGCCCGGCCCATCAACGTGCAGCCCGCCATCAGGGGGTGTCGCGTACCTCAGCTGACCACTGTTTCGTCGCGCTCGAGTCCATGCACCTTTGCGACCGCCAGAATGGCCGCCTCGTGACCAGGTCGTGCGGCGATTTGGATGGGTCCCTCACGCGTGGGGCATGTCAGGGCGGGCCAACCGAGTTCGTTGTATACCGGCGTGTACTTCAACAGTCGGTCACCGACCACGAACTCATCACGTTCGTAGTCGGCCTCAGCTTCTGCAACGGTTGGAGCAGGCCCGTCGAAGACAGGACCGATGAATACGTCGAAGTGCCGAGCGGTTTCAATGAACGTGGCTCGCCAATCGAGCAACTCGTGACGCGCGTCGTCGGCCCCGGTCCTGGGGAGCGTGAACTTCCACTGCAGGTCCTTGCCGAACTGCTGGGCGTCTGACTCGATGGCCTTGGCATGTACTCGCCAAACTTCATCTCGGAACACGGTCCAGTGAGCGTGGGGGAGTGTCGGCGGAAGAAAATTGTCGCCTAGTCGGCCGATGGTGAGGCGATCAGGATCGGGGAGAACAGGCAGCCCCATCACGCGCTGCAAGTCTGCCACGTCCGCAGCGAAGTATCCGAGTGAGTCGAAGCTGGGAGCTAGTGGGGTCACGCCGAGCATTGACCCGTGTCCGTGCGCGAGTTTGAAGCCGTAGACATTGCAGCAGGCGGCCGGGATCCGGGTGGAACCGCTGGTGTCCGTTCCGATGCCGATGTCGATCACGCCGGCCGCAACAGCTGCAGCAGATCCCCCACTGGACCCACCGGCGGTGCGGAGGCGGTCGAGGGGATTCAGGACAGCTCCGAAATGAGGGTTGTACCCGCTCACTCCGTATGCGTATTCGTTGAGGTTGGTCTTGCCGAACACTGTGGCACCTCTAGCTCTGAGGTCGGCGATGGCCGGCGCATCGCTTCGGGCGATCTCATCGACACCTCGGAGCGCACCGTTGGTGGTGTGAAAGCCAGCGACGTGCATGTTGTCTTTGACGCCCACCGTGAGTCCGGCAAGGTCGCCCCTCACCAGGGATCGGGGCGGCTCGGGCTCGAACGATATGAAGCTGGCTAGGGAGGGGTCGTACCGGTCGGACGACGTTCTCCTCGGCGGGGCTGTGGTCATGCTCCAAACCATCCTTGTCGCTAGGTGTACGGGTGAGCATAACTTGCGCAAGCGTTTGGCCAACCGCTTGCGCAGGATTCGGTTTCGGTTTAGCGTCTGTGCTCCATCGAACCGGGAGTGACCCAATGCACACCAACCTGAACCGTCTGGCCTCAACCCTCGTGGGTCCGAAAAAGACCAAGACGCTGTCCCTGACCGTCGCCGTTGCGCTTGGCGCCGCAGCGACCCTTAGCGCCTGCGCACCTGGAGGAGGCGCAACTGGTAGCGAGGATGAGGTGGTGATCGGCGTCCTTGCGCCTGTCACTGGCTTCATGTCCACCCACGGCACAGCGATCCGTGATAGCGCCAAGCTCGCGGCTGAGGAGATCAACGCGAACGGGGGCATGGATGGCAAGGATGTGAAGCTCGTGTTCGCCGACGGCGCGTCCGACCCGGCGACCAACACGCAGCGGGCTCGCGAGCTCGTCGGGCGAGACGGCGCGCAGTTCCTCATCGGAACCGGCAGCAGCGCGGAGACTCTTGCAGTCGTGCCGGTGGCCTCGGAGAACAAGGTGCCCTTCATCTACTCGCTGGACGGCGAGATCAAGACCTGCCTGCCCGGCGACCCGACGAAGGTCAACCCATACGTGTTCGCCTCCGGCCCGACGCCGGAGATGCTCTTGGAGTCGTTCCTCCCGAACGTCATGGAGCAATCGGGCAAGAGCGTCTACTTCCTCGGCTCCGATTACGTCTTCCCCCGGAGTCTCACCGCGGTGGCGAAGCGGATCGTCGAGGAGAACGGTGGCACGATCGTGGAGGAGAAGTACACGCCCACGGACAGCACCGACTACTCCGCAGAGATCAGCGCAATCTTGAAGGCGAAGCCCGAGATCCTCTTCCTGACCCTGCCCGGCGCCGATGGCGTGACGTTCGTGCGCCAGGCTCGCCAGGCCGGAGTGTTCGACAACATGCTGGTCACTGGCTCCGCGACCTTCGACACCGAGAACTACTCGGGATTCGGCCAAGAGGCAGACGGAGTCATCGTCGTGAACAGGTACAGCGAACTTCTCGATACACCCCAGAACGAGCCCTACGTGTCGGCGCACAAAAAGACCTACCCTGACCAGACGAACCCCCTCGGTCCCACCGGCGCAGCTGGCTCCTACGGCTCTCTACTCGCCCTGGACGCCGCCGTTGAGGAGGCTGGATCGACGGACGCGGAAGACGTGATCGAAGCACTCGAGGGCCTCTCGGTGGATCTGCCCCAGGGCACCGTCACCGTCAACCCCGACAACCACATGTTTGACCAGCAACTTTACCAGATGAAGATCGAGAACGATAACTACACCGTTC
>JAODMM010000002.1 GCA_025465015.1 Cryobacterium sp. | reverse complement strand
CGCCGAAGACGACGCTGCGGGAGTACACGTCACAGTCATGAGCTTCGGCTTCAAGTACGGGCTTCCCACTGATGTCGACATGGTCGCCGACACTCGGTTCCTGCCAAACCCTTTCTGGATCCCCACCCTCCGGCCGCACACCGGCATGGACGAGGAAGTGCGTGACTTCGTTCTCGGGCAGCCGGGAGCGCAGGAATTCATCGATCGGTACGCGGCGTCACTGGAGCCGGTCCTGGCCGGGTACCAGCGTGAGAACAAGCGGCATGCAACAATCGCGATCGGGTGCACCGGAGGTAAACACCGCTCCGTCGCCCTTGCCAGGGTGTTGGCTGGTTTGATCGAGAAGAATCCGGGCGTGGCCGTGAGCGTCAAGCACCGGGACCTGGGACGCGAATAGCCCCTAACCCGTGCGGGTCAGCACCCGTGCGGTACAACAGAAATGGAAATACGATTGGCACTGACCGCCGACGTCAAGGATGAATTGGCTCGCGTTGAGGTCTCGAAGACCACAGTCCGCGCGGCCGAACTGGCGACCATACTGCGATTCTCGGGTGGCTTGCACGTGATCTCGGGGCGCATCGCAGTGGAGTCCGAGCTCGACACCGCGCTGCTGGCCCGCCGTGTGCGCAAAGACCTCGCCGAACTGTACGGCGTGCGCAGCGAGGTGACCGTCGTGCCGGCCTCCGGCATGCGGCGTACCAGCCACTATCTCGTGCGTGTGCTCGACGGCGGTGAGACCCTGGCACGACAGACGGGCCTCCTCGATGCACGGCGACGGCCCATCCGTGGGCTGCCCAACCGCCTCACCACCGGCTCGAAGGAGGAGATCGCGGCCGTCTGGCGCGGCGCGTTCCTGGCCAACGGTTCCCTCACGGACCCAGGGCGCTCTGCTGCCCTGGAAGTTACCTGCCCGGGGAACGAGGCCGCCATGGCGCTGGTCGGAGCCGCCGGTCGACTGAAAGTCGCCGCGAAGGCCCGGGAAGTGCGAGGGGTGCATCGAGTCGTCGTGCGCGACGGGGACGCCATCGGTGCGATGCTCGTGCACATGGGGGCACAGAACACGGTGCTCAACTGGGAGGCGCTCCGCCAGCGACGTGAAGTGCGTGCGACCGCGAACCGGCTGGTGAACTTCGACGACGCCAACCTTCGCCGATCGGCGGAGGCGGCGGTCGCCGCCTGTGCACGGGTCGAGAGAGCGATGGGAATCCTCGGCGACGATATTCCGGAACACCTCCGGTACGCCGGCGAATTGCGGCTTCGATTCCGGGATTCCAGCCTCGACGAACTGGGCCATCATGCCGACCCGCCGATGACGAAGGATGCGGTCGCCGGGCGCATCCGTCGTCTGCTTGCCATGGCCGACAAGAAAGCTGTCGACCTGGGCATCCCGGGCACCGACGCGAACCTTCCGTCCGAGCTCGACTAGCCCCCGCCCGTCTTGTCCACCTGACTAGACTGAAAAAGGCGCTCACCACGCTGGCGGCGTACGCTTCGCCGAACGCCAGCGCCGGCACCCTACCAAGGAGATACGCAATGGCTGATTACACCCTGCCCGACCTGCCCTATGACTACTCGGCCCTCGAACCGAGCATCAGCGGCAAGATCATGGAACTGCACCACTCGAAGCACCACCAGACGTATGTGACCGGCGCCAACAACGCCATCGCGCAACTCGCCGAGGCTCGGGATTCGGGCAACCTCGTTAACGTCAACAAGCTCGAGAAGGACCTTGCCTTCAACCTCGGCGGCCACATCAACCACTCCGTCTTCTGGACCAATATGTCCCCCGACGGAGGAGACCGTCCGGTTGGGGAGCTGGCCGCCGCCATCGACGAGCACTTTGGCTCGTTCGACAAATTCCAGGCCCAGTTCACCGCTGTTGCACTCGGTGTCCAGGGTTCGGGCTGGTCGCTTCTGGCATGGGATTCCATCGGTCAGCGGTTGGTCATCCAGCAGTTGCACGACCAGCAGGGAAACATTCCGGTCGGCATCGTCCCCGTGCTCATGCTCGACGTTTGGGAGCACGCGTACTACCTCGACTACCTCAATGTCCGTGCCGACTACGTGAAGGCATTCTGGAACATCGTCAACTGGGCCAATGTCGAGCAGCGCCTCACCACGGCGCGTGAGAAGACCAACGGGCTGCTGCTACTGTCATAGCGAGATGGTGTCCAACACATTTCGACGCGTGACACTGCCGTTGCGTCTTGTTCCTACAACAAACAGCGCCGCCGGCGCCCTCTAGTAAGTGGAGTTCCCTGTGTCCGTAAAGATCGGAATCAACGGCTTCGGCCGTATCGGCCGTAACTACTTCCGCGCCGCCCTCGCCAAGGGAAGCGACATCGAGATCGTGGCCGTCAACGACCTCACCGACAACAAAGCCCTCGCCCACCTCCTGAAGTACGACAGCATTGCCGGGCGTCTCGACGCGACCGTCGAGCTGGAGGGCGACCGCATCATCATCAACGGGAAGCCGATCAAGGTTCTCGAGGAGCGCGACCCGGCCAACCTCCCTTGGGGCGAACTGGGCGTGGACATCGTCATCGAGTCCACCGGCCGTTTCACCAAGGCTGAGGATGCTCGCAAGCACATCACCGCGGGCGCCAAGAAGGTCATCGTCTCCGCTCCGGCCACCGGCGACAATGTCTCCACCCTCGTGCTCGGTGTGAACGAGGACACCTACGACACCACCGTGCACGACATCATCTCCAACGCGTCGTGCACAACGAACTGCCTGGCGCCCCTGGCGAAGGTGTTCCTGGACAACTTCGGCATCGAGCGTGGACTCATGACGACGGTTCATGCTTACACCGCCGACCAGAACCTGCAGGACGGCCCGCACAGCGACCTCCGCCGTGCCCGCGCCGCAGCTGCGAACATCATCCCGACGTCCACCGGTGCCGCCAAGGCCCTCGGCTTGGTCATCCCCGAGCTCGTCGGCAAGCTCGACGGATATGCGCTGCGTGTGCCGGTTCCGACCGGTTCCATCACCGACCTCACGGTGACCGCATCCCGCCCGGTGACCGTCGAAGAGGTGAACGCGGCGTACAAGGCTGCAGCAGAGGGTCCGCTCAAGGGCATCCTCAGCTACACCGAAGACCCGATCGTCTCCAGTGACATCGTCGGCGACCCGCACTCGTCGATCTTCGACGCTGGGCTCACCAAGGTCATCGGCGACCAGGTCAAGGTCGCCTCCTGGTATGACAACGAGTGGGGCTACTCCAACCGCCTGGTCGACCTCACCGAGTTCGTCGCCGAGCGTCTCTGAACGGGGGAGGGTAGTGACGCTTCGCACAATCGAGTCCCTCGGTTCCCTCCAGGGCAAGCGGGTCATCGTCAGATGTGATCTCAACGTTCCACTGGAGGACGGCCGCATCACCGATGACGGCCGGGTTCGGGCGTCACTTCCCACCCTTCAGGCGCTGCTCGCCCAGGGCGCACGCGTCGTGGTCGTCTCCCATCTGGGGCGCCCGGACGGTGCGCCCGATCCGCGCTACAGCCTCAGCCCGGTGGCAGCGCGACTTGGTGAGCTGTTGGAGGCACCAGTCGCTTTCTCAGCCGACACCGTCGGCGATGCCGCTACGTCGGCTGTGGCCGGTCTCAACAACGGTGAGATCGTCGTGCTCGAGAACCTCAGGTTCAACCCCGGAGAGACAGCCAAATCGGACGACGAACGGATGGCGTTTGCCCATGAGCTCGCGACACTGGGCGATGCATTCGTGTCGGATGGCTTCGGCGTCGTCCACCGCAAGCAGGCCAGTGTGTACGACCTGGCATCTGTTCTGCCGAGCGCTGCGGGCCTGCTCATCGCCACCGAGCTCGACGTCTTGGACCGCCTAACGGAGAAGCCGGAGTCGCCGTACACGGTGGTCCTGGGCGGATCGAAGGTCTCAGACAAGCTCGGGGTGATCGGACATCTCCTCCCACGAGTAGATTCCCTGCTCATCGGCGGTGGCATGCTCTTCACGTTCCTCGCAGCCCAGGGCCACTCGGTCGGGGCGAGCCTTCTGGAGAGCGACCAGCTCGACACGGTCCGCGGCTACCTGGACGAGGCAGAGCGCCTCGGTGTGAAGCTGATCCTGCCCACCGATATCGTGGTGGCGTCGAAGTTCGGGGCCGATGCGGACCACGTGGTCGCTTCTGCTCACGCCATCGAAGACACCCCGTTCGGTTCAGCGGGACTCGGGCTTGACATCGGCCCTGACAGTGCTGAAGCGTTCGCACGCGTCATTCGCTCGTCGAAGACCGTGTTCTGGAACGGGCCCATGGGCGTGTTCGAGCTTGCTCCCTTTGCCGATGGCACCCGTACCGTGGCACGGGCGCTCACCGACGTCGACGGCTTGAGCGTCGTCGGCGGCGGCGATTCAGCGGCGGCCGTCCGCATCCTCGGATTCAACGACGACCAGTTCGGCCACATTTCAACCGGCGGCGGCGCGAGCCTCGAGTACCTCGAGGGTAAGCGCCTGCCAGGACTGGAGGTCCTCGGATGGCAGTGACAATCAACCCACGAAGAACCCCCTTAATCGCGGGCAACTGGAAGATGAACCTCGATCATCTTCAGGCGATCGCGTTTGTGCAGAAGCTGGCATGGGGGCTCAAGGACGCGGGCCACGACTTCACCGCAGTGGAGGTCGCCGTCTTCCCGCCGTTCACCGACCTGCGGTCTGTGCAGACGTTGGTCTCTGCCGACAAGCTGCCGCTCGCATTCGGCGGGCAGGACGTCTCGGCACACGACTCTGGAGCGTACACGGGCGAGATCTCCGGGGCGTTCCTGTCTCAGCTGGAGTGCCAGTACGTCATCATCGGTCACTCCGAACGCCGCACCCTGCACCGGGAGACCGACGATGACGTGGCCGCGAAAGTAACAGCAGCTTTGAAGCACAACTTAGTGCCCATCATTTGCGTGGGGGAGACTGCCGAAGACCTCGAGCAGCACGGCCCCAGTGCCGTTCCCGTGAGCCAGCTCCGTGCCGCCCTCGCCGGTGTGACCAACGCCGCAGACATCGTGGTCGCTTACGAACCGGTGTGGGCGATCGGGTCCGGTCAGGCAGCGACTCCCGAGCAGGCTGAGCAGGTCGCCGCGGCGCTGCGCAGCGTGCTTGAGGAGAGCTTGGGGCAGGACGTGGCCGGTAAGACGCGTATCCTCTACGGTGGCTCCGTGAAAGCGTCCAACATCGCCGGATTCATGCGCGAACCCAACGTCGATGGGGCGCTCGTCGGAGGGGCCAGCCTGGACATCGCTGAATTCTCCAGCATCGTGCGGTATCAGAAGCACGTCGGCGTCTAACGGATCAGGTCTCGCATGCTGCCCGGACCCCGGGCGGCACCTCCGACAGGCTATAATTGCCAATGGTCCCGGTGGTCTTGTCATGCCCACCGAATTGTGAAAGGTTTCGCGTGGAGATTCTCCAGGTTGTGTTGCAGGTTCTGCTCGGTGTAACGAGCCTCCTGCTCACCATGCTCATTCTGTTGCACAAGGGGCGCGGCGGTGGCTTGTCGGACATGTTCGGCGGCGGCGTCACATCAAACCTGGGTGCTTCAGGCGTGGCCGAGCGCAACCTCAATCGCATCACCGTCATTCTCGGGCTGGTCTGGATCTCCTGCATCGTGGTGCTCGGACTGATCACCAAGTTCGACACGGGCGCGTAAGCGCCCCCCTTTCAACTTCCCAGACCAAACGGAGGAACACAATGGCATCAGGTGGCAGCGCGATCCGAGGCTCACGCGTTGGAGCAGGCCCCATGGGCGAGCAGGACCGCGGTTTCCACGCGGATCGTGTGAAAATTTCGTACTGGGATGCCTTAGGCAACGAGACGGTACGGTACTTCGCCGCCAACCTCCCCGACGAGGAAATCCCCGAAACCATCGACTGCCCGTCCTCCGGTCTTCCCGCTGGGCGTGACAAGGAAAACCCGCCATCCGTGGCGAAGCTCGAGCCGTACAAGACGCACCTCGCCTACGTGAAGGAACGTCGCACAGAAGAGGAGGCGGAGTCGCTCCTCGACGAGGCGCTCCAGCAGCTGCGCGCCCGCCGCGGGAAGCTCTCGGCCACCAACTAGGCGCAGCCACGCATTTCAAAAGCCAGGTCCGAGACCATGGGGTAACGCCGACGACTATCCAAACGGTTGGTCGTCGGCGTCGTTAACGGTGCGGTTCTGAGTTCGCGGTGCCCGTGCCCTGACGATGACTTGTTCGGCGGCCTAATAGGACGGCGCGATGAGATTTTCGGGGACCTCGGCTGCAGCTTCGCGGTCCACGAAGAAGACAGTACGGCGACGGCCCTTGATGCCGGCCACCGGTACTTCGTCTCTGCTGGCCCCGGCCAGGGCCAACCCCAGCGCCGACGCTTTGTCGGGGCCGGCGAGAACCAGCCAAATTCGCTCGGATCCGTTCAGGACGGGCCGTGTGAGAGTGAGGCGCTCCGGCGGGGGCTTCGGCGAGTTAGGAACGGCGAGAACGGTGGCATCTGCTTCGCGGATGCCGGCCTGGTGTGGGAACAGTGAGGCGATATGCCCGTCGGAACCTACGCCGAGGAACGTGATGTCGAAGCGGGGGAGCGACGCTCCGAAGGGTGCAAAAGCAGCCAGCTCTGCGGCATAACGTCGCGCCGCCGATTCCAGGTCGTCGCCCTCATCAGAGGCGGGGAACGGGTGGATGTTGGCTTCTGGCACACTCACGTGGTCCAAAAGCGCTTCACGGGCCTGCCGCTCATTGCGGTCGGGGTGGTTCTTCGGGACCCAGCGTTCATCTCCCCACCAGAAATTCACCCTCGCCCAGTCGACCATGTCGCGGGCGGTGGAGTCGTTGATGGCCTGAAGGATACCGATGCCGACGCTCCCGCCGGTCAATACGATGTTGGCCTCGCCCTCTTCATCGAGGATGTCCACGGTCTTAGTGATGAACCGGGCAGCGACCGATCCGGCTAGGGACTGCTTGTCGGGGTGAACCAGGACCCGTCGTTCATTCGTCACGCACGCACTCCAATTCGTCCATCCCCAGCCTTCTTTGCGACAACATCGTCGAGTTGCGGCAGTCCCCGGGTGATGACTTCACCGTACAGCTCATCAGGATCCAGCCGCCGCAATTCGTCAGAAAGACAGTCGCGAAGGCT
>JAODMM010000259.1 GCA_025465015.1 Cryobacterium sp. | reverse complement strand
CAGGCACAAAAAAGGGCCGATCGCAATGATCGGCCCGACTGGGATGGCCCGGCGAATGGCCGGAGTGTTGAGTAAGGAGCGGAGTGGAGGCTAGTGGTCGCCGTCCTGGCGTCGGTCCCAACGGTCGTTCAACCTGTCCATGAAACCGGCGCTGGGATTGCTCGGGCGAGATGTCGGTCGGTGGAACGAGCGAGACGTCGCCGGCAAACGAGACGTTTTCGAGGGGCTCAATGCCACCAGCACGCCGGTGAACATGACCGCGAAGCCTAGGATCCCCAGCCACAACTGGTGGACGGCCACACCGGCGATGAGCGCCACTATCCCGGCGACGGCGATCAGCACACCGAGCGCAATGGAGCGGTAATTGGGGCGGGTCCTGGAAGCACCGACCGTTGCCACGAAGTCGGCGTCGTTGTGATAGAGGCTGCGCTCCATCTCTTCGAGGAGTCGCTGCTCCTGCTCCGAAAGCGGCATCTCATTCCCTCCAATTCCGGGATCGAGCGGTATTGGCTCCCAATTCTAGTCCCGCTGCGGTGACTAGGCTAGGCACGTGGCAGAAAGCACCCGTCTAGTCGATTTGGTTCAATCTCACATCGACGAATTCCTTCAAACCCGTGCACCAATTGTCACCACCATCAGCTCCGATCTCACTCCCCTGATGGACTTCTCACGGCAGTTTCTCAGGGGTGGCAAACGGTTCCGGGCGCTCTTCTGCTACTGGGGTGCGCGGAGCATCGAGGAGGCGCCCGGCCAAGCCCCCAGCGTCGGCTCCCCAGCGGGATTCGGGCTGTCCTCACCGACAGTTGCCGCCGCCAGCGCACTGGAGATGTTCCACGCCGCCGCCCTCGTTCATGACGACATCATCGACAATTCGGACACCCGCCGAGGCGGCCCGTCGGCGCACCGGCTCTTCGAGTCGTTGCACGCCGCCAGCGGATGGGCGGGCAACGCACCTGCCTACGGCCGCTCTGCCGCGATCCTTCTCGGAGACCTCATGCTCGGGTGGAGCGACGAGTTGTTGGACGAGGGCCTGGAAGGCATCACCGACCGCCCGTCGGCGCGGCGCGCGCGGGAAGAATTCAACCGGATGCGCACCGAAGTCACCGCCGGCCAGTACCTGGACATCCTGGAGGAACGGGCCTGGCTCACCCAGCCCGAGGCCGAGCTGCTCGGGCGTGCGCAGACGGTCATCGTCTTCAAATCGGCCAAGTACAGCGTTCAGGCTCCCCTGGTCATCGGCGCAGCCCTCGCGGGTGCCACGCCGACCCAGCTCGGCGCCCTGCGCTCGTTCGGCCTGCCCCTCGGCATCGCCTACCAGCTGAGAGACGACCTCCTCGGGGTCTTCGGCGACGCCAGCGTCACCGGCAAGCCAAGCGGCGATGACATCAAGGAGGGCAAGCGCACCGTCCTCGTGGCACTCGCCCGGGAAAACCTCGCTCCCTCCACCCGAAAGCTGCTCGACGCCCGCCTTGGCGACCCCAACCTAGACGAAGACCAGATCGCCGAGCTACAGGAAGCCATTCGCGACAGTGGCGCCGTTGACCGGGTGGAGGAGATGATCAGCGCACGCGCGCGGGAAGCCGTCGACGCGATAACGGACGCACCGGTGAGCGGACACGCGAAAACAGGACTTCTCGAACTGGTCGGGACGGTTACCCGCCGCGCGGCCTAGCGGCTGGAGCTCGACCGGGTCAGGCGAGTGCCTGCGCGACCCGACGCACCTCGGCCTTACGCCCCGCACGAAGGGCGGCGATGGGTGCCGTTCCGAGACTGTCGTCGACTTCGAGAAGCCAGCGCATGGCTTGGTCATCATTGAAGCCATCGTCGGCCAGAACGAAGATGGTGCCCCGCAGGTCTCCAAGGGGAGCGTCGTCCTCCAGAAACACCTCCGGCACCTTCAGCACGCCATCGCGGCGGACGGCTAGAAGGTGCTTATCCTCGATCAGGCGGCGCACACGGCCCTGCGCCATTCCGAGGCGGTCAACGAGGTCGGGAATTGTCAGCCAGTCATGCTGCGAAAACGCGTCGGTCACAGGTCAAGATTGCCACGGTTCGCAACTCTCGCCAACCAACTGGGTTGGCGTTCCCGGCATGTTGGGCTCCCGCCCCGCGCCGACCTCTGATTGACTGCACCCTCAGAGATGTGCCAGCGTGGTACCAGGAATGGGGGTCCCATGTCAGCATTTGCACGACAGGACGGAAGCACCAACACACGGGCTGCTGGCGACAGCGACAGCGTGTCATCGGGCAGCAAGAGGGGCGCGCTACGCGGCGCCGGTCCGCTCGGCGCGGTTCCACTCGCCCTGGTCAGCACGATCGCGATGACCTTGGGGCTCGCATCTCCCGCCGAAGCGGCAACGCCGCAGAAGCATCCGACGAAGGCCAAGAGCGACCGATCGAGCACTCGAAGCGCCAGCGTGGCGCCAGCTCGCACGGTGACTCTGGCTGCGCCCGCTCGCTACACCGTGACCGACGGTGACACGGTGAGCGCCATCGCAGACCGGTTCGGACTCACGACATCCTCGGTGCTCTCGCTAAACGGGCTTGCCACGTCCAGCCTGATCTTCCCCGGCCAAGTCCTGATCCTCACCGGGACCGGGGCCGGGGCCGAAGACTCGGGCAGCGGTGCCGAAGGCAGCTCTGGCAGCAGCGCGGGTAATCACACGGTGGCCAGTGGAGAGACCGTCAGCGGCATCGCCTCGGCGCACGGCTTGTCGACCGTCGATGTGCTGGCTGCCAATGCCCTCAATGAGGACAGCGTGATCTTCCCTGGGCAGGTCATCATCCTCAGCGAGTCCGGCGCTGCCGCCCCGTCCGCGGCAGCCGGCTCAGGGGATGCAGGCGGCGCCATCGACGCAGGCAGCTCAGGCGGAAGCCACACCGTGTCCGACGGCGACACCGTCAGTGCCGTCGCCGAAGCGGCAGGCGTCTCGATGCACGCGGTCCTGGCAGCCAACGGGCTCGACGCGAGTGCAGTCATCCACCCGGGCCAGGTTCTGGTAATCCCGACCGCCGCCACGGCATCTGTCTCCTCCACCGTCCTCGAGGAAACCCTGGTCGACAAGGAGCGCTCAACCGCGCTCACCGAGGAGATGCGACGCAACGCCCTGACCATCATCGCGGTGGGTCGGGAGCGCGGCGTGAGCGACTACGGCGTCATCGTCGCCCTTGCCGCAGCCGCACAAGAATCGGCCCTTCGCAACATCGACTATGGCGACCGTGACTCGCTGGGACTCTTCCAGCAGAGGCCGAGCGCCGGCTGGGGCTCCGCCGACCAGGTAATGGATCCCGAGCGTGCAGCCCAGGCGTTCTACGGCGGACCGGGCAATCCGAATGCGGGTTCCACTCGCGGCCTGCTCGATATCCAGGACTGGGAATCGATGACGGTCACCCAGGCCGCGCAGGCCGTGCAGGTCTCCGCTTATCCCCTGCACTATGCCAAGTGGGAGACCGCCGCTCGGGAATGGCTCACCGTGCTCGGTTAGGGTGTTGCGTTCAGGGACTTCTGTGGCGCGGATCCGTAGAATCGGACAGTGACCGATAACTCGACCGACCCGATGCTTGGCCGCCTCATCGACGGCCGCTATCAGGTGCGCTCGCGGATCGCGCGCGGTGGCATGGCCACCGTCTACCTGGCGACAGACCTTCGACTCGAACGGCGCGTCGCCCTCAAGGTCATGCATGGCCACCTGGCCGATGACAACACTTTCAGGAACCGCTTCGTGCAGGAAGCGCGTTCAGCGGCCCGGCTCGCGCACCCCAACGTGGTGAACGTCTTCGACCAGGGCCAGGACGCAGACATGGCCTACCTGGTCATGGAATACCTGCCGGGGATCACCCTGCGGGACCTCATCAAGGACTACGGGCGGCTCACTCCCGAACAAACCATGGACATCCTGGCCGCTGTCCTCAGCGGCCTCGCAGCCGCCCACAAAGCCGGCATCCTTCACCGCGACCTGAAGCCCGAGAATGTACTCCTCGCCGATGACGGGCGCATCAAGATCGGCGACTTCGGCCTGGCCCGAGCCGCCAGCAACAATACCGCCACCGGGCAGGCGCTGCTGGGTACCATCGCCTATCTCTCCCCCGAACTCGTCACCCGCGGCATCGCTGACACCCGCAGTGACATTTATGCGCTGGGCATCATGACCTACGAGATGCTCACCGGCGAGCAGCCCTACATCGGCGAAGCACCGATGCAAATCGCCTACCAGCACGCCAACGACTCCGTTCCCATGCCCAGCAGCCGCGTACCGGGGATCCCCCACGAACTGGACGACCTGGTGCTCTGGGCGACCGCCCGAGACCCTGAGAAGCGGCCGCGGGACGCGCGCGTCATGCTCGACCGACTGCAAGAGGTCGAAACCCAGGTGCGCACCCCGGCGGCCACCATGGCGCTGGCCCACACGATGGTCCTTGCCGGCCCTCAGGAGGACTCCTCCGCGGATGCCGCCACCCAGCTCTTCGAGACACGCGCGCTCGTTTCGACGGAACGAACGGCTCCCGACAGCAGCACTGCGCTACGGGAAAGAAGTCAGAAGCGCAAACGACGCGGCTACTGGCTCTTCACTCTGGTGATCCTGCTCGCCGCGCTGTCCGGCGGGACGGGTTGGTACTTTGGTGCCGGCCCGGGCTCGCAAGTTGCA
>JAODMM010000253.1 GCA_025465015.1 Cryobacterium sp. | reverse complement strand
CACGTCGAGGGCTGCGTAGACGAGCCACGATTCCGGCAGCGGGCGTGTCGACCAATTCGCGGCGGAGTGCTCCTTGGCCAAGTGGATTCCGAGCAGCTCCTCCACCACGGTGCCGAGCCCCACCCGCGGCAGCCCGAGCAGCCGCGCCGCCAGCTCGGTGTCGAAGATCCGCTCGGGGTCGAGACCCACTTCGCGTAGGCATGCGAGGTCCTGGCTCGCGGCGTGGAGGATCCACTCCTCGTTGGCCAGCGCTTCGTTGAGTTCATCGAAACGACCCACCATGGGCGGGTCGAACAGGAAAGTTCCGGCACCACGACGGTAGATCTGGATCAAGTAGGCCCGCTGGGAGTAGGTGAAACCAGACGCCCGCTCGGCATCGATGCCGATGGGACCGGTTCCCGACGCGATCGCCTTAGTTGCCGCCAGGTACGCCTCACGGGTGGCGATCACACGGTGGTCAGCCACGCGCAGCCCGCCGTGCCGACAGAAGACTGATCCCCTCACCGGCCGGCGGGAGTCCGGCGAGCATGCACAGGAGTTCGCCCCACCCTTCGACGTGCGCAGTAAGGTCATGATCGCGGGGTGTCCACGACGCCCGCAGTTCTATCTGCGCTCCGTCGCCCTGCCGGGCGAGCTCTCCGAAGCCTGAGGAAATGATCTTCGTTGCGGTGCCGGCCGCGCCGGTGTAACGCGCCTTCCGGGAGTCGAGAGCGTCCACGAGCCAGGCCCAAGCAACTTCAGCCAGGAACGGATCCAACCCGATGTCTGTCTCCAGCGGCGCCTGCGCGAAACACACCACGCGGAACGCACCCCCCCACTCATCAGGCTCTTCTTCATCGTAAAGGAGGATGAACCGACCGGTGCCGAGGTCGGAATCGCTCCCGTGCCGCGCGGGCGTGACATCCGCCGATAGGGCCAGGGCGTACGGGGCCAGACGGCCGGGAGCCGGAATTTCCTTGACGACCAGTTCGGAGCGGGTCGCAGATCGCCGGACAGCGTCGACCGCTGCGGCGAACTCCGGGGGCAGCGCCTGCTCGTCCTCTATATGGGGCACGTGTGCAGACTAGAGTTTTTTGCAGGCGCTGTCTCCACGGCACGCCGAACGGGCTGGAGGGCGCGCATGAGGCCACGACGCGGGCGATCCGCTGGTGGTGTCCTCGCTGTCGCCTTCGGCATCGCCGCGGGGGCAGCCTTCGTCGCAGCAACAGGTATCGCCGTGTTGGCCGGGGCCGTGGCCACAACCCTCGTGAAGCGCCCGACCAAGCGCGTTCAGGACGTTCGGATCTACGGTGCAGACCTCGATGCAGCTCAGATCACGATCCAGGCGACACCCGACACGGCGCTCCGCGGAACGTACGGGTTCTGGTTCTCCGACGATACGGGCTACGCCCGACTGGGGGAGATTGTGTCGCGGGCACCCGGAACGGTCACGCGGCGCGTTCTGACCGTGTCGTTCGGCGACCTGGCACGTGCGAGGGCGGGTCGGTTGAGCGGGTGGGTTTTCCTCGGGCCAGGGGAGCTCGGTGTGCCCTATCAGGACGTCACGGTTGCCACGCCTATCGGCCCTGCCCCCGCGTGGTTGGTGCCGGCGGCCGAGAAGTCCGGCCGCTGGGTGATCCAGGTGCACGGCCGCGCTGTGCTGCGGCAGGAGACGTTGCGCTCCGTGGAGGTGTTCCGGGCTGCCGGTTACCAGAGTCTGCTGGTGTCTTATCGCAACGACGGGGAGGCGCCGGACAGCACGGACCATCGTTACGGGCTCGGCGACACCGAATGGGAGGACGTCGATGCGGCCATGTGCTATGCGCGGGAGAACGGGGCGACGAGCGTCGTTCTGATGGGGTGGTCCATGGGAGGCGCGATCGCGTTGCAGGCGGCAATGCGGTCCGCCAATCGCCGTGCGGTGGCGGGCATCGTCCTTGACTCGCCGGTGATCACGTGGGCCGACGTGCTGGCCTACCAAGGAGCCGCTCGGCGCTTGCCCACCGCCGTAATCGCCGGCGCCCTCGCCATCCTCGGCCATCCGCGAGGCGGCGTGGTGACCGGTCAACACGCGCCGGTGGATCTCGCTCGGCTGGATCTCGTCGCACGGTCCGGGGAACTCTCGGTGCCGGTCCTCGTGATGCACAGCGACGACGACGGCTACGTCCCCGCGGCGGCCTCACGCGAACTCGCCGCACGACGGCCGGATCTCGTCACCTACGTGCCGTTCGCGCCGGCACGACATACGAAGCTCTGGAACTACGATCCCGACAAATGGAACGGAGCGATCCGGTCCTGGCTGGCGAAGCTCTGACGCGGGCCTGGCCTGCGTACGCCCGTCCTGTGCGTGCCCGGCCTGTACTCGCGGCTGGTGTCGCTGGCGCTACGCGCCCCGACGTTCGCGCAGCTGGCGCTTGGTGCGAGCGAGCAGGGCGCTCATGCCGCGGATGCGCAGGGGCGACACGGCCTCAGTGAGGCCGATCGATTGCGGGTAGTCGTCCGCCACGGCGAGGACCTCGTCAACAGCGAGTCCGTCCAGGCCCTGGGCCAGAATCGAAGCGAAACCCCGAGTCGTGGGAGACTCTCGAGGTGCGGTGGCGTACAAGTGCACGCCATTGTCAGCGTCAATCTCGACGAAGATGTATACGGGCGTCTGGCACTCGATCACCCGCTCGAACAGGTCAGGATGGTCCTTGTAGCGCTCGGGAAGCTCCGGCAGCTCATTGGAGAATTCGAGCAGGAGTTGCAGGCGGTCCCGCTGCTCGAGGGCGAGGAAGTCCTCGCGGATCTCGGCCAGTCGGGCGGGGATCTCTGTGTCGCTCATCCCTCTCATTCTCCCACGACTGATTAGCGCGGCGCGGGCGCCGCCCCAGGCTCTGAACCGACGACGATCGGAACACGCACAGCATTGCCCCACTCCACCCAGGAGCCGTCGTAGTTGCGCACTCCCTCGAACCCCAGAAGGTGGGTGAGAACGAACCAGGTGTGACTGGAGCGCTCACCGACGCGGCAGTACGCGATCACCTTGTCACCCTCGGTGAGGCCGGCCTCGTCCTTGTAAATGGCGTCGAGTTCCTCGCGTGACCTAAACGTGGCATCCGGTGCTGCGGCCCGTGCCCAGGGAACGGAGGCCGCAGACGGGATATGCCCCCCGCGGAGAGCTCCCTCGTCGGGGTATGCCGGCATCGAGGAGCGCGCGCCGCTGTACTCCTCGGGGGAGCGCACGTCGATGAGCGGGTTGCCGAAATGCGCGAGGACGTCTTCCTTCAGAGCGCGGATGGGGGCATCATTCCGAGGGATCACCGGGTATTCCAGCGGGGTGACGGTGGTGGGGTCTGTCGTGATCGGGAGCCCCTCGGCGATCCATTTGTCGCGACCACCGTCAAGCAGGCGTACGTCTTCATGGCCGAACAACGTGAAGACCCAGAGGGCGTACGCGGCCCACCAGTTGTTCTTGTCACCGTAGATCACCACGGTGGAGTCCCGGGCGATCCCCTTCGACCCCGCAACGCCCGCGAAAGCCTCACTGCCGATGAAATCGCGCTGCACGGGGTCATTTAGATCGGTGTGCCAGTCGATCTTCACAGCCCCGGGGATGTGACCGGTCTCGTAGAGCAACACGTCTTCGTCCGATTCCACCACCACCAGACCGGGGGTACCGAGGCGTTGCTGGAGCCAATCCGTGGAGACCAGGCGCTCAGGGTGAGCGTAGGCGGAGAACTTGTCTGACGGGTCGAGATCGACGGACATGGTGAAACCTCCGGGGGCGCTGGTGGGCGCAAGTAGTCGTGGGGTGCGGTTTAGGCTGAGTACCGCCCGCACAACGAATCTACGCACTCAGGGCGCAAGCCGCACCTCAAGCGGTCAACCTTTGACATATGGGAACGGTGGGCACAGATGACCCTAGAGGCCAGGCGCCAGGCGGAACGGTTGACCGGGCGCTCCCCGAGCATCACCGGGGCGGAGATCGTCACCGAATTGGTGCCCCCAGCCCAGTTCGAACATGCATCGTTCGATTCCTACCGCCCTGACCCCAATTTCCCGTCGCAAGCCGAGGCCGTGGAGCGGCTCCACGAGTTCGCCGGGGTGTGGCGCGCTCAGCGCCCGGGCGGTTTCTTCTCCCGCAACCGTAAACCGAAGTCGGAGCTGCCCGGCATCTATCTCGACGGCGGGTTCGGGGTCGGGAAGACACACCTCCTGGCAGCCCTCTGGCATGCGGCACCGGGGCCCAAGTACTTCGGCACGTTCATGGAGTACACCGCGCTTGTCGGGGCCCTCGGCTTCGCCGACGCCGTCACGCAACTTCGAGGAGCGAGCCTGATCTGCATCGACGAGTTCGAACTCGACGATCCGGGGGACACCATGATGATGACGCGGCTCCTCGGGGAGCTCGTCGCGACTGGGACGCGCGTCGCCGCAACGTCGAACACGCCGCCCAACTCTCTGGGTGAGGGGCGCTTTGCGGCGTCGGACTTCCTGCGAGAGATCCAGGCCATGTCCTCGAATTTCGTCACCGTGAAGATTGACGGGCTGGATTACCGTCGGCGCGACACCGATGGGCAGGCCGTCAGCGTCGACTCCGGATCGCTGCGGCACATGGTCGCCACGCTGCAGGACCGGGGATCCCGCGTGACCCTCGACGATTTCGGCGCTCTCATGGCTCACCTCGCCACGTTGCATCCGTCCAAGTACATCAAGGTTCTCCACGATGTGAACGTCATCGCGATCGAGGACGTCTTCCTGTTGACGAACCAGACGGATGCGCTGCGTCTCGTCGCCTTTATCGACCGCGTCTACGACGCCGAGATCCCCATCATCGCCAGCGGACTCCCGCTGAGTGAGGTCTTCGATCACGAGGCGATGGCCGGCGGCTACCGCAAGAAGTACCAGCGGTCGCAGTCACGCATGGTTGCGCTGACGACGGGCGAACTCCCACCACACGCTGAGTAACCCGAAACATGCTCTTAACACTCGCTGTCGGTGTGTAACGCCTGGGAAACACGTCCGGGCGTTGGCTGAAACCTCGGCGTTCGAGACTGGGGCCGTACCCGAACCGGCACCGGAGCGTTTCGTCTCTACCTGGTCTTGCGCGGTACACCCCTGAAACTCGAGAGGTGTGAGGACAACCAATGGACACAGGCAGCATTGCCTGGGGCATCACAGCAACCGCACTGGTGCTGCTGATGACCCCCGGCGTAGCGTTCTTCTACGGCGGACTGGTCAAGGCCAAGAGCGTCGTGAGCATGATGATGATGAGCTTCGGAGCTCTGGGACTGATCAGCGTGCTATGGATTCTCTACGGCTTCAGCATGAGCGCCGTCGAGAGTCCTTCGCAGTTCGCCGGTAACCCGTTCGCGGACTTCGGTCTCAGCGCACTCGCTGCTGGTGAGGCCGCCAACGTCGACCTGCTGGGCGCGACGTACGGTTCCACATTCGCCATCATCACCGTCGCACTGATCTCGGGAGCTATCGCGGACCGGGCGAAGTTCGGATCGTGGATGATATTCGCCGGCATCTGGGCGACGCTGGTCTACTTCCCGGTTGCGGCCTGGGTGTGGGGCGGCGGTTGGATCATGAGCCTCGGTGAGACGCTCGGACTGCCTGGCGTCATCGACTACGCCGGCGGTACTGCCGTGCACATCAACGCCGGTGCTGCGGCCCTCGCCCTGGCGTTGGTACTCGGTAAGCGTGTCGGGTTCCAGAAGGGAATCACCAAGCCGCACAATGTTCCGCTGGTCCTCATCGGTGCCGCCGTCCTCTGGTTCGGATGGTTCGGCTTCAACGCCGGCGCAGAATGGCTCAACGGGCTCGCCAACACCGGCCTGATCGTCGTGAACACCCTGGGTGCCACCGCGGCGGCCATCCTGGGCTGGATGATCGTGGAAAAGCTCAAAGAT
>JAODMM010000193.1 GCA_025465015.1 Cryobacterium sp. | reverse complement strand
CGCTTCGGACGTCTGGTGGGACTACGAGGACGCAATGCCGCCGGACCAGCACTTCGGATCACCTTCCCGGCTGGGGGTGCATCTGCTCGAGAACGTGATCGTCTCCGGCGACCAGGGGTCGAACGTGCACTTCGCACGCGAGACGATGCTCGCTGGTGGGCTCCGGAACCTCAGAGAGATGATGTCGGGGGTGCGGCCGACGCACCAGGTCGACCTCGCCGAACAGTATTGAGAATACGCCGCACGGCGATGGTGGATGGGGCGTCAGCCTTCATGACGAGACGGCCCTGTCCAAGGCCTCTCGGAGGTCGTCGAAGGTGCTCACGTCGAGCTTCTTGTCATTGAGGAAGAACGTCGGAGTGCCCTGCACGCCGAGAGCGCGGCCCGCGTCGAAGTCCGATCGCACCCGGGCCTCTGTTGCGGGGTCCGCCACTGCGCGGTCGTAGGCTTCCAGGTCGAGTCCCAGCTCGACCGCAAAGGTGCGGAACAGGTGCGACTTGGAGTCTTGCTGCTCGCCCCACTCAGCTTGAGTTTCGAACATGCGCTGATACATCGCTTCGAGCTGGCCTTGCTGCGCTGCCGCTTCGACGGCGATAGCGGAGGTCATCGAATTCTTGTGTCCGGGGAGGGGGAAGTAGCGGAGGACGAAGGTGACCCGCCCGGCGTACTCCTCTCGGAGGTCTTCGATGAGAGGGTATGCGGCTGCGCAGACTTCGCATTCGAAGTCCAGAAACTCGACGAAGGTCACCGCGCCGTCGCCCGCCACTGACAGTCGGTGACTGTTCGCCGCGACGGCAGGGACGGTGCCATCCGGGCCCTCCTGACCCCTCGGAGACGAAGGGCCCGAGGTGACCAAAACGATCGCGATCGCGGCGAGGACGAGGGCGCCGAGGGCGCCGAGGTTCCATTTGGTACTTGTTCTCATGAAATCTTCCGGGCTAGGCGAAGGCGCCGGATAAGGTCGTCGACGACGCTCCCGAGCACAGGCAGGCGGTGCACCCCGGGCGCGAGATCGCGCTCTGTTCCCCCCTCACGCCTCCACCTCGCAGCACCCGGGAATGGTGCAGCGCGGGTCCACGCACGGGGCGTTCGCGTCGACGGCGAGCGTGACGTTCACCAGTGCAGTGAGGGCGCGCGCGAGGTGCGGGTCGGCGATCTCGTACCGGGTCTGACGGCCTTCGGGTTCGGCAACCGCAATTCCGCAGTCACGCAGGCATGTGAGGTGATTGGAGACATTGGATCGGGTGAGGTCGAGGTTTCTGGAGAGCACTGCGGGGTAGCTCGGGCCTTCTAGAAGGGTCATGAGGATGCGTGACCTGGTGGGGTCTGCCATAGCGCGACCCAACCGGTTCATGACATCAAGGCGGGACGCAACAGTCAGCATCAGATGATGATACAGCGGTTGGTGACTCATTCCGAACGATGCTGGCAGTTGTGAGGTGAGGCGCCCCGTACGGCCGCCGTGCCGGCCACACCTATGCGGCGCTCGTCAACGTTCCGGTCATATCGACGACCCGCCGACCCTCAGTGCCCGCTCGAGGATGAGCCGTGCACGCCCGGCCATGGCCGCGTCGACCATCTCCCCCGAGGGCAACGTGGTCACTCCGCCGCCCTTGAGCGCCTCCAGGACACTTCGCGCCCAACGCACGCTCTGTTGCGTAGACGCGAAGACATCGTCTATGACTGCGAGCTGGCTCGGGTGGACGGCGGTCCGGCCGAACCAGCCGAGATTCCGGCCCCGTTCGGTGTCCGCGCGGAGCCCATCGAGATCCCGGAAGTCCGGGTAGACGGAGAGCATCGGAGCAGGTAACCCGGCTGACCGAGCCGCGAACAGGACACGTATCCGCGCATGGTCGATCAGGGTTGCCGCGGCGCTGCCCAAGTCGCTCGCGAGGTCAGACTCACCGAGCGCGATACGAGTGACGACGGGATGCGCCGCAATGGAAGCGGCGTTCTCGACGCCACGGGCCGTCTCTAAGAGCGCGGTGACAGGCCGACCGGAAAACGCGTCGACGTCACTAAGCTGCTCGATCTTCGGAACGCGCAACCCGATATCCGGATCGAGGCCAGCAAGCGCGGGGAGGTCCTCCGGCCCGTTCACACGGATCTCGATCCGAGGGCCCTCGGTTTCGCGACGGGAAGCCAGCCACTCGACAACGTTCTTCCGCGCCTCATCCTTGTGGCGCGGAGCTACGGCGTCCTCCAGGTCGAGAATGACGAGGTCCGCACCCGAAGCGACCGCCTTATCGAAGCGGTCCGGCCGGTCACCGGGCACATAGAGCCCCGTAACCAGCGGACGGCTCATACGATCCCCCGTTCCCGGAGTCGTTGAACCTGTTCAGGTGTGACACCGATCTCTTCGAGTACCTCGTCGGTGTCGCGACCGTGGGGGCGACCAGCCCAGCGGATACCACCGGGGGTCCCAGACAGCCGGAACAGGACGTTCTGCATCTTCACCGGCCCCAACTCGTCATCGTCCACCGTCTGAACAGTCCCGATGGCAGCGTACTGCGGGTCGGAGAGGATACCGCGGACGTCGTAGACCGGAGCAACGGCGGCATGCGCCCTTTCGAATTCGGTGAGGACCTCCGCGGTCGGCCGTGCGGCGATCCACGCTGCCACGGCGGCGTCAAGCACGTCGGCGTGCTGCGCACGCGAGTGACCGGAAGCGAACCACGCTTCGGCGATCAACTCAGGACGCCCGACCAGGGTCATCACGCGTTCAGCGATGGACTGCGAACTCGTGGAGACCGCCACCCACTCCCCGTCTCCGGTGCGGTACACGTTGCGCGGGGCGTTGTTGACGGACCGGTTCCCGGTCCGTTCCTGCACCGTCCCCAGTTGGTCGTATGCGGTGATCTGGCCACCGAGGAGCATGAGGATCGGCTCAATGATGGCCATGTCGACGATCTGACCAGTTCCCGTCGCTTCCGCGCTCCGCAGCGCGACCATGACTGCGTAGCTCGTGGCTAGCGCCGCGATGCCGTCGGCGAGCCCGAACGGCGGCAGCGTCGGTGGTCCATCAGGTTCGCCGGTCAGCGCGGCGAACCCACTCATCGCCTCGGCGAGGCTGCCGAATCCGGGACGGGCCGAGTAAGGGCCAACTTGTCCGAAAGCTGTGACACGGGCTACGACGAGCTTCGGATTGACTGCGTGCAGTTCTGCGGGGCCGATGCCCCACCGTTCAAGAGTACCGGGGCGGAAATTTTCGATGAGCACATCGGATTCGGCGGCGAGGCCGAGCAGCAGCTGCGCACCCTCCGGCGTGCCGAGGTCGAGAGTCACCGTGCGCTTGTTGCGTCCGAGCGTCTTCCACCACAGGTTGATGCCCTCCTTCGCGGGCCCGTGTCCCCGAGCGGCATCCGGTTTCCGCGGGTGTTCGACCTTGATCACGTCGGCACCGTAATCGCCGAGGAACGTGGCTGCCAACGGTCCGGCGAACAGGGTCGAGATGTCCAGGACCCGGATACCGTCTAGCGGCCCGGTGCCGCCTCCCCCGGTGCCGCCTCCCCCGGTCACGCTTCGTCCCAAGCGAGACGGAAGCCGATACTCGAGGATCGGTCGATGCCGAGGCCGGCGATCAGATACTTGAGACTGAACGTGGGATTCCGGCTCCCGCCGTCGACGTACCAGTCGGACCCCATCGACCGGTGACTACTTCCGCCCTTGAGCATCGCGAACCGTGTGATGCCGTCGGTGTGCTCACTCTCAGTCCAGTTCCAAACGACCGGTTCACGCCTGTCGAATGCCGGGTCAGCCGCGGCTGCCTGCCATTCGAACTCCGTCGGCAGGCGAGCGCCGGCCCAGCGGGCGTACGCCCGGGCGTCCTCGAGACTGACACCGGTGACGGGAGCATCGTGGTCGGAGGCACCGATGAGGAACCGGTTCTGCACAGCCGGCTGGTAACCGGAAGAGGCGACGAACTTGTCGAACTCGGCCCGCGAGACTTCGGCGGAAGCGATGAGAACGGAGCCGATGTTCACGGTCACCGTTTCGGTACAGCGATCGTGCAGGCGGGGCGGCAGGGGTTTCCACTCCTCCACGTAGGGAGCCTGCCCGTACATTCCGGACTCGCGGCGCCGGTGTTCCACGGCCAGTTCCCGTTCTCCCGGTGCAACGGGGATTGCGTCCGACGGGGCCGACCCGGTGGAGCGTTCCGGACGGATGCGAGAGGTTCCGCGGGAGGGGAACGTGGCATCGGTCTCCTGGAGGTCGGCGCGGGCAGCGGCGAGCAGTGCTGCAAGCCAGCCCGGCTCGTCCCCCTCGATGGCGAGGATGCCGGCGATTCCACGGGCCGGCACAGTGACCAGGGCGGTGTCCAGGCGCACGCCGGACGTGACGTCGACGACGGTGACGCCCTCGTCGAGGAGCGCGGTGAGTGATTCAACGGCGTCGCCGGAGAACTCGGTGTCGCCGCGGTTCACGAGCGTCCAGAGGCTGAGGCCACCGAGCTCGAAGCGTGAGGTGTACACGCCGGCCGCGATCGCGGCATCCGTTCCCCCAGCCAGTGGCTCCCACGTTCCGTCGAGGAGAACGCCGGACAGAGCCCGCTGAGCGCGAAGCATCCTTCGCAGCGTCGCCTTGTCACGGTCGTTCCAGCCGACCCAGACGCCGAACACGGTGTCCCAGATGAGGATTCCCGTGCCGTTCATCCATGCGGACTGTAACTCGCTGCTGTGGTCGCGATTCCAGCGCCGGGTTCCGTGCATCATGTGGCGTCGCTCGTACCAGTGCGCGCGCATGACGCCGGGAGCCTCACTGTCCGCAAACCACTGAGCCCAGCTGAGGTGGTGGTCTTCGACACGGGAGTTGGACACTCGGGATTCCCCCTCGAGCACCTGAGGAGGTTTGGCTGAGGTGAGCGCAGAGACGAGGGCGTCGTCGCCCTCTTTCATGGTGTCGAGGAATACCCCGTCGACGCCGAGCTCGCCAACCAGGACTGCCAGTTCGGCGGGGTCATCGTGGGTGGCACGCCGGGTTCCGGTGTCCCAGGGGTTGTAATTAATGAAGACGCGGATGCCGCGATCGTGGAACGCTGCGACGACGTCGCGAATGCCAGGAACGTCGCGGTAGAAGTCGAACTGGTTGCGATCGTCTATGCCGATGATGGGGTACGCGTGCCAGAGCACGACGCCGTCCAGCCCACCGAGATCCGTTGTCTCGGAGAGGAACCTATCGACGGTGAAAGCTTGACGGGACATGTCGAAGAGGCGCTCGTCCCAGAGCCAGACCAGCGCCACCGCGTAACTGGTGGCTGCCCAGCCGGCGGAGTTCCTGTCGTACGCCGCACCGCGGTAGGCCAGGCGCTCCCGCGCTTCAGTGCGCCACAGACTGAGCGCCTCACGCCAGGCCGGCCATTCGGCGGGGTCCTCCGGCGCGGCGAAGATTTTTGCGATGTCGCCGATGGCCGGGTCGATCCGCCCAGCGGCTGGAAGCACGGTGGGCAGGTCGATGGCGCGGGGCATCAACGGGTCGATCTCATTCGTGTTTGCTTCGTCGGGGTCGGTGTCAGTGCGTGGCGCGGAAATCGGAAATCTCCTTTTCGAAGGGGATGGAGGGGACGGCTCCGGCGCGCTGGACCGAAAGCGCGGCTGCGACCGTGGCGAAGCGGGTGGCGTCGACGAGGTCGCTGGGATAACGGTCCAACGCGGCGACGAGCGCCCCACAGAAGGTGTCCCCTGCGCCAGTGGTATCGACGGGGGTGACGCGAATTCCCGGGACATGAGTCGCGCTGCCGCTGTCGCGCTCGCGAACTACGGCGCCCTCCGAGCCGAGGGTGAGGATCACGGCAGGGACACTTCGGATGAGCTCGCCGGCCAGGCGTACAGCCTCGTCGACCGTGACCGGGGAAGACGTTCGTGCGGGGTCGAGTTGCGTGGCAAGCCGATCGGCTTCGTGCTCGTTGACGATGAGCAGGTCGACGGAGTCGAGGAGCTCCTGCGGGAGGTCCCGAATCGGCGCAGCGTTGAGAACGACGAACGTACCTGCAGCCTTCGCATGCCGTGCGGCGTCGAGAACGGTCGCCAGCGGGGTCTCGAGCTGAAGGAGGAGGAGCCCCGCCTCCTCGATGGCCGACAGCTCGGTATCTGTCAGATCAAGAAGGGACGCGTTCGCTCCCGAGTTGACGATGATGGTGTTCTCCGCCGATACGTCGACGGTGATGAGCGCCGTACCCGTCGGTTCATCGATACGGCGGACAAGGTCTCGCACACCGGCGGTCCTGAGGGACGCCAGCAGCAGGTCTGCTGCGGCGTCCGTTCCGAGAGACGCGATGAAGGCCACGTGTGCACCGGCCCGAGCGACCGCGGTGACTTGGTTGTTGCCCTTGCCGCCAGGATATGACGCGAAGCTGGTGGCCAGAACGGTCTCCCCGGGCGAGGGGATCCGCTCGACACCGTAGACGAGATCCAGGTTGGCGCTGCCCAGTACGACGGCGCTCATGTCGCGGTTCCGACGGAGAGGGTGCGGCGCGCGAGCTGGTCGAAGCCGATGCCGTCGAAGCCGGGCACGGATGAGGCCAGGCGGTTCCGCAGAGGGTCGACCCATGCAAACGGGAGACCGCGTGCGCCGGTGAGGGCTCCGCTGATCGACCCGGCCGTCGCCCCG
>JAODMM010000163.1 GCA_025465015.1 Cryobacterium sp. | reverse complement strand
TTCCGAGAAATCTCAGGGCATGGGGGAGTGGAGGTTCGTTGTGTACTCCGTTCTCAGCGTGTTCCCCACGTGAAGCGGTGTGTGTGGATGGAGTAGTACGTGAATGTTTCGGTCCTCGTTACACCGGGGACGGCTCGAATCTGTTTGCCGATGACGTCGAACAGTGCGGAGGCATCCTCAGCCACGACTTCGACAAGGAGGTCGAAGGTGCCCGCCCCGATGACGAGATAGATGACCCCGTCGATCTCTCCGATGGCGTCAGCGGTCGCTTCGATATCTCCGTCCACCACGATTCCCAGCATTGCCATGTTCCGGTACCCGAGCTTGAGCGGATCTGTGACACCGACGACCTGGAGCACGTTGCGTTCCTCCAAGCGCATCACCCGCCGACGGGCTCCGCCAGCCGTGAGCCCGACTAGTTGACCGAGTTCTGCGTAACCCAGTCGACCGTCCCTTTGCAGCGCTGTGATGAGGGTGCGGTCGATGTCATCCAATTTGTCGCTTTTGGTAGTGTCGGCGTGCTGGTCCATGCTGCCATACTGTCACAATACGTCAGGCTGAGAACATCGCATGTGCACGGCCATCACTCGCTAGGGCACAATCATCACTTTTCGCCAGTAAAAGAAGGGGCGGGCATGACCGTCTTCAATTTCTTCAGCGAGCACGGTCTCGTGCGCCCGGAGATTGACGCGGCGGAGGCCGAGTTGATGGCGCAGTCTCTCTTCGGCTTCACAGGGACAGCGCACGAGCTTGGAAGCCAACAAGACCGGAATTTCCGCATCGACGCGGTGGTCGGCGGTGAGGTTCAGCGATACGTGCTGAAGGTTGACAACCCCGCCTTCTCCGCCCCGGAATTGGCTGCCCAGAATGGCGCAATGGAGCATCTCGCGGAACTCGGTATGCGAGTTCCGCACCCCGTTCGGGGCCTCGACGGCAAGATCGGTCAGCGCTGGCACGGGCGCGTGCCGGTTACCGTTCGCTTGCTCACGTATGTGGATGGCCCGTCTCTCGAGTCCCAGCCGTACCTTGCCCCGTCGGTGGTCGGTGGCCTCGGAAGGTTGTCGGGAACCGTTGCAGCTCATTTACGCGATTTCACCGCCGACGGTCTTGATCGCATTTTGCAGTGGGATTTGCGTAATGCTCAGGCGGTTATCGAGCGGCTTTCGTGCTGGGTGCCGGATGAGGACAAGCGGAATCAGTTGACGGCGTGCGCTGACAGCGCTCTAGCGCGCCTCTCAACAGTTAAGTCCCGTTTGCGCGTGCAGACGATCCATGGGGATATCACGGACGACAATGTGATTTGCTCGCTCGGGCCGGATGGTCGACGCATGCCGGAAGGCGTCATCGATTTCGGAGACTTGGGCACCGGCTGGCTGGTTGCCGAGCTGGCGGTCACGGCGGCATCCGTCCTCCATCACCTCCCGGACGAGCCCTATTCGGTGTTTGACGCTGTCGTGGCCTTTGACGAAGTTTCGCCGCTGACGGATGAGGACATTGTCGCGCTGTGGCCACTCATTGTGCTTCGCGGGGCTGTGCTGGTGGTTAGTGGTGAGCATCAGGTGGGGATCGATGAAGGCAACGACTACGCCAAGCACCGCATCAATGCCGAGTGGCGTGTGTTCGTCGCGGCCAGTGTAGTCGGATGGGATGAGGCCGAGGCGGCGATACGGCGCGCGCTCAAGCGACCGCAGCGCATCGTTCCCGAGACTGCGCCCATCACACCCATGATTCCCGCTCTGACTACCGGCGACTATGAAGTCATGGACTGTTCAGTCACGAGCTCCGCGCTCGCTGACGGTCTTTGGTTGGAAGCTGACGTTGAGTGGCAGCTGGCAGACAGGGCACTCACTCGGACCTCGGCTGCCGTGGTTCCTTATGGCCAGTTCCGCCTCACGCAAACGCCTCTCCGATCGGAACGAGAGCCGGCCACGCTCGCGATGTTCACGGAGATCTTCCTGCGGGCAGGAGCCCCGATAGTAGCCCCCGTTGACGGCGTGGTCGCTCAGATCAGTGACGACACTTTCGTTCTGACCGCTGTCGGCGGCTTCGACGTGCGCATCGGCGGTATCGTTTCCACGCTCTCGCTCGGTTCCTTCGTCACAGCGGGAGATTATCTTGGCGCAGCCCGCCAGACTCGGCTGTCCACGTCGTCGGACCCGCTCGGCCGGGTCTCCGTGCAGAAAGTCGTGAAACAGGGACTCGCCGCACCGAAATTCGTTTCAGGCATTCAGGCAGACGCATGGAAACAATTGGCGCCTGACCCGGCCCTGCTTCTTGGTTTGGAGCCCCACGTTGCCCCGGCCGACGCATCGGCTGAGTTCGCCCGTCGGAGCGGCCTGATGGCCGCCGCGCAGGAGCGTTACTTCGACCGTCCGCCACAGATTGAGCGGGGCTGGCGGGAGTTTCTGGTCGACACCACGGGACGCGCGTACGTCGACATGGTCAATAACGTCGCGGCGATCGGGCACAGTCACCCTCAGCTGACGCGGGCAGTCGGCAATCAGCTGCAGCTGTTGAATACGAACTCCCGCTTCCTCTACACGGCACTGGCAGATCTCTGTGAACGGATCGTGGAGCTCTCACCCGACGCCGCACTTGACACTGTGCTTCTGGTCAACAGCGGCAGTGAGGCAGTTGACCTTGCCGTCCGGCTAGCGAAAATCCACACCGGACGGCGTGGCATTGTTGCACTCCGAGAGGGGTACCACGGCTGGACGATGGCCTCCGATGCCATCTCCACCTCTGCATTCGATAATCCTCACGCCGCGGCGTCACGACCTGACTGGGTACACATCGTCGACGCGCCCAACTCGTATCGAGGTCGGTATCAGGGCGACGGCGCATCACAAAAATACGTCGCCGACCTGAAGCGAATGTTGAACGAACCGGGCGGGCCGGGTGAGGACCTCGCTGGGTTCATCTGCGAACCCGTGTTGGGGAACGCGGGTGGCGTGGTCCCGCCGCAGGGATATCTCGCTGGGGTCTACGAGCACATCCGCGCACGCGGAGGGTTGTGCATCGCCGACGAAGTCCAGGTCGGATACGGCCGCCTTGGAAGTGATTTCTGGGGCGTGCAACAGCAAGGCGTCGTGCCCGACATGATCACGATGGCCAAAGCTATGGGAAATGGGTTCCCGCTGGGTGCTGTACTGACCCGCCGTTCCATTGCCGCTTCACTGGCGCAGGAGGGAAACTTCTTTTCCTCCTCTGGCGGCAGTCCCGTCAGCTGCGTTGCAGGCATAGCGGTGCTTGACGTCATCCGGGATGAATCACTCCAACAGAACGCCCGCCTGGTTGGGCACTATCTCGCTTCTCGCCTCGCTGAGCTCGCGGAGCGGCACCCGCTAATCGGAGCTGTCCACGGGATGGGCCTTTACATGGGAGTTGAACTCGTGCGCGACCGCGGAACGCGTGAGCCGGCCACGAGCGAGGCAATGGCAATCTGCGAAAGACTCCTCAAGCTCGGCGTGGTCACTCAGCCCACCTCCGAGCGGCAGAACGTGCTCAAAATCAAGCCGCCCATGTGCCTCACCCGCGAGAGCGCAGAATTCTTCGTCGACATGCTCGACGAAGTGCTCACCTCGGGCTGGTAGTCGCCCGCTTCCCGAACGGGGTGGCATCGCAGCGATGCGGCGGGCCCTATAGGCGCAGGTCCGTCCCGCTGAGCGAGCGCCCTGCCTGCACCCGCTGGCGCCCTCGAGAGCTCAGTTGTTGGACACTGGTGCGGACGAATCGGTGACCAGGCGGTATCTGGTCTTTCTGCCGGGTGACCCGTTGTCGTCACTTAGCCATGTTCCTAGGAAAGCTCGCCCGAGTCGGTCAACAGGATCCACGAGCACAGCCGGCGCGTCACCGTTCACATCAGGGGCCACGACGACCACGATGGGCGGTTCATTCGTGGGCATGAGGGTCACAGTAATCTTGGCCGGAGTCTCTTCCATGGGGTCCCTTGCTCGGTTGACAACCCTCACGACACTAGCGACCGCTCCACCCCGTTCGCCGCCCCCTTTCAGGGGTGATTTGCCCCCAATGCTATCGGCACTCACCAGAGGGTCACATGGCACCAGTGAGTGGGCACCTGATTGAGGGTAGAACGGGAGCCCTTCCTCTTCCCATAGACTGCACGAAGGCTCCGTACGTCTCGACGGTTGGCCTCGCACGGCGAACTTTTGTGTACTCGAACTCCACGTTCAGCCCGTGTATTGATGCACCTCCATCCGCTCCCGATTGGGCGCGGATGGCGGTGCGCAAGGTGGTCTCAGAAAGCAGGAACGTGGAACTCTTTTGGATTGTTTTGGTCGTCTGGGTTGCGGTGGCAGTAGGCACGGGCTTCGTCCTCGGGCGAGCGCTGAGAAATGCGGATGAACGAGACGGTGCCGATCGGCGTGAGCGTCCGGCGGCGCAGCACGCATCGCCGTCCCACGGGGTGAACTCCTAGAGCGGAGTGAGCCTCTGAATGTCGTGCAACCCTTGGAGCATGGATCTGGAGGTGTCGCCCTCGCTCACGATTCCCGCTTCGGAACTCGGCTGGCGGTTCTCCCGTTCGTCCGGGCCCGGCGGGCAGCATGTCAACACGTCGGACAGCCGAGTGGAGCTCTTCTGGAACGTCGCCGACTCGGCGGTGCTCTTGGAAGACCAGCGACTGAGGTTGATGACGCGTCTGGGCCGTCGTCTCATTGCGGGGGTAGTCACCGTGACCGCCTCTGAACGACGCTCCCAGCTCCGCAATCGCGAGATCGCATTGCACCGGCTCGCCGAACTCGTGGCCGCCGGTCTTGCTCCTGACGCCCCTCAGCGTCGTGCAACCAGGCCCACCCGGGGCTCCGCCCGGCGGCACCTCGCTGCAAAATCACAGCGGTCAGAGACGAAACGGCAACGCCAGCGGCCGCCTGCCGAGTAGCACCGTTCTCAGGGGTATCGTTCCGGCGACCCGTAGCCTGCGCTCCAGGGCCCTGCTGGGCCGGTGGCGTATCCGTGGAGCTTTGGACCCCTTCTGTCCGGCGTTGCGCTCTCCGCCCCTGCGGAGGCCGAGCTAACCGGACATGCCCTTGATGGGCCCCGTCAGCCGCATGACGGCGGGACTGGCTGCGGCGGCGACGGCCAGAACGGTGGCGGCCGCGTAGGCGCCGCCCGGTCCGAACGCGTCGCCCATCACGCCCGCGACGGCTGTACCTGCCGCTGCACCGACCAGTGCCGCAGTGTTCAGCCAGCCGAAAGCCTCGGTAGCGGCCCGCTCGTCGACAATATTGGAGACCATGAAATACAGGGCAGCAAGAGCTGGGGCGAAGCCGAGCCCGGAAACGAAAAGCGCCAAACACAGGAGAATCAGACCGGGCACCGCCCCTGCGAGGCCCGTGCCGATCGCGACCACGCTGAGCGCGGCGACAAGCCCCCGCAACCGGATATGCCGGTGACCGAATAGGACGCCGCCGACCAGCGACCCGAGGGCCGAGACGGCAATCGCGGCACCGGCGACGATGCCCTCCCCGTCGAACTGCGAGACAACCCCGATCTCAAGCGCCATGAAGGACGCGACGAGAGCGAAACTCGCGAACATCGCGAGGCCGACCGAGCGACTGAGAAGCACTCGACCGAACCTGGAGCTGCTGCGCTCGATTCGTATCTCGGAGAGGCGAGGGGTCGAGACGAACCAGATGATTCCGCCGATCGTGATGACAGCGGCCAGATACAACGGCACGGTTGTCGAGAAGGCCGCCGCCAACAGTGTTGCAACGACCGGGCCAACGATCCAGATCAGTTCCTGAGCTGTTGTATCGAGGGCGAAGAGCGCCGAGACGATGGGACGCGGAACGAGTCGGGGGTAGAGGGCGCGGATCGCTGGCATCACCGGTGGCACGCTGGCACCGACCAGGAGACCAAGGAACAGCAGCAACCATTCCGTGGCGCTGATGGTGGTGAGAACGAGTAGAGCTGCGGCATGGATGGTCGCAGCGGCAAGGAGAGTCGGCCGGACTCCGAAGACACCCACGAGCCGGCTGGTCAGGGGCACCGTGACCGCTTCGCCGATGCTGACGCAGGCGACGACTGCGCCCGCGACCGCATATGACCCCACGGATTCCTCGACGTGCAGCAAGATCGCCAGAGACAACATCCCGAGGGGAAAGCGCGCAACCAACTGGGATGCGGTGACTCGCAGAATGCCGGGCACTCGGAGGAGCTCGAGGTACTTCCTCACAGCTATCCCCGGCCCTTTCCGACCGTACCGGTCGAGTACCCGCGCCACTCGGAGAGCGGGCATTCGAAGTGGTACGAGACGATTCTGCCCGAATTTGCGGGAACCGTCACCTAGACGCTCCGAGGGCCTCCGGTCACAGCACTCATTCCGCCTTGAGCGGGGTTCTCCCGAGCCGGATACGCACGGCGATGCCGGCGCACAGTATCACGGCGAGGCCGCCGATGATGGTGAAAAAGTTGAGCTGTTCGCGCAGTAACACCGCAGCCCAGACAATACTCATCACCGGTTGCACGAGCTGCACCTGACTGACCTGCGCCATAGGCCCGATGGCGAGTCCTCGGTACCAGGCGAAGAACGCCAGGAACATGCTCACCGCCGCGAGGTACGTGAAGGCTGCCCATTCGACCGGAGTTGCAGCCGGCGGTTGGTCGATCACCGACGTGATGGTCAGGGCGACCATCAGGGGACAAGCCAGCACAAGCGCCCACGACACCGTCTGCCATGCGCCGACTTCCCGCGCGAGCAGGCCCCCCTCGGCGTAACCGATTGCCCCGGCCACCACCGCCCCGAACAGCAGCAAATCTGATGAGTGTAACTGCGGGATTCCCCCTCCCTGCAGTGAGGCGAAAAGCACGGTGACCAGCGCCCCAACCGCGGCCATGCTCCAGAAGAGCAGGGGCGGGCGTTCCCTCCCGCGGATGGCCGCCATGACCGCGGTTGCAGCAGGCAGCAGTGCTATCACAACGGCGCCATGACTAGCAGGGGCGGTGGTGAGGGCGAAGGAAGTCAGAAGCGGGAAGCCCACGACGATACCGCCGGCTACAACTGCCAGGCGCACCCACTGGATGCCGCGCGGGAGTGGCTGCCGCGTGAGGGCAAGTGCGGCGATGGCAAGCAGCGCGGCAATCACTGCTCGCCCTGACCCAATGAAGAGCGGAGACAGGCCACCCAGCGCAACGCGGGTGAAGGGGACCGTGAACGAAAAGGCTGTGACCCCGAGCAGTGCCCACCCTAGGCCGGCGCGGGTGACAGATAGCAGTGGGCGAGATCCGACGATAGCGCTACTATGTCCTGGCATGAGCAACGATAGCAGTTTCCGTATCGCGAACGCATTACGCGAATGGGTGCTGCAAGCTCCCCCGGCAGCTCGGTTGCCCTCGACCCGACAACTGGTCGCGCAGCACAGCGCAAGCCCGGTCACCGTGCAGAAAGCTCTCCGCATCCTCATCGTGCAGGGACTGATCGAAACCCGTCCGGGGGCCGGCACGTTCGTGCGCGCTGTTCGCACCGCCCACCCCCTTGACTACGGCTGGCAGACGGCAGCGATGCGATCCCCGCAGAATCGCATCCCCACTCTGGGAGCCGCAATGCGCGCCGCACCGCATGACGCGATCGCCCTGCACGCCGGATACCCCGATCGCGAACTCCTGCCCGAGCGACTGGTCCGGTCCGCTCTCACGCGGGCGGCCCGCAGCGATGTCGCGCTCACCCGCTCTCCAATGGCTGGGCTTCCTGAGTTGCAGGCCTGGTTCGCCAATGAACTGGGAAACGCGACACCCGTAGGGATCTCTCCGCCTACGCCGAGCGACGTCATTGTGCTTGCCGGGAGCCAGAGCGGGCTCAGCGGGATCTTTCGCGCCCTCGTCACCACGGGGCATCCGTTGTTGATGGAGTCGCCCACGTATTGGGGCGCGATCCTTGCGGCTGCCCAAGCCGGAGTGCACGTCGTCCCCGTCCCGTCCGGGCCGGACGGTCCCGACCCCGACGAACTGGCCCGCGCGTTCGAGGAAACCGGGTCACGCGTCTTCTACGCCCAACCCAACTACGCCAACCCCACCGGCGCACAGTGGTCGCCCGCGGTCGCTCAACGGGTACTCGACGTCGTCCGCGCCAACGGAGCGTTCCTGGTCGAGGATGACTGGGCCCACGATTTCGGCATCAGCAGTGACTCGAACCCCGTCGCCGCCCACGATGACACCGGTCACGTCGTGTACCTTCGCTCGCTCACGAAGAGCGTCTCGCCCTCCGTCCGCGTCGCAGCCGTGATTGCTCGTGGACCTGCTCGCGAACGCATCCTCGCTGACCGGGTCGCCGAGTCGATGTACGTCAGCGGACTGCTGCAAGCGGCCGCACTCGACGTCGTCACACAACCCGGCTGGCAGACCCACCTGCGTAACCTTCGTCATCAACTTCGAGCACGCCGGGACCTTCTCCTCGCCAGTCTGCGCGAGCATGCACCTGATGCTCACATCTCTGCTGTCCCGCCGGGCGGACTGAACCTGTGGGCGCGCCTACCCGACGCAACCAACCTCGACCATGTGGTCAAGGAATGTGAAGCAGCAGGTGTCCTGATCGCCCCGGGATCTGAATGGTTTCCTGCCGAACCGGCGGGCCCGTTCATCCGGCTCAACTACTCCGGCCCGAACCCGGGGGCGTTCTCCGACAGTGCCCGCATCATCGGGCGGGCTCTCGCTGCAAGCCGTTGAGCGCAAACGTGGGGCAGGGAGCTGAGCCGGCGGAACGTCACGCGAAGAAGGGGAGGGAAACCTCGCCGTACCCTCACCGCATGGCTCACCGACGAGCGCCGCGAAGTGACTGGAGCGCGTGGCCATGTGGGAGGGTAGGAGTCCGGGGGAGGGCCCCGATTCCGAGTAGGTGAGCAGATGGCCGACTTGGGCGGCCGCTCAGCAGGTGATCCTGCTCTTCTTGCACCCCCTGACATCACAAGGAGACGCATGCTTACCGTCAACGCTTATGCCGCCCCCTCCGCCACGGATCCGCTGGTCAAGACCACCATCGAACGTCGCGAGCTCGGCACCACGGACGTCCTCATCGACATCAAGTACGCCGGCATCTGTCACTCGGACATCCACACCGTGCGGGGGGAGTGGGGTCCGGTTCAGTATCCCCTCGTCGTCGGCCACGAGATCGTCGGCATCGTCTCCGACGTGGGATCCGACGTCACCCTGCACCAGATCGGCGACCGTGTAGGTGTGGGCTGCATGGTTAACTCCTGCCGCGAGTGCGAGAACTGCCGCGCCGGCGCGGAACAGTACTGCCTCAACGGCAACACTGGCACCTATGCCAGCGTCGACCGTGACGGAACCATCACTCAAGGTGGATACTCGACGCACGTCGTCGTCGTCGAAGACTTTGTACTCCGTGTCCCCGAGTCGATACCGTTCAAGGCAGCAGCACCCCTGTTGTGCGCCGGTGTCACGACATACTCACCTCTGGTGCACTGGCACGCCGGACCCGGCAAGCGGGTCGCCGTTGTGGGCATGGGCGGACTCGGCCACATGGCGGTGAAGATCGCTCACGCGATGGGCGCTGAGGTGACCGTACTCTCGCAGACCCTGGCTAAGAAAGAAGACGGCCTGCGCCTCGGCGCGGACCACTATTACGCGACGAGCGACGAATCCACTTTCACCACCCTCGCGAACACCTTCGATCTCATCATCAACACGGTCAGCGCGAAAATCGATATCAATGCCTATTTGTCACTACTTCGCCTCGATGGAACCGTCGTGAACGTCGGAGCACCGCCCGAACCGCTGCCCGTTGCGGTGTTCACCCTGTTCGACAACCGCCGCTCGTTCGCCGGTTCCGGGATCGGCAGCATCCGTGAGACACAAGAGATGCTCGACTTCTGTGCAGAGCACGGAATCGCCCCGGAAGTCGAACTCATTGCCGCGGACTACATCAATGAGGCTTACGAGCGCGTACTCGCATCGGACGTGCGCTACCGCTTCGTCATCGACATCGCAACCCTGGGATAAGGGTGATCCGCCGTCATCTGTGACGGCGAGGATGGTAGCTGCGCCCCTGGGGATTCCGCCTGGTGGATCGCGATCCTGTCCGCTCCGCTCCGAGACGCATATGCGGCTAGCATGCCTTGCGCTTACAACGGTTGACACTGGCGGCAGGTGACGCTCTGGTCGATGATTGCGGTGTGGCCGGTTGTGGCGTTCCCGAAGTCCGTGGGCGATGAATCCCGCGGCGCGGCGCGTCCAGCGTGTCTACCTGGTTCTCCTGCTCGGCAACACATTGGCTGCGTCATTCATTTGGGGAATCAACACGCTGTTCCTCCTCGACGCAGGTCTGTCGAACTTCGAAGCGTTCGCCGCCAACGCTTTCTTCACCGTAGGCATGGTGATCTTCGAGATCCCCACCGGTGTTGTCGCTGATACCGCGGGGAGGAAGGTGTCGTATCTGCTCGGAACGACCACCCTGTCTGTTACCACCGGGCTCTACTGGGTGCTGTGGCTCTCCCATGCGCCCTTCGTCTGGTGGGCAATTGTTTCGGTGCTGCTCGGGCTCGGGTTCACCTTCTTCTCCGGCGCTGTGGAGGCGTGGCTTGTTGACGCGTTGTATTCGACCGGGTACGCCGGCAGCCTCGAGGCCGTGTTCGGTCGAGGACTCATGGTGAGCGGGATCGCGATGTTCACCGGGTCCGTCCTGGGCGGGGTGATCGCACAGGTGAGCGATCTCGGAGTTCCTTTCCTGGTGCGAGCTGGCGTGCTGGTCGTCATGTTCCTGTTCGCGTTCGTGGTGATGAAGGACCTCGGCTTCCGAGCGGACCACTCGGTGAAGCCGATGGAGGCAACGCGGAACGTACTAGCGCAGTCCATTGAGCATGGGCTCAAGAAGCGCTCCGTCCGCTACATGATCCTCTCCGCGCCGTTCGCCTCGGGCGTGGGGATTTACGCGTTCTATGCCCTGCAGCCCTATTTGCTGGAACTCTACGGCGATGCGTCTGCCTACTCCATCGCCGGTTTGGCTGCCGCAGTCCTCTCGATTTCGCAGGTGGCCGGTGGCATGCTCGCGCCCCGGGTCCGAGGCCTGTTCGCTCGGCGGACCACTACTGTCATCGGTGCCTTTGCCGCCAGCACCATCGTGCTCGTGCTGATCGGTCTGAACAGCCTCTTCTGGCTCGCAATCGTCTTCCTGGTGGTCTGGGGATTCGTATTCGCCGTCGCCGCGCCGGTTCGTCAGGCTTACCTCAACGACATGATTCCGTCGAAGCAGCGCGCGACCGTTCTCTCGTTCGACTCTCTATTCGGCAGCCTCGGCGGGGTGTTCATCCAACCGGCCCTCGGCCGCTGCGCAGACCTGTGGGGCTACGGGATCTCGCTGGTGATCGGTGGCGCCGTTGAGGTCATCGCTTTGCCGTTCTTGTTCGCCAGCCGTCGACAGCACGATCCCTCAGACACGAGGTCGCCGCGCGAGGACGCCAGCGTGGAGCCGTAGCTGCCAGTGTGGAACCGTGCCCGCCGAGACCGAGACTGACACCAACACTGATCCGCACGACGACGCTGTTGATGACCGGGCGCCCCGATGTGCTGGAAGCGCTGCGCGGGACGATCTTGCAGCGTTCTCCACGGCGGCTGTGCGAGGTGCACGCTTCTCGGCACCTTTCCTTTACACCCTGTACAGACTTGCTGTCTAGCCCCTTGGGAGATCAGCAGGGATCGGTACGTTCGAAATGGGCAGGAACACCGCCCAGAGTCAATCTGTACCTACCACAAGGAGATCAAGTTGGCTAACAACGCCGGTACAAGCGCAACCAATGACACGAGGACGGGCCGCGTCACGACGAGGACGAAGTCCGCATTCAAGACGACAGAATTCATCGCTTACGTCGTCGTCGTGCTCGGGGTCCTCATCGCCTCGGCAGTCGTCGACAACGACGAGGATGGCTCGGGCTTCGACGCCAACCACGCCTGGATGTACGTGACCTTCCTGACGGTTGGATACATGATCAGTCGAGGGCTTGCGAAGTCCGGAAGCCGGCGTCACGAAGACCGAACTGACTTCTAGACGCGCCGCTTCTGGAAAGCACCGCTTCTAAAGAGCACCACTAGTACAGAGGGCTGTCCCACCACGACCGTGGTTGGACAGCCCTCTTGGGTGTCTGGAGTGCGGGATCTCGGTGGACACGCTGGTCCCGCTCCATCATGTACCCCCAGGTTCAGTCAGCTACGGCGGGGCTTCCGCGCCGGCCGATCCCCTCGGTCGCCCCGAGCGTCGGATGCGCTTGGGTCAAGGCGCAGTTCGATGAGCTTGCCGCTGATGCGGGTGTCCTGAAGTTTGGCAAGCACTTCGTCGGGCAGGTCAGCGGGCAGATCCACGACTGAGAAGTCGGGGAAGATCTGAATGGCACCGAAGTCCTGGCGACTGAGGCCCCCCTCGTTGGCAATCGCCCCGACGATCTGGCGAGGCTCTACCTTCTGCCGTTTGCCCACCTCGATGCGGTACGAGGCCAAGGAACTGTCACCCGCGCGGACCCGGCGCTCCGGGCGCTCGCTTCCGCCCGCCCGCTCACCGCGGTCTCGCCGGTCGTCCCGGCTGCTTCTGTCAGTGCGACCCGGCCGGTCGCCCCGGACGGCGCCGTCGCCTCGGCCCGGGCGCTCCCCACGGTCGCGGTCGTCTCGCTCGAACCGTTGCGCCCGAGCCGCCTCGGGGGAGAGCAGCAGAGGTGTCTCGCCCTGTGCAACGATGGCGAGGGCGGCAGCCACATCGGCCTCCGGCACGTTGTGGTGCTCGACGTAGTGACCGATGATGTCGCGGAACGCGGTGATCCGTTCGGCCTGGGCCAGGGCATCCGTTATCGCGTCGTCGAATCGAGCCAGGCGAGTGACGTTCACATCTTCGACGGTGGGCAGTTGCATCTGTGTCAACGGCTGGCGGGTCGCCTTCTCGATGGCATTGAGCAAATGCCGCTCCCGCGGCGTGACGAAGCTGATCGCTGCACCGCTTCGGCCCGCCCGTCCGGTTCGGCCGATGCGGTGCACATACGATTCTGTGTCGATCGGGATGTCGTAGTTGACGACATGGCTGATCCGCTCGACATCGAGCCCGCGCGCTGCGACATCCGTTGCCACAAGGATGTCCAGTTTTCCCGCTTTGAGCTGGTTGACCGTGCGCTCTCGCTGCACCTGGGCGACGTCACCGTTGATAGCCGCCGCCGAGTATCCACGAGCGCGCAGCTTTTCGGCAAGCGTCTCGGTCTCGTTCTTGGTTCGCACGAACACGATCATGCCCTCGAAGTTTTCCACCTCAAGGATGCGGGTCAGGGCGTCGACCTTCTGCGGGTAGGACACCATCAGATAGCGCTGGGTCGTATTCGTGGAGGTCGTGGTCTTGTTTTTGACCGTGATCTCTTCCGGGTCATGCAGGTACTTCTGTGAGATTCGGCGGATCTGAGCCGGCATCGTGGCCGAGAACAGCGCCACCTGCTTGTCTTTCGGGGTGTCTGCGAGGATTGTCTCGACGTCTTCGGCGAAGCCCATCTTCAGCATCTCGTCGGCCTCGTCCAAAACCAGGTACTTAAGTTCCGACAGGTCCAGGGTGCCCTTTTCAAGGTGGTCCATGATGCGACCGGGTGTCCCGACGACGATGTGGACGCCGCGCCGCAGTGCGGACAGCTGAACTCCGTAGCCCTGACCGCCGTACACCGGCAGAACGTGAACGCCGCGCAGGTGGGCGGCGTACTTCTCGAACGCCTCGCAAACCTGCAGCGCCAGCTCCCTCGTGGGCGCGAGCACCAGCGCCTGCGGACTTTTCTGTGACACGTCGAGGCGGGACAGGATCGGCAGCGCGAAGGCAGCCGTCTTCCCGGTGCCAGTCTGGGCGAGGCCCACGACGTCCCGCCCGGCCAGAAGCGGAGGAATTGTTACAGCCTGGATGGCGGATGGAATCTCGTACCCGACGTCTTTGAGTGCCTTGAGCACAGCGTCGTTGAGGCCAAGCTGGGAGAATGTCTGGGTTGCGGCGGCGGCGTCAGCTTCGCTCGGCGCGGTTGTGTCTGTGGACGTCATGGTTCAACGGTAGTCCTGTAAGGGGCGCCGGTCGTCCGCGAGGAACAGGTACGGCGATGGTGCAGGATGACCGCGAGCACCATTGGTACATCAGGCAGACAGCAGCCAGGCTCGTAATTGCTTCAAGGAACAGTGCTATGTCGCCGATGGCGTCGTGAAAATGGGCGACATGGAGCGAGGCCGACGCGCAGAAGCACCTCATCGTTCGACGCCCGCGTGCAAGTGCTGGGCAGCCTAGTCGGGGAAAGTCGCTCGGCCGATGGGCGCGGTCGTGCGCCTTCATCGACCATTGATGATCGGGCGCGGCGGAATAGTTGGCGACGCTATGGATGAGATTCACAGGAACCATCGACGACTTCCGGAGGCGGGCTCGACATACTTGCCGTTCGCCCGTGTGGATCCCCGCCCGTGGCCCGTCGATCCAGAACCGCCCGTGCGCCCAGCGTCCGAGCGGTTCGCTCTGTGAAAATATATGCGAAACTTCCTAACTACTTCCCCCACGACGTCCGTGCGCGAACTCGGCGCCGACACTTCAGGCACCGACACCGGTAGCGACGGCCCTGCAGACACCGACGCTGCGAGGATCGACGTCGCCGATACGGGCAGCACCCGCGTTCAGAACCGGCTGCGCAGCAGAATGCGCAGGCGCCTGATCGTGGCAGGGTCCCTTGTCGCCGCCAGTGCTATGGTCGGCAGCGGATTCGCCGTGCAGTCCACGGTCGCGGCCACAAACGAGCGGGTCGCGGCCACGGCGGCCCTCACGGCGAGCACGGGACTTCAATCCGAGCAACTGGGCGTGTATGCCGGGATCGTCGAGGCTCGCGCGCACCAGAAAGCGGAAGGCACCTTGAGCGGTGCGAACATCGTGCTTGCCGCAGCTCAAGGCAAGGCGGACACGACCGCGCTTGAGGCATCCGTCGCCTCGCTCGGCAATTACACGCTGCTGGCACCTGACCGCGTGTTCGAGCTCGTCGAGAAGACCACGGTCGAGACTGCAAGCGTTCAGGCCGCAACTGCTGAGGTCGACCGGGTTGCCGCGGAGCAGGCTGCTGCCGCTGCCGCTGCCGCTGCCGCCGCGAAGGCCGCGGCCGTGAAGGCTGCAGAGGAAGCTGCTGCCGCGAAGGCTGCTCAGGCCTCCGCTGCCGCGAAGGCACCCGCCGTCGCCGCTCCGTCCCGTCCGTCGGCTCCCACCGACCCGACCGGCGCCCAGGCCATCGCCCGCGACATGATGCTTTCCCAGTACGGCTGGGGCGACGACCAGTTTGGCTGCCTCGTGCCGCTGTGGCAGAGGGAGTCCGGCTGGAACGTGAACGCCTACAACGCTTCGAGCGGTGCGACCGGCATCCCGCAGGCTCTGCCCGGAAACAAGATGGCCTCGGCCGGTGCCGACTGGCAGACGAACCCGGCAACCCAGATCTCCTGGGGTCTGAGCTACATCTCGGGTCGGTACGGCACGCCGTGTGCTGCGTGGGACCACTCCGAATCTGCGGGCTGGTACTAGGCCCTCCGCATAGCCGGGAAGTAGCCGCAGCACCTGGGGCCGGCGGATCGCGTGATCTGCCGGCCCTTCGGCATACCGTCTAGGGTCGCCGCCCTGACCGGACGCCGTCGTCGCCCGCTGCTTGAACCCTTCCTCCGGCGGTCGAGACGTTTCCTTTCGAGGAGGAGCCGACCGTGTTCGCCAGCAGCGGCAACGGGTGGCCTGCGGGGCGCCACGGCCGCCCGGAGGCCGAGTGTGCGGCATGAGTGAATTAGATTTGTAGCGCGAGCCGGTGAGGGCTGGTACTGCCATTGCCCGGATCACAGAAAGAAGCCATCATGACGGTCATCAAGATCAATGCGATCACCGTGCCGGCAGACAGCGGGGACGAACTGGCACGTCGCTTCGCTGCGCGCGCCGGTGCCGTGGACAATCAGCCGGGTTTTGAGGGGTTTGAACTGCTTAAGCCGACTGATGATCGGACAACATGGCTGGTTGTGACACGTTGGAGCGATGAGGAGTCATTCCAAGCTTGGGTGACGTCGAAGGCGTTCGGGCATGGTCACCGTAACGATGCTCCTCGCGAGGGTGAGCCGTCGGTGCGTCCCATCGGGGTGGCCAGTGAACTCTGGTCGTATGAGGTCGCGGGCGGTTCACGAGACTGACACCCCGCCCGATCCGCTGAGTGAGGCTCGCAACCCTGGCAAGCGGGCTCCGGAGACCAGGCTCCTGCGCGCCGCGCTGGCGGCCGGTCCAGCTCTGCAGTAGCGGGGAGCTGAGAGCTTTCGAGGCGATATCGGGCGGACCTTGGGGAGGTGAGAATCACGTGTCGAACACGGGCAGGTCTCGCGGTGACCGGCTCGACGATGTCATGGGCAGTCACGGGGAAGACGATGCCATCTTGCCTCCGAGGAGCCCTCGTGACGCCTTGGGCCTACTGCTCGTTACCTTCCGTGTCGCCTTGGGCCTACTGCTCGTTACCTTCCGTGTCGTCCAGGTTCGATCGCTCGGTCTGACGCAACTACCGTCGTTTGTGTGGAAATGATCGAGAACCTCCTGCACGATTCCCGTCGATATCCGGCCCCCCGGACGTTCGCGGATGCTGCGAACGTCGACGCGACCGCATGGACGGTAGCGGCCGACAACCCCGAGGAATTCTGGGCTGAGCAGGCGAAACGACTCGACTGGTCCGAGCCCTGGCACACTGTGCACACCTGGGCGCCGCCCACGCGAATTGATGCGGGCCGCGGCGCGACTGGTGGGGAAGTCAGCGACACGACCAGTGATGCGAACGCAATCGGCCTCACCGCGAGCAGCCTTTCGGGCGGGGCGCCAGCCCCGGCGCAGGGAGAACTTTCCATCCCACACGCAGAATGGTTCGCCGGTGGAAAGCTCAACGTCACGGTTAATTGCGTGGACCGGCACGTGAGCGCAGGCCGCGGCGACAAGGTCGCGTTCCATTTCGAGGGGGAGCGTGGCGACCGCCGCACACTGACCTATGCCCAGCTGCAGCAGGAGGTCAGCAAGGCCGCCAACGCACTCGAGGCACTCGGCATCGGCGAGGGCGATCGGGTGGTCGTGTACCTGCCGGTTATCCCGGAGACGGTCATCATCACCCTCGCCATCGCGCGGATCGGGGCGATCCACTCGCTGGTCTTCGGTGGCTTCTCCGCCGATGCGGTGCGGTTCCGGGTCGAGGACACTGGCGCTAAGCTCCTCGTCACGACCGACGGCCAGTTCCGTCGAGGCCAGGCGGTGCCCGTCAAAGCAACAGCGGATGCCGCAGTCGCCGGAATCGATACGGTGGAACACGTCCTGGTCGTGCGCCGCACCGGCAGCGATATCCCTTGGACTCCCGGCCGTGACGTGTGGTGGCACGACTCAGTGGCGTCGGCTTCCGACGTCCACGAGCCCAGGTTCTTCGACGCCGAGACGCCGCTGTTCATCATCTACACCTCGGGTACGACCGGTAAACCCAAGGGCCTCGTGCATACTATGGGCGGATATCTCACGCACACGGCATGGAGCTTCTGGGCTGTCTTCGACGCCAAAGATACCGATGTCTACTGGTGCACTGCAGACCTCGCCTGGGTCACCGCGCATAGCTATGTGCTGTACGGGCCGCTCGCGAACGGCGTAACCTCGGTCATCTACGAGGGAACGCCGAACACCCCTCACCAGGGGCGTCACTTCGAGATCATCCAGCGATACGGTGTCACCACGTATTACACGGCGCCCACACTCATCCGCACCTTCATGACCTGGTTCCCGGACGCCGTGCCCGAGGAATACGACCTGTCGAGTATCCGTCTACTCGGTTCGGTGGGTGAGCCGATCAATCCCGAAGCGTGGTCGTGGTTCCACCGCAACATCGGCGCCTCTCGTTCTCCGATCGTGGACACCTGGTGGCAGTCGGAGACCGGAGCCGCGATGATGGCACCGCTGCCGGGAGTGTCCACGCTCAAACCAGGTTCCGCACTGCGGGCGTTGCCGGGGTTGGATGTTCGGGTCGTTGACGAAGAAGGGAGCCCGGTACCGCGTGGATCGGGCGGCTATCTTGTCGTGGCCGGAACATGGCCAGGAATGGCGCGGACCGTGTGGGGCAACCCCGAGCGCTACCGCGACTCGTACTGGGCGAGATTCGCCGAGCAGGGCTACTTCTTCACCGGCGACGGCGCCCGCTACGACGACGATGGTGACATCTGGCTCCTCGGTCGCGTGGATGACGTGCTCAACGTCTCCGGCCACCGGCTCTCCGGGATAGAGATCGAATCGGCGTTGGTTGCACACCCGGCGGTCAGCGAGGCGGGCGTCGTCGGGGTGACGGATGCAATTACCGGGGAGGCGATCGCTGCGTTCGTGGTTCCGGCATCCGTGGGTCACCCTGCGCCGTCCGCCGGCACGGACGCGAGCACGGGGGGACCGGCGGATGCATTCCAGTCCGAACACTGGCTCACGCTCCGGGCGCAACTGGAACCGCTCCTGCGCGACCACATCGCCGGAGTGATCGGACCTGTGGCCAAACCGCGCGACATCTTCATCGTTCCGGATCTCCCCAAGACCCGGTCAGGCAAGATTATGAGGCGCCTACTGGCCGATGTCGTCGACGGGCGGGTGCTCGGCGACACGACCTCCCTCCAGGACGCAGACGCTCCTGTGCAGATCAGGGACATCGTGGAGGCGTCGCGGCGCTGAAGTCCGGGGGATTTCAGCAGCAGCAGGCAGGGATCGGCGTGTCCCGATGGAGCTCGGCGTCGAAGCGGACGGGGAGGAGCAGCGGATGCGTACGCGCGTCCGGGGACGAGGAGACGCTTAGAGGTCGGGGTAAGTTTCGGTGGAGTGCGCGTACTCGTCGGCCGGCGCCCCAGACGGTGCTTCGAGAATTTCGGCTGTGATCCGCAGTCCGGGAGAGACCAGGATGCTGAGATGCCGACTCCCGTTCGGCATGTCGATCCAGCCACCGCCCTCTCGAACCAGGGACTCGATCTTCCCCTTCATTTCCTCGAGGCTCTGGCTCGACGGCAGGTAGTACTCGTGGCCATCGACTGTGAGCCTGTGCAGTTGCATCGCCGGCCCTCCTGACGGTTGGTGACGCCCAAAGTACGCCTGTCGGGCCAAGAGTGCCACGGGCACGGGCACGGACCAGGATTAGGCTAGCGACGAGAGCGACGAGGGGGACCCGGGCGGGCTCACTAGCAGCGGCATCTACGCCGTCCACACGTGTTCCGCGAACACGCCCGACGAATCATCGCGGCAGTAACAATTCAAGGTATTCGTCTCGAGGATGAAAAGATCGACACATGGTTATGTCATTACCGATTCTCGACTTATCCGCACTCGACGCCAGCCCGGCCACTGCCGCGCAATTCAGGGCTGAGCTCCGGGAGGTGACCCATGACGTCGGGTTCTTCTATCTCGTCGGGCATGGTGTGGACCAGGCATTGATCGACGAGGTCTTGGCCGTCTCGCGCCGCTTCTTCGACCTCCCCGAGGAGGACAAGCTTGAGATCGAGAATGTGCACAGCGGACAGTTCCGCGGGTACACCCGCATGGGCGGGGAGCGCACGCACGGCGAGGTGGACTGGCGGGAGCAGATCGACATCGGCCCCGAGCGTGACGCTGTGGAGCCAGGGCCGGGGATTGCCGAGTACTGGCGCCTTGAAGGACCCAATCTGTGGCCGAAAGCCCTTCCTGAGCTACAAGCGACCATGACCCGGTGGAACGACGAGCTCAGTAACGTCGCCATGCGACTCATGCGGGCGTGGGCGCTGTCGCTGGACGCGCGGGAGGACGCCTTCGATGACGCGTTCGCCGAGCGTCCATTCCCGGTGACGAAGATCGTCCGCTACCCCGGGGAATCGGATCCCGACCCCAAACAGGGAGTGGGCGCACATCGAGACGGTGGAGTGCTGACACTCCTCCTCGTCGAGCCTGGTAAGGGTGGCCTGCAAGTCGAGCACGACGGCGAATGGATCGATGCCCCCTCGGTACCCGGAGCGTTTGTGGTGAACATCGGCGAGATGCTGGAACTGGCGACGGGCGGGTATCTGAAGGCAACCCTGCACCGCGTGCTGTCCCCGCTTGTGGGCACCGACCGCATCTCCATCCCGTTCTTCTTCAACCCCTCTCTCGACACGGTGATGCCCCGACTTGAACTGAGTGATGAGCTCGCGGCGCGGGCTCGCGGGCTTTCCGTGGACCCGACCAACAGCCCGATCCTCGACACCTACGGTGACAACGCCCTGCGTTATCGGCTGAGGGCGCACCCCAACGTCGCAGCCGTGCAGCACCCCGACCTCGTGCGCTGAGTACCACTTCTAAGACGCGACCCCCGGTAACACGTGAAATGACATAGTCATGCTGCGCACCCTGGGCGTCCACACCGCCCGGCATCGGCTCTCAGCCCTGCTGTGCTGGCTGGTCGCGTTAGCCGGGTGCGTCGCGTTGGCGCTGGGCGGGGTCACCGGCTCAACGGTTTTCGAGCGGCTCTCCAGTTCCGAGCCGTCTGTCGAAGGCGAAGCGAGCGAGGCGGCCGAGCTTCTGCAGAACTCCGGGGTCGGGACTGAATCTCTGTCACTGCTGCTGTACAACGTCGACCTGGCGGATCCGGCCCTGGTGACGATTCTCTCTACCGCGGCGACAGACCTCCAGCGCATCAATGGGGTGGTGTCGGTGGCGAACCCGCTGGCGATACCGCCGCTGCCCGATGGCCGACCCTCGCCCGCAGCCGGCGTGCTGTTCGCAGAAGACGGCGAGGGGCTCCTGCTGTCGGCCGCGCTCAAGACCACGAACGGCAAGCTGGACGACCACCTTTTGGATGACGTGCAGGCGCGGCTGGATGTGGCCGCGGACGAGATCCGTTCCGTGGCTCCGGGTGCCACGGTCGAGGTGGGCGGGACACCGCTCATCGTCGAATCTCTTGTTGCCGTCGCCGAATCCGACTTGCAGAAAGGCGAACTGGTCTCCCTGCCGATCGCGCTGCTCGCGATGCTGATCATCTTCGGCGGGGTCCTGGCCGCCGGGATCCCGCTGATCGCCGCCATCGCGTCGATCCTCGGCTCGTTGGGCGCACTCTACGGATTCAGTTTCCTGATGGATATCGACACCACCGTGATGAACGTAATCACTGTGGTCGGTTTGGGGCTGTCCATCGACTACAGCCTGCTGATCGCCAGTCGGTTCCGGGAGGAGTACCGCGCATCGGTGGCTCACGTGGATGCCTCAGGGGGCGCACCGTCCGTCGGCTCACGAGAGCGTCGCGAACTCCTGGTGCAGGCAGTGGGGCGAACCGTGGGCACCGCCGGACGGACGGTCTTGTTCTCCGGACTGACATTCGCCATCGCCACGGCGGGCCTCTTCGTCTTCGAGCCGCGACTGATCCGCGCCATCGCCGTCGGGGCCAGCTCGGTGGTCGTGATCGCACTCCTGACCGCCCTCGTGCTGGTTCCCGCACTGCTCGGCTACTTCGGGGAACGGCTCGTCAAGCCCGGCGTTCTCACCCGGCTTCCCGGCATCGGCGCACTCCTGCACCGGTTCGGAGATGTCGCCCCGCCTGAGGGGGTGTTCTCTCGTCTCACCCGCCGCATCCAGCGGCGCCCCGTGCTCGTTACGCTGGGCGGAGTCGCAGTGCTTCTCCTTCTGGGCAGCCCGGCGCTTGCGACGACTGTGACCAACAGCTCCGCGGAGGCGGTCCCGAGGTCGTCGTCGCAGTACGAGTTCCTCACGACACTGCGGTCGGAGTTTCCCCTAGCCGCGACTCCTCGGGTGGAATTGGTGGGTGACACCGACCAGGCGTCCGCTGCCGAATGGGCTGAGACCGTCCGTACCTTTGCCCATGTCACGGATGTCACGCCACCGGTTCAGGTGAACGGTTACTGGATGTCGCGCGTGAGCGTCGAGGAACACCAGGGGCGGAGCGTGGTCGAGGAGATCCGGTCCGACCGGCCGGGCTTCTCGAACTGGGTTGGCGGCACCGACGCCGCATCCGTCGACTACACCTCGTCTCTGCTGCGCGGTGCCCCGTGGGCGGCGCTCATCATCGCGCTGGCCACCTTCGTCCTGCTGTTCCTCATGACCGGGTCGGTGATCATTCCCCTCACAGCACTCGTCATCAGTGTCGTCTCGCTCGGGGCATCCGTCGGGGTGCTGGTGTGGGGATTCCAACAGGGGAACCTCGCCGACGTGCTGGGTTTCGACGCATCGGCGATCTCAGGGGTGGACGCGCTCGTGTTGACCCTCGTGCTGACGTTCGGGTTCGGCCTGGCGATGGACTACGAAATGTTCCTTCTTGCCCGCATCAAAGAGCACCACGAGCACGGTGACGGCACCCGGCTGGCAATCACTGCCGGCTTGCAGAGCTCTGGGCGCATCATCACTTCTGCCGGCCTCATCATCGTGCTCGTCTTCGCCGGGTTCGCCACCGGGGAGCTGCTGCAGATGAAACAGATCGGAGTGGCACTCTCTGTCGCGGTGCTCCTGGATGCGACCCTCGTGCGCACTATCCTCGTGCCTTCGGTGTTGACGTCACTCGAGCGAGTTCTCTGGTGGGCACCTCATTGGATGCGGCGGATACACGCTCGGGTCGCCCTCCGGCACTGAGATGGCTCCGCTGACCGTGTCGTGCAGCGCGAAGGCTGGCGCGAGGAGCGCTGAATTTTGTTGACCACGGCTGGCAGGCGAGGGCAGCATCATCGACTGAGGGGCGGCGATGGCGCCCCTCAAACGATTCCCGTTGTCCCGAGGAGGGAACCGATCAGGAACGTCGCGCCCAGCGCGAGTGCACCGCCCACCACGACGCGGATGGTTGCTCTCAACGGGGCACTGCCGCCGATGTGGGCGCTCACGGTTCCCGTGACTGCTAGTGCAAGAAGCACGGCGATGAAGGTGACGGGAACACGCCATCCCTCGGGCGGGAGGAGGATGGCCAACAAAGGCAGGACGCCGCCGATGGTGAAGGCCAGCGCAGATGCCGCTGCGGCGTGCCAGGGACTAACGACATCCGCCTCGGTGATGCCGAGTTCTGCTTCCAAGTGTGCCGACAATGCGTCGTGGCGGGTGAGCTCGTCTGCCACCAACCGGGCGGTTCCCTCTGACAGGCCCTTCAGCTCGTACAGGCCGGCGAGCTCCTCGAGTTCCGACTCCGGGTTCTCCCGCAACTCCTGGGTTTCCTTGAGGATCAATGCCCGCTGGCTGTCGCTCTGGCTGCTCACCGAGACGTACTCGCCGAGCGCCATGGAAATGGCGCCACCGACGAGCCCGGCCAGGCCGGCAGTGAGGATGGGCGCTGAGCTCGCTGTCGCCCCTGCGACGCCCACGACGATAGCCGCCACGGAGACGATCCCGTCGTTAGCGCCTAAGACTCCCGCGCGAAGCCAGTTGAGGCGTCCGGAGAGATTGGCCACGTGCGGTTCGTTAGGGTGCGATCGCTGGGCAGGATCCGGCGAAACGGGTGTGCCGGGCGGGACGGGCAAGGAGGCCATGTTCTAGGTAAGCATGGCTATGCTGCGCGGCCAACACCAATCCCGCGCCCGACGTCACCGGGGCCCGGACGAAGGTCCATGGGGTTGGGCCCTGCCGCACACTGTCATACCGCGGTTGATGCCTGGCCGGCGGTCGCGCGGTGCGGCGGTGCGTCGCTCGGCGCGATGCATCGACCATCGGGCTTCCCCGCGGGAGGATCTGCCAAGCGCCAGTGGTGCCTCCAGTGAGTAGGTTGTCCGTATGGCAAGCGAAGCAGTCGTTCTCCCCGTTCCGGGCCCCCACGGTCCGCGCGATGTGCGCATATCCAGCCCGAGTCGAGTTCTCTGGGCTGAGCTGGGAATCACGAAACTTGATCTCGCCCGGTACCTGATCGATGTCGGAGACGCCTTCGTCGCCGCAAACGGTGACCGTCCGCTGTCGCTCCAGCGTTACCCGGCGGGCATCGACGGCGAGATGTTCTTCTCGAAGAATCCGCCGAAGGGTGCACCCGAGTATGTGCGGTCAGTGATGGTCGTCTATCCCAGCGCCCGCTCGCATCCGCAGCTCATCATCGACGAGCCGGCCGCGGCCGTGTGGGCGGCGCAGATGAACACGGTGGTGTTCCACCCGTGGCCGTCACGAGCCGCGAACCCCGACAACCCGGACCAGCTGCGCATCGACCTCGACCCGCAACCCGGCACCGACTTCGACGACGCCATCCCGGCAGCGTTAGAACTGCGGCAGGTGCTCGCCGAGGCGGGTCTGAACGCCTTCATCAAGACCTCCGGTAACCGCGGCCTCCACGTTTTCGCGCCCATCGAGCCGATCCGCGAATTCCTCGATGTGCGACATGCCGTGATCGCTACCGCACGGGAACTGGAACGACGGATGCCGGACAAGGTCACCACCTCCTGGTGGAAGGAGGAACGCGGAACGAAGGTATTCGTCGACTTCAACCAGGCAAACCGGGATCGCACCATGGCGGGCGCCTACAGTCCGCGAGCTCTCGCCCATGCGCCGGTATCATGCCCGATCGAGTGGGACGAACTGGCAAACGCCGACCCCCGCGAATTCACAATCGTCACAGTGCCTGACCGGCTGAGATCCGTCGGCGATCCGTGGGCGCGAATGCACGACCACCCCGGCACCATCGACGCCTTGCTGAGCTGGTGGGAGCGCGATCTCGCTGCCGGGCTCGGCGAGATGCCATTCCCTCCGGACTATCCAAAAATGCCCGGAGAGCCGCCGCGGGTGCAGCCGAGCCGGGCCCGGCACCTGGAATAAGGTCCGGGCTGAATTCCGCCGCGCATTTGGCCTCCCGCCCCCAGAACGCTGGTAGCGAAAAGCGATCCGGGGCGCGAAGCACCCTGCGGTGACGGAGCTCACACCAGTACCCTGCTGAGGTCGTAGGCGATGGGGCGCTCGAGCTGGTCGAACGTGCACGAACGGGCATCCCGGTCCGGACGCCATCGGTGGAATTGCACGGTGTGCCGGAAGCGCGACCCTTCCATCTGGTCGTACCGCACTTCGATGACCCGCGTCGGCTGCAAGCGCACGTAGGACGTGTCTCTCCCCGACGAGAACCGACTGCGTTCCGTCGCTCCTGTCACGACATCACCCTCCTCATCGCGCTGCACGAGCGGGGCGAGATCGTCTACCAGCTCGCGACGTCGGACATCAGTGAAAGCGGATGCCCCTCCCACGTTCTGCAGGTTTCCGTCGCCGTCATAGAGGCCGAGAAGCAGGGACCCGACCCCGCTGCCGCTGGCGTGCACCCGGTACCCGAGAACGACGACATCCGCTGTTCGATGGTGCTTCGTCTTCAGCATCAGGCGCTTACCCGGCGCGTAGCCGGCCGCGAGAGGCTTGGCCACGACCCCGTCGAGCCCCGCTCCTTCGAACTCGACCAGCCAGCGCCGGGCCAGGTCGACATCCCTGGTGGTCTGGGTCAGGTAGACCGGGTCCCCGAGGCTGCCAACCAGTTGCTCGAGTGCCGCCCGGCGTTCCCGGAATGGTGCATCCAGATAGTCCTGGTCCCCAAGGGCGAGGAGGTCGAACGCGACGAACACGGCGGGTGTCTCCTCGGAGAGCTTGCGTACCCGGCTGGCTGCGGGGTGGATCCGTTGGGTAAGGGCCTCCCAATCGAGTCGCTCCCGGCCCGGCTCGCCGCTCCGCACGACGATCTCGCCGTCGAGCACGCAAGGCGCGGGTAGGAGCCGGGCGAAGGCATCCGTCAGTTCGGGGAAGTACCGCGACAGCATCTTCGACCCGCGGCTTCCGATCTCAGTGTGGGTGCCGTCGAAGTACACGATGCCGCGGAAGCCATCCCATTTGGGCTCATAGCTGAGACCGCCCTGGACACTGCCGGGTTCCGGAACGGTCGGCACCGCCTTCGCGAGCATGGGGGAGAGGGGGGACGCGGCGGTGAGCTCCATGCTCCGATCTTGCCCCAGGGTTCGCTAAGGCGACAGAGAGGAGACCCTCGTGTCCTCAGGACAGCGACGTTCCCTTGAGCTCGGGAAGTGCCAACGCGCCGGCCGCGGCTATGACGAACACCGCAGCAAAGACCACGAAGAGCGCCGGGGCGCCCCCAACAAGGAGGAGCGGCGGCACTGAAAGGGGCGCAAGTATGGAGGCGATCCGCCCGACACCGGCAGCCCAACCGGCGCCGGTGCCGCGCATGAGTGTCGGATACAGTTCAGGCGTGACCGCGTAGAGGGCACCCCACGCCCCGAGGTTGAAGAACGACAGGAGCATCCCGAACACGATGATCTGCGCTTCGCTTCCACTCACCGCCCCGAACCCGAACAAGGCCGCCGACACTGCTGAACCCGCGAGGAACACCGCGAGCGTCAGGCGGCGTCCCCACCTCTCGACCAGGTAGGCGGATGCCGCATAGCCGGGAAGCTGGGCGAGCGTGATGATGAGCGTGTACTCGAAGGAGCGAACCAGCGGGAACCCGGCGGCGACGAGGAGGCTGGGCAGCCAGATGAAGGCACCGTAGTAGGAGAAGTTCACGGCGAACCAAACCAACCAGAGAGCCAGAGTTCGC
>JAODMM010000144.1 GCA_025465015.1 Cryobacterium sp. | reverse complement strand
CGACGGTTGCCGAAGTGGTCGATGTCGTCGACGTCGAGGCGAACGTCAACCTTCTTGCCGTCGCGGACGCCCTTGACGGTGGAGAGGCTGTTGTCGTGAACCGTGACGTTCGGCGCGGACTCGTCGTGCAGCGAGACGAGGTACTTGATGGTCGCGAGGATGTCCTCGAGGCTCAGAACGGAGTCTGACAGCGGAGCGTCGATACCGAGCTTGCGGTTGATCTTGTAACGACCAACCTTCGCGAGGTCGTAACGCTTGGAGTTGAAGTAGAAGTTGTCCAGCAGGGCGCGGGCAGCCTCAGCGGCGACCTGCTCTCCCGGGCGGAGCTTGCGGTAGATGTCCTTGAGAGCTTCTTCCTTGGTGAGGATGTTGTCCTTCTCCAGGGTGAGCTCGATAGACGGGAAGCCCTTGAACTCCTCGAGGATCTCCTCACTGGAAAGACCGAGAGCCTTCAGGAAGACGGTGACGGACTGCTTGCGCTTGCGGTCGATGCGAACGCCGACCTGGTCGCGCTTGTCGATCTCGAACTCGAGCCAGGCACCGCGGCTGGGGATGACGCGAGCGGAGTAGATGTCCTTGTCGGAGGTCTTCTCCTGCTGGCGTTCGAAGTAGACGCCCGGGGAGCGCACAAGCTGCGAGACGACGACACGCTCGGTGCCGTTGATCACGAATGTGCCCTTGGGGGTCATCAGCGGGAAGTCGCCCATGAAGACGGTCTGGGTCTTGATCTCACCCGTGAGGTGGTTCATGAACTCGGCGTTCACGTACAGCGGCGCGGAATAGGTTTTGCCCTTTTCCTTGCACTCATCGATGGTGTACTTCTCCGGCTCGAGCTCCGGATTCGTGAAGGACAGCTGCATCGTTTCGCTCAGGTCTTCGATCGGCGAGATCTCCTCGAAGATCTCGTCGAGACCGGTGCGGCTGGGGAGGTCCTGACGACCCGCCGCCTGCGCTTCCGCGACGCGCTGCTTCCAGGCGTCGTTACCGACGAGCCAGTCAAAGCTCTCGGTCTGCAGTGCGAGCAGGTCCGGAACAGTGAGAGTATCGGTGATCTTTGCGAACGAGAGACGCCCTGCCGAGCGGCCGTTCTTGGGTGAAGTGGTGGATGCGTTGCGCGCAACAGCCAAGGAAATAACCTCCGTGGACCCATTAGGTCTAGTTACTGTTAGTAATGGAGTACTCCACAGACCCTCAAATGAGTTGTGCCGCAAGTTGGCTTGAGCACGCAAAGCCGACCGCAATATGAAGGCAGAGGTTTGTCTGGGAGCGCAAAGGTCAACTATATGCTTTTTGACTCGCCGTGTCCACCCGATTCTTGACCTGTCCCGTAATCTCAGGTATAACCCCGCTTCCCGCCCTCCTAGCCGCCTCATCGGCGCGCAACCGGCGACGGATGCCGCACACTTGAACCATGAGCAGGGGCGAGCAGAAGCATCCGTCGATCACTCTCAAATCCAGCGGCTTCACCGCCGTTATTGAACCGGATCGGTTCACCCCGGGAGCATTCCAGCTGGTCGTCGACGGCACGCCGCAGTCTCACGTGAATCTTGAGAACCCGGCCGAGCTGTTCTTCGAATACATCCAGCGCATCGGGCACGTCATCGACCTGATCGGCGACCCCGGCGAGCCGATCACGGCTGTGCACCTCGGCGCCGGAGCCCTCACCCTTCCCCGGTATGTCGAGGCGACCAGGCCGGGTTCCCGGCAGCAGGTGGTCGAGCTTGAGAGCGACCTGATCGATCTGGTGCGCGCGGAGCTGCCGTGGGACAAGCGGGCGCAGCTGCGGGTGCGGCACGGGGATGCCCGGGAAGTGCTTGGGAAGCTTCCCTCGGGACTCACGGGTACGGTCGACCTTGTCGTGGTCGACATCTTCTCCGGCGCCCGCACCCCGGCCCACGTCACCAGCCGTGAGTTCTACCAACTGTCCGCTCCCCTTCTGTCGCAGCGAGGAGCGCTCGCGGTCAACGTCGCAGACGGGCCAGGCCTCGCGTTTGCCCGCAGCCAGGCGGCGACCCTCTCCGCCGTCTTTCCGCACGTCATCGGCCTGGCCGAGACGCAGGTCCTGAAGGGGCGCCGTTTCGGCAACATCGTCTTCGTCGCCGCGCAGACCCCGATCGAACTCGCGTGGGTCCAGCGCCTGTTAGCTGGTGGCCCTCACCCCGCAAAAGTGGTGGAAGGCAACGAGTTCTCGCAGTTCATCTCCGGTGCCGCAGTGGCGACGGATGCCACGGCCACTCCGTCGCCGCTACCCGGTCGCACCGTGTTCCAGGTCGGGCAGTGACGTCGGGCCGGTGGCTGGGTAGGGGCGGACGCTGAAGCGTCTCAACCGAACACCGGGTCGGGCTATCCTGAGAACCGGCGCACATGCGTCGCATCCGCGTCTGCGTCTGCGTCTGCGTCTGCGTCTGCGTCTGCACCGCATCCGAATCCGAATCCGGCCCCGGGACACCCACTGAGCATCATTATCGGCTACGACCAGGTCACCCTCCGCGAACGCGTGGATCTCCGGGCCGCCGGGGAACGCCTCGACGAACTGGGCGAGTTGCGCAGCCTGAGCGCTCTGAACGAGAAGATGACCCTGTTGCGCCTCCTTGGTCGACTGGATGAGGCGATAGACGTCGCCAATCAGGCTGTACGTCAGGCGCGATTCACCGGGAACCGTGAGGATCTCGTCACCAGCCGCATCCGTCGAGCGCAGGTCATGCAGTACCAGGGCAAGCTCGATGAGGCGCAGCTCGAACTGGGCGCGTGTGTTGAGTTGGCCGAGACTCATGAATGGGCGCGCATCGCGGGCTGCGCGCGCCAGCACCGCGGACAGGTGCATTTCGAGCAGGGCAAGCTGGAGCGTGCGCTGGTCGATTTCACAGCGGCCGTTTTCCTCCGCGAGCAGAGCGGGGCATCTGCCGCCCTGCTGGAGGCTTCGCTCATGGCTGTGGCGGTTACCGAGTCGTTCCTCGACGAACAGCGCAATCCGAAGCCTTAGGCACTGTGTCGCCGCAGGCACTGTGTCGCCGCAGGCACTCCCCCGCCCATCCTTCCTGTTGCAGACCGCTTCGGGGTGACTACCTCCGCGAGGTCGGCGCCGTCTGGGGAGACCGACGGGTAGCCGTGAGGCCGTGCGGGAAACGGTGGGATCGGCGACAATTGCTCCAGACACTGAAAGAGGAACAGCGTGGGCCGATGGAGACGCCGGGCGCGGTGCGCAGGCTACGCTGCCGTGTCCGTCTGCACTGCGCTTGTTCTCGTCGGCTGCACTCCCGACGCTCGACAGACGCCAACGGTCACCGCAACCCCCGCCCGCCCGCTGCCCTCGGAGACCACCCCTCCGACCTCCGTTGTCCTCCCGGTGCGGCCGCAGGGAGATCCCCTCGTCATCGCATCGGACCTCGATGCTCCCTGGTCCGTCCTCCGGGTTCCTGACGGCGGCGTCCTGATCAGCGAGCGCGACACAACCGACGTGCGCGAGCTGCTGCCCGACGGCAGCCTGCGAACGGCGGGAACCGTCGAGGCCGCTGAGCCCTCGGGTGAGGGAGGACTTCTGGGCCTCGCGTTTCTGGCCGATGCGGGAGCACCGGGTGCGCAGGGCTGGGTGTACGCCTATGCCACCGCCGCCGACGGAAACCAGATCCAGCGGATGCCTCTGACCGGTTCTGCGGGCGGGTACGGACTCGGTGATCCTCAGCTCATCCTCGACGGCATCCCGAAAGCCGGCAATCACAATGGGGGCCGCGTGGCTTTCGGGCCGGACGGAATGCTTTACGCAACCGTCGGCGATGCGGGGAACGCCTCCAGCGCACAGGACCTGAACTCGTTGAGCGGGAAGATCTTGCGCATGACGCCGACAGGGCACGCGGCTCCCGGCAATCCGTTCAGCAACCGCGTCTACTCGTATGGCCACCGCAATCCGCAGGGCATCGCCTGGGACTCCCGCGGCCAGCTCTGGGCGAGCGAGTTCGGGCAGAACACGTGGGACGAACTCAATCGCATCACGCCGGGAGCCAACTACGGCTGGCCGGAGGTGGAAGGCGCCGCCGGAAGTCTGGCATATGCGGATCCGATGCAACAGTGGCCGACGGAAGTCGCCAGTCCGAGCGGCATGGCGATTGTGAACGACACTATTTTCATGGCCGCACTCCGGGGGGAGCGGATGTGGCGGATCTCCCCCTCAACAGGGGAGATGGACGAGTGGTTCGTCGGCAGTTTCGGGAGGCTGCGTGATGTCGTGTCGGGGCCCGCTGGCACACTGTGGTTCGTGAGCAACAACACGGATGGCCGCGGTGACCCGACCCTGGGGGACGACCGGCTCTATCAGGTGCAGGTTGCGCCCTGATGGCCGAACTTGAACGCGTGCGCCGGTGGGCTGAAGCACTCATCGCGCTTCACCTGAACGGCGGTTGGACATTCGGCTTCGACAACGCCAAGAAACGCGCTGGTCTTTGCAACTTCACGCAGAAGCGGATCACGGTCTCGCGCTACCTGGCCGCCCGGTATGACGACGACGAAATCCACCAGATCCTGCTTCATGAAGTCGCCCACGCTCTCGCCGGGGCACGCGCCGGGCACGGTCCCAAGTGGAAGCGCGTGGCGGTCGACCTCGGCTACGACGGCAAGCGCACGCACGATGGTGAGATCGCACACGACCTTGCTCCCTGGGTGGGAACGTGCCCGGCCGGGCACACGCACTACCGCTATCGGAAGCCGACTCGCCCGTTAGCGTGCGCTGTCTGCGGTCGTGGATTCAGCACGGCACATCTGATCACCTGGAATCGCCGCGAGATCACGGCCGCCGAAAGGCGCCGGGCTGCGGCATCCACCGGTCCGTAGCCTGCCGACCCCGAAAGCCGAGCACTTGTGCGTAGCGGCCGTCGCTCCTGTCGCCGTCGCTCCAGGCTCCGGCCTGTGCTGCGCTAGCTTCCCCGGCCTGCCGTCAAGGAACGATCTGGACGTCTTTCCAGAACGCGACGTAGTTGCTGTAGTCCCGACCTACGCGTTCGAATGACTCCGCGTACGGCCTCGGATAGCTCCAAGCGCGGTCCTGCAGTACGGTGCTCCCGGATCTGACACTGAAGTACTGGCACTCGCCCTTCCATGCGCAGGTGTAGGGCGTGGCGCTCTCGACCAGCAGGTTCGCGGTGACGCTCTCTGGGGGGAAGTACCAGTTGCCTTCGATCTTGATGAGGTCTTCAGCCGGTGCATCGGCAATGACGATGCCGTCAACTACTGCCTTCATGCGCATCTCCTTCGGTAGCCCTTGGTGCGTACCCTTGCGCCAACCGCAGAAGAGCCCGGTTCAATTCCCGGTCACTGCCACTTCGGTGGAAACATCCAGCCGGCTCGCAGCGAGCACAGCGTCCTTGCGTCCGGCTGCGGCCAGCGCTTGGCCGCTCTCCGACGCACTGACGAGGTGCTTTATGGCCTGTCTCAGGCCGACGAAGGCGGCGGATGCCGCAGCCGCCTCGGGCGAGCAGTGGTCGATGCCCACATCGGTGAGCGCATCGATCACGGCGCCGGCGGCCAGCAAGTCCTCCACTGCCCATCGGTCGGTACCGTCCGGCCGGGACTCACCAGCGGCGACAACAGCGACGCTGAACCGCCCGCCTTTCTCCGCCTGGCGTCTCAGCACCCACTCCGCGACCGCGCGGCGGTTGTTCAATCCAGCGACGATGACGGTGTCGGTCGTGCCGGATCCGTCACGCAGTGCTCTCCAGGTGGCGGCGCCTCCAGCGTCGGTCTCGCCGCCGGTCTCGCCGTCACCGCTTGTCGGGGGAAGCGCATCTGCCAGGATCACCACATCCGCTGCTGCCGCGAGGGAACGGTACCCGCCACGTCCCCAGTCGAATCGAACCTGGTACTTCTGCTGCGCATCATCCACCCGACCAGGGTAGAGGTTGCGCAGGCCGGGAGGCGAAGCGCGGACTAATGCGTGTCGAACCGGGCCAGCGCGTCGGCATCCGTCGCATGCGTCATCGCGCGCCTCGCCGTGTCGAGTGCAGTAACGGGATTCGTCTCGGCTTCGGCCTCAGCCGCCGACAGTTGCCGCTCAGCCTCGGCGAGCCGGGTGCGCGCGGCGGCGCCCACCTTGGCCCGGTTGACGGTGATGAAGTCACGGGTCACAGAGATCTGACTGCGAGCTGCGAGCATGGCCCCGTGGAGTGCTGACCGGGCGTTCTCCAAGCGCAGCTGCCGGTTCCGGGCCTCAGATCGGATGCTGTCGAGCCCGTCCATCGCCCGCCGGAGCGTCGCGAGGTCGGCGGAGGGATTCTTCAGCCTTCCGGGCGCTCGAAGCTCGGCGAGGACCTGGTTCGCATGCACGATCACCTGATTCAGGTTGCCACTCGCCTCAGATTCCTCATGACGGTCACGTAACTCCCGGGCTTCAGCGAGTTCCGTCTCGGCGGCTTCGATGGCACGCTCGCAGGCGGCAAGCCCGATGTGCAGCTGGTCCTCACCGGTCTCGATGGCGTCGAGCAGTGTCGTGGCGTGGAAGAGCGCTTCTTCGGCATCCCGGACGCGATCCCCCACGGGCCGTCCTGGCCCCGCGGCCAGATCAGCGGCGGCGGCTTCGGTGCTGGTGAGCGCTCTGTCCAGGGCCGCGCGGGCACGTTCCGCGTTGGTGCTGATGGCAGCGAGGGCGTCTTCCGAGTAGGTCAGGCGCAGCCTCTGCAGACTGGTCGCGCCGCTCTTGACCCGATCGGCGACCCGACCGAGGCGGCGATCCAGTTGCTCGAGCTTCAGTGGGGCGTCACGCTCTGCCCCTCTGCGTGCATCGAACCCGCGGGTGTGTTGAGCGAGCCGGGTGGTCGCCTCGTCGGCGAGCTCAATGATCTGCTCGTTCCATCGCCGGCGCTGCGAGTCGGTGTCGGGCATCGCGTCGTCGAGTTTTTGCTGCAGTGCGAAGGCATCCCGCAGCTGACGGCGCGAAGTCCCCAGGGCCGCTGCGAAATCTCGCGTAGCCTGCTCGCCGAACTGAGCGATGGCGAAGCCGAGTTCGTCTGCGGCGGCCTGCACCGCGTCATCCGCTCGCACGAGGCTTATCGCGGCCGTCCGCGCCAGTTCCGCCGCCGCCGCGTTAGCAGAGCGCACCCGCGCCCGTGACCTGCGCCGCGCGACGAGTACGCCAAGCGTGACCAGCACAGCGACGACGGCAAGAACGACGGCAGAGGGTACCCACCACAGTTCACCGGCCATATCCGTGATTCTAACGAGGCTGCGCGACGCACACCGAGCGGTCGCCTACCCGGCCGCCCCTTCCGTGACGCAGCCCGTCGCACGGGGAGGTCGCGGCACACGTTCTGAAGGCCGGCACTTCGTAGGCCCCATGCCACCTTCCCGATGAGGTGCCGTGAGCCTGGGAGCGGGCGTTGGGCGTCCGGCCGGCCGTGAAGCTACCGGTCATCGGCTGACGGCCGCCGCATTTGCTGTCGGATCATCTCGAAGTCGTGCCGGGAGATCTCGATCGATCCACGCCTCAGTTGATATCCCCAGTTGGGGTTGTCGCGGGAAAAATCGAGAACCGCCAGGAGAGGCCGGATCGACGCGTCTACGGCATCCACGTCATAGTCGGCTCTCCTCCGCCACGGCCGGAAATCACTACCGGATTCTCCCGCCTGGAAGACGGCCCCTTCGGCGATGCGCCCGATAGCGGTGAAATCTCTGAGGGGTTCACCCTCGAGGGCAGCCCTCGGGGAGTAGTAGACCAACCCGTCGGCTTCCCGCATACGCTCCAGCGCCCCTCGAGACCCGTGGTTAGCCTGGGTGATGCCGAGCGCCACAGCTCGTCGAACATGCTCCCGGTGCATCACGCTCATCCAGTACCTAATTGCCACATCCCAGTTGTACTGCATCGACTGCTCACCGAGACTGGGAGGCATGCGCGTGCTGCTGAAGGAAATCCTCGACTGCGACCCCGATTCCGCCTGGCGCGCCATCCGAAGTCCGGCGGTACTGCAGGAAGTGTCATCACCCGTGTTCCGGCTGGAGTCACTCGGAGCCAACGGCTTCCCGACCATCTGGGAGCCGGGCGAGCATAGCGTCACGCTCCGGGGGTTGGGGTTTGTTCCGCTCGGCGAGCAGATGATCCGATTGAACGTATCCGCTACCCAGCAGGGCGACGTACGGATTCTCCGCGACACCGGCCGGCCCCTCTCCGGTCCCCTCGCCGCCGTTGACGTCTGGGACCACCGGATGGCTATCGCCGCCGACCCGGCAGGAACCGGTAAGACTCTCTACCGGGACCAGTTGATCTTTCGCGCCGGCGTCGCGACGTTGGCACTGTGGCCCGCCTTCTGGACGTACTGGCAGTGGCGGATGCTGCAGCTGAAACGCCTCGCCCCCTCTTGGCGCTACGACGTAGGAATCGATTTCCCCACCGGCGCCGACGTCGCCGCAGAAGGTGAAGGCACTCGCGGTGCGGCTTCAACAGACACCACGACGAGGGGTTAGCGATGACCACAACCCTGGAGGCGCTGCAGCTCGCCGACTGGCGACGACGGGTCTTCGAGCTCTACGCCGGAGTGCGGCATCTGAGCGCGACGAACACCGCCTCTGCGCATGATCTCTGGCGATCGGGTCGCGATGAACTCTTCGCGGGGCACCCGTCGTCACCCCTCCTGACCGAGGACCGGGCGACGTTCGCCGGCCTGACCGTCGCGTCCTACGACCCCAGCTGGCGCTTCGAAGCCGAGATCCGGCGGGCGGAAGAACCACAGCGACTGTCGGTGGAGACGGGAACGGATGGCACGGTACCGTTCGACCTGGTCGGCACGGTACGCCTCCCCTCACTCGGCACACTTGACGTCTGGCGACTGGTCGGTTACGGGGGCGGCATCTTCCTGCCGCTCAAGGACCGACTCGCCGGAAGGCCCGGTGGAACGTACGGTGGCGGTCGCTACCTGCTCGACACGGTCAAGGGCGCAGACCTCGGTTCGGGAGCGGCTGAGACTACTCTGGTGCTCGACTTCAATTTCGCGTACAACCCTTCGTGCGCCTACGACCCGGTGTGGGCCTGCCCATTGCCCCAATCGGGGAATGTGCTGCCCGTCGAGGTGCCGGTAGGTGAGCTGTATGACGGGACGGCGTAGCTGTCTTCCGGGTGTCACGAGGAGTCCTGCCCCCTCACCAGAGCGGCTGTTTGACACCGTCCGCTAGACTTGACGTACTTGCGAGCCCACCGATGGGTTTGCTGCGTCGTAGAACGCCCTCTTTCTATCGCGACAACCCGCATCCGTGGGCTGGTCGCGATTCTCGAAATGAAAATTCTTACGGCGAACGGATGTGCCCAACGGCACCTTCGCCACGTGGATCCTTCTGCTCCTGATACCGCATTCCGGCTGTCGGGCGCACGGGGAACCTGATGCCCGAAAGGCACCACTTTGTCTGAAACCTCCTTTGGCACCCTCGGCGTTCCCGCCCCTCTCGTCGCCGTACTCTCGGCGCAGGGGATCGACAGCCCCTTCCCGATCCAGGTCGACACGCTGCCCGACACTCTCAACGGCCGCGATGTGCTCGGCCGCGGCAAGACCGGGTCAGGTAAGACCCTCGCCTTCTCGCTCCCGATGGTCGCACGGCTGGGCGGCACGCTCTCCGGCGGCAAGCGCCGCCCGGGCCGCCCGCTGGGTCTCGTGCTCGCACCGACACGTGAGCTGGCCACCCAGATCTCCGCCACGCTCACACCGCTGGCCGAGGCATACGGCCTCAACACAACCACCATCTTCGGTGGCGTCTCGCAGAACCGGCAGGTCACCGCCCTCAAAGCAGGCGTCGACATCGTCGTGGCGTGCCCGGGCCGCCTCGAAGACCTGATGAAGCAGGGGTTCGTCTCCCTCGACGCGGTGGAGATCACCGTGCTCGACGAGGCTGACCACATGGCTGACCTGGGATTCCTGCCCGTTGTCACCCGCATCCTCGACAAAACCCCCAGCACGGGTCAGCGCCTGCTGTTCTCGGCCACGCTGGACAACGGTGTGGACAAGATCGTTCGCCGGTTCCTGCACAATGAGGTTCTGCACTCGGTCGACGAGGCAACAAGCCATGTTTCCGCGATGACTCACCATGTCTTCGAGGTCGACGGTGTCGACGCGAAGAAGGACCTTGTCCAGGCACTCGCCTCGGGCGCGGGACGCCGCATCCTTTTCATGCGCACCAAACACCACGCTAAGAAGCTCGCCAAGCAGCTCACCGATTCCGGCATCCCCGCCGTCGACTTGCACGGCAACCTCTCGCAGGTGGCTCGTGACCGGAACCTGGCTGCGTTCAGCGCGGGTGATGTGCGAGTGCTGGTGGCAACGGATGTCGCGGCACGCGGCGTTCACGTCGACGACATCGAACTCGTCATCCACGTCGACCCGCCGGCAGAGCACAAGGCGTACCTGCACCGCTCGGGCCGCACCGCCCGCGCAGGCAGCGCCGGCGACGTCGTCACCGTCATGCTTCCCATGCAGCGCAAGGACACCGAGGCACTGCTACGCAAGGCGGCCATCTCGGTCACCCCGCAGCGCGTCACGGCGAGTTCGGCCGCTGTCGGCGAACTCGTCGGCGAAGTCGCGGCATACGTCAAGCCGCTGCCGCGCCAGGAGCAGCCCGTCCGTGGCCAGTCCCAGGGTGGGCGCTCGCAGGGCGCCAACGCCCAGCGCAAGCGCACCAACCGTGACGAGCGGGGCGGCAGCGGCGACGCAGTGGCCTCGTCGGGCGCTCCGCGCCGCGACCGCTCCGGCCGGCCTGCGGCATCCGCTCGGAGCCACGCGCCCAAGCAGGGCGCTTCCGCTGGCGGCCAAAGCGGACGCAGCCAGGGCGGCGCCCGTTCCGGCGGCCTGCAGGTCGGCGGACTCGTCCGCGGTGCCAGTTCCTCGGCGGGAGCCCGGCGCTCCGCGCCCCGTCGCGCGCAGGGTTAGTCTGCGGGACTAATCTGCCCACGCGTTCCCGCGGTTCACGGCAGTTTCAACGGGTCGGTCTCCACGAGACCGACCCGTTCTGCGTTCCAACCTGCACGGCGCGCTCGCCGGTCGCCACCCTCTGTGGCTAACTCACAAGGAAGGAGCGGGAGACGTTTTGAGGATGAGCTGAGTCACCGCAACTGACCGACCGACGCCAGCGCTGCACGAAGCAGAGCCCCACGCCCCCCCTCCATCTCGGCAGACATCTCCGGTGTGGCAGCCTCATCGGGCGTCATCCAGGTCAGTTCGAGAGCATCCTGCCGGGGATCGCAGGTGCCGGTCACCGGGACGACATAGGCCAGCGACACGGCATGCTGCCGCTCGTCGGTGAAGACGGTCAACCCGGGTAGCGGAAAGTACTCCGCCACGGAGAACGGCACCGGACTCGCAGGAAGCTGCGGGAACGCCATCGGCCCCAGATCCTTCTCCAGGTGCCGGAACAATGCATTCCGCAGCGTCTCGCCGAACATCACTCTCCCCGAGACCAGCGTGCGAGTCATCTCTCCGGTCGATTTGGCTCGAAGGAGGACACCGACCTCGATAACGCGGCCGAGTCCGTCGACGCGCACCGGAACCGCCTCGACGTACAGCAACGGCAACCGTCGTCGCACCTCGGCGAGCTCGACGTCAGACAGCCAACCGGGATTCGCGCCGTCCGGGGGTCGGGCATCGTCGGGATCGGGCGTCCATTCGGGGTCGGGATCGGGAGTTCGCACGCTCATGTGTTCATTCTTGTGCATGCTACGGAAAAGCCCGCAGATGAGCCGCGGGGAGGCGCCGTCACGGCGGCATTCGGCTGCCTGAGCGCCGCTGCAGTTCGAAGCGCAGCGCCGCGGGCGAGAGCTGCTCCCCTCGGCTCAACCGCACCGACCGGACCACGACCGGCTCTCACGCGGGCGTGCTCGCATGCCACTGCAATGGAAGTATTGACGTAGTCGACGCCCCCCTGCCTCGACCCGAACGCGAGGACCACAAATGGACAACAGCGACCGAATAGAACCCATCGATGTGGATGCAGTGCTCTGGTCGGCGGGCGAGCGCGACCGTTCGGGACGGCCGTTGCTGCTCATCCTGCACGGTTTCGGATCTCACGAGGGCGACCTCTTCTCGCTCGCGCCGCACCTTCCGTTGGAACCCGTGATCGCTTCGCTCCGGGCGCCACTCGCGGCCGGGCAGGGCTGGGCCTGGTTCCCCATCACGGAGCCCGGCAACCCCGTTGCGGAAACCCTGGATGCTGCAGCGTTAGGCGTGCTGCAGTGGCTCGACGCCTTACCCGAGCAGCCCACGTCCATCGGAGTGCTCGGATTCTCCCAAGGCGGCGCGATGGCGCTGCAGCTGATGCGCCACGCGCCCGACCGGATCGCATTCGCGGTGCAGCTGTCGGGTTTCGTCGTTCCCGGCAGTGTCGACGGTGACACGCGGCTCAGCGAGCTTCGACCGCCGGTCTTCTGGGGCAGAGGAACTGCGGATGCGGTGATCCCACCTGAGGCCGTTGCCCGTACCCAGCATTGGCTTCCCGGGCATTCCACCCTCACGGAGCGCATCTACGAGGGCATGCCGCACAGCGTCTCGCAGGCCGAGCTCGACGATATCGTGCGGTTCCTCCGGAAACGATACGCGGCGTAAGCCTTGTGCGATGCGATGTGACTGCGGCTCTCTCGCGGCACGTCCTACGGCTCACGACATGTGTTACCGGCGTGCCCGTTTCCTGACGGCGGGCCGCTACCCCGGCGGGCCTACTCCCCGCGGTGGGCGGCCCGCTGGGCAGCGCCTCGCGCGGCACGCTCCTGCTTCGCGGCCTTCTCGGCCCGGGCATCCTTCACCCGGATCTGATCGGCTCGAACTTCAGCCTGGGTGGCACGCTCGGTCACCAGCCAGGCCGGTGGCTGCTGCAGCAGCAGGCTGATCTCTGCACTGGTCAGAGGCTCGGTCACTCCGCTGCGAGCGAGCCCGGAGATCGAGACGCCGAGCTTCGCGGCGACAACCTGCCGCGGGTGGGGACCATTGGCGCGAAGTTCTGCCAGCCACACGGGCGGGTTCGCTGCGAGCTCGGCCAAGTCGGTGCGCGAGATTTCCGAGTTCTGGAATTCCTCGGGCGCAGCCTCGAGCAGAATCCCGAGCTTCTGGGCCGCCGTGGCGGGCTTCATCATCTGGGGCTTCTTTTCGGACATCATTTCTCCAGCGTATAGCCTGAGAGCATCGTCATACCGGCGGTAGTCGGCCAGGAGAGAGGATGCCGGTGCCCTTTTCCCTCGGTTTCGTCGCCGGCGTCACGCCAACGAAGTGGACGCGCATCTGGTCCGAACGGCATCCGGATGTTCCACTCGAGGTTTTCCGCACTGAACCCGGTGAGGAAACCGAAGTACTCCATGACCACCGGGCGAGCCTTAGCCTCGTGCGCCTTCCGATCGATGGCCAGGGCCTCAGCGTGGTCCCTTTGTACTCCGAAATCGCCGTGGTGGTCGCTGCAAAGGACCACGCCATCGCCGCCGTTGACATCGTGGCAGTGACCGACCTCGCCGACGAGCACCTGTTGCAGGACCCGGATGCCGTGCCCGAGTGGCGCGACGTTGCCCGGGAACTGCGAGACGGGAGCCGGCGCGCCCTGCCGGAACTCCGCGACCTCGATGAAGCCATGGAGCAGGTTGCAGCGGGAGTGGGCATCCTGATCCTTCCGCATTCGCTCGCGCGGCTGCACAGCCGGAAGGATGTCGTGTCCCGTCCTGTGGGTGACGTGGCCGAGACACGGATTGCACTGGCCTGGCTGAAAGCCGAGACGACAGAAGAAATCCAAGAATTCGTGGGGATCGTGCGCGGCCGCACCGCGGCGAGTTCCCGGGCGGAAACCGTCGTAGTTCGGGGCGAGCCGGAGAAGAAGGTCAAGAAGACGGCGAAGGCGAAGGAAGCAGCGAAGGCTGCGCGTGAGGCCGCTGCCAAAGCCAACCCGGCGGGGGGTGCGAAGGCGCGCAAGGTGCCCGGACGCACGCGCGGCACCGCCGCACCGCGGGGCAAGCGCCGCGGCAGTCGCTGACAGTAGGTTCAGGCCCCCACCGCCCAGGTACCCTGCAGCCGCTCGGTTCCTGCAACGACAGAGGTGACCCTGGTGCTGCGTCCACTCCGGCCCTAGTCCCTCTGGGGCCCTGCGTCGATGTGACGCACCGGGATGATGTTGCCGGAGAGTCGGTGAACCGCGCGATCCGAGGGCCCGCCGCTGCCATCCTGGCGCTTTGCGGTGCGGCTGGGGTCGCTGCTGAGAGGCAGGGGATGCGGGGCGAGAAATGCCCTCTAACGTGAACTGATCGATGCGAACTTCCGGATGCACAGCGGCACGAACACAACCAGCATCACGACGATGCCGATCAGCACGGTGAGCACCGGATTCTGCATGGTCCAGACATCCGGCACGGGCGCGGTACCGACGTTGCCGAACAGTTCTCGGGCGGCCTGAACGAGCGAGGACACCGGGTTCCACTCGGCGAAGATCCGCAGCGGCGTCGGCAGTGTCTCGCTGGGGACGAAGGCATTCGACACGAAGGTCAGCGGGAACAGGATGATGAACGAGGCGTTGTTGATGACCTCGGGGCTGTTCACCGTCATGCCCAGCAGTGCCATCACCCAGCTGAACGCGTAGCTGAAAAGCAGCAGCAGCGCGACGCCGCCGATGAACTCGGGCGGGGACGAGTTCACTCGCCAGCCGACCACGAAACCGGTGCCCATCATGATGATCATCGAGATCGTATTGAGGACGAGGTCGCTGTTGGTGCGCCCGATCAGTACCGCGGACGAACTCATCGGGAGGCTTCGGAACCGATCGATGATCCCCGTCTTCAGGTCTTGCGCCATGGCGCCCCCGGAGAACGTGGAACCGAACACTACCGTTTGGGCGAATATGCCCGCCATCAGGAATTGCACGTAGTCGGTGCCCTGCACCTGGATCGCGCCGGCATACACCTGACTGAACAAAAGCACGAACATGATCGGCTGGATGACGGCGAATACGAGCATGTCGGGTGAGCGTTTGATCTTGATCAGGTTGCGCTTGGTAACCGTCCAGCCGTCCGAGTACCAAAGGGCCAGCCTGTTATCACTGGGAGCACGCAGCACCCCCGCCTGGCTCATCGGACCTTCTCCAGATTCGCCTCGTCGGGCTCACCCCGCGTCTGCGGCCCGGCCTTGTGCCCGGTGAGGGTGAGGAAGACATCATCAAGCGTCGGTCGCCGCATACCGGCATCATGCAGGCGGATTCCAGCCTCGCCGAGGTTGGCAAGCACGTTCTGCAGTGCGCGCGGGCCATCAGTCACCGCCACCTCAACGGTGCGGCCGTCATCGGAGACGGTGGGATCGCCCTCCCCGTGCCGGCCGAGGACCTCCCGTGCAGACTCCCCGTCCGCCAGATCCACCAAGGCGACTACGATCCGGTGACCGCCGATTTGAGCCTTCAGCTGATCGGAGGTTCCTTCCGCGATCACGCGCCCGTCATCGATCACTGAGATGTCGTCGGCGAGTTGGTCGGCCTCCTCGAGGTACTGAGTGGTGAGCAGGACTGTTGTACCGTCCCTCACCAGTTGTTTGATGACGGCCCAAAGCGCCAGGCGGCTGCGCGGGTCGAGGCCCGTGGTCGGCTCATCGAGAAAAAGCACCTTCGGCTTGAACACCAGGGCACCCGCAAGGTCGATCCTGCGGCGCATTCCTCCGGAGAAGCCCTTGACGGGCCGGTTGCCGGCAGCCGTCAGCTCGAACAGGTCGATGAGCTCCTGAGCCCGGAGTCTGGCCGCCTTACCGCCGAGGTGATAGAGCCGACCGACCATCTCCAGGTTCTCGAACCCTGTGAGGTTCTCATCCACCGCCGCGTACTGCCCTGACACCCCAATGATGCGGCGCACGGACTTGGGGTGGGCCAGAACGTCGATTCCATCGATGACCGCGGAGCCGGCGTCCGGTCTGATCAGGGTTGTCAGGACCTTCACGACGGTCGTCTTGCCGGCGCCGTTGGGCCCGAGCAGGGCTTTGACGGTTCCCCGAGGCACCTCGAGGTCAAGTCCGGAGAGGGCATGCACCCGCCCACCCTTGGATCGGTACGACTTCGTCAGACCTCGAGCCTCGATGATGGCCATGGTTTCCTTGCCCGTCACGTCGCCGGGTGCAGGATTTACGGACGCCCGGTACGCTTATGTGTACATTGTCCACATTGCGATGTTCCATGGTAGCGAGACGGGAGGGGCTTTGACAACAGTCGATTCGTCCTGGGGGCCGCGGAGCACCTACCGGCACGGGGACCTCCGCCGGGCACTCATCGATGCCGGCGTGGAATTGGCGCGCTCCGGGGGGCCGAACGCCGTAGTACTTCGCGAGGCGACACGGCGAGCAGGCGTCTCCCCCAACGCCGCCTACCGCCACTTCACCGATCGGCAGGCGCTCCTTGACGCCGTGTGCTCCGCCTGCCAGATGAGGGTCGCCCTGGCGATGGAGACCGAGCAGGACCGACTGCCGGAGGCTGCCGACGCGCTTATGCAGGCACGGCTGCGCTTGCGGGCGGTCGGAGTAGGCTACCTGAGCTTCGCGCTCACGGAACCGGGGCTGTTCCAGACCGCCTTCTCTGCAGCGCCCGACCTGGAAGGCGCCAACAGCACCGCCCGCGCCGGGCGCAGTGGCCTGACGCCATTCCAACTCCTCACCGCAGCACTCGACGAGCTTGTCGCGGTAGGCGGCATCCCCTCTCAACGAAGGCCGGGTGCGGAGTTCCTTGCCTGGTCGGCGGTCCACGGGCTAGCCGTCCTGGTCATCGACGGCCCGCTGCGCGCGCTCGATCCGGCGCTGGTCCAGAATCTGGTCACGCGCGTGATCGACATGGTCGAACAGGGCCTCTAACCGGGAGGCGCCGACTCGGCCCCACCCACATTGTCGACTCCATCGCGTCGGCGGGTATCTCGGCCGTGACGAGGGATGCACCGGACGGTGCGGGTTTGCAGGCATCGCCCCTCTAGCCGATCACGCAACCCGGGCGTAGCGTCGTGCACATGACCCCGGACCATGTACCCAGCGACCACGAGCAGACCGAGCGTGACACCTCTTACAGCCCCGCCAGCGAGGACGAACAGGAGAGCCGCCAGCAGAATCCACGCTCGAGCAAGGCCACGGATGACGGAGATATCGACCCCGACCAGGTGAAGCTCCTACCCGGAACGGGCGGGCCCGACGACGTCGGCGACATCGATGTCGACGAGAATGACCTGAACCTGCCGTTCAACCCAAGCTGAGCCGGTCAGGCGCGCAGGCACACGCTGGATCCGCAGCACGAGCGGTGACGCACGGAGGAAGCATGAGACGTTCGGTCAGATCCTTCGGCGGGCGGCGGCCCGCGTTCACCCGGAACGTGGCTCCGGGTATTCACCGCCTCGCGCACGCCTATGTCAACTGCTATCTGGTCGAAGAGGCCGGCAGCATCACGGTGATCGACACCGGGTTCCCGTCCACCTGGCCTCATCTCCTTCTCGCTCTCGACACGCTGGGTCGCAGCCGTGGCGACGTCGAAGCCGTGGTGCTGACGCACGCCCACTTTGACCACCTGGGCTTCGCTGTCCGCGCCGCAGAGGAACTGTCGGTCCCGGTCTGGGTGCACTCCGCCGACCATCACATCGCCGCCCATCCGTACGACTACGCCCACGAGCGCAGCCGGCTCATCTATCCCCTCATCTACCCGCGGTCCGTGCCGGTGCTCAGCGCGATGACCGCGGCGGGTGCCCTGTGGGTGAGGGGGATCGACGACCCCATGAGTCTGCCCGCGTCAGGGACTCTCGACGTACCCGGCCACCCGTCGATCGTGTTCAGTCCCGGGCACACGTCCGGGCATTGCGCACTGCATCTCACCGACCGGGATACCGTGGTGACGGGCGACGCCCTGGTCACCCTCGATCCCTACAGAGGCTCACGCGGGCCGCAGATCGTCGCCGGCGCAGCGACCGCGGACTCGCCCCAGGCCCTTGCGTCTCTGCAGGCGTTGGCGGAGACGGGTGCCTCAGTCGTGCTCCCAGGGCACGGTGAGCCTTGGAACGGCGGGATCCGATCGGCCGTCGCAGCGGCGTTGATCTCGGGCCCCGCCTAAGCTCCGCTCCGCTCCGCATCCGGGGGGGCTTCCTCACCGGTCACGATGCCCTCGTCCCTCTTCCTGTCGGCGGGCGGCACCGGGTCGGTCCGGAAGCCCACGAGCTTGTGCGAACCGTCGCAGAACGGCTTGATCGTCGAGACCCCGCATCGGCAGAGGGCCACCGTTTTTCGCGTGCGAGGAATGGCCTCGCCGGATGCTGAGATGAGGTCGATTTCTCCTCTGACGAGCAGGGGGCCGTCGGTGCAGGCAACGATCACCGCTCGCGGTCGGGGGTCCTGCTCGCTTGTCATGTCCGCTCCTTCCCACCCTGCCGCCGTATCGTCGCCCTCGCGCTGAGGACGCGGGCAGGGGTGGCCGCACGGTACAGTCTTGCGCCTTGGTACCGGACACCGCCACGCAGTCGCGCCCATACGGCCAACCAAGCGCATCCGGCCCGCTCGATCACCCACAACGGCGCCCAGAGTGCTGAACCGGCCCGGAAGACTGCGGCGCCTCCGGCGCGCCGACGGCCGTACTCAGCTACGGCAATAACGATCATGACCGCGACCGCCGCCCGCCCCGGGCGTCGCGACGCCCACACCGACAGCGGCAGCAAGGCGAGCTCCACTGCGAGTCGCCCTGGCTGAGCGAAACCGTCATAGGCCTGCCGGACGCGCTGCCTCATGAAATGCCCCACGTCGGGCGGCAGTCGCTCCACAAACAGGTCGTCCGCCCGCACCTCCCGCCCGCCTGCCGCCCTCACGGTGCGGATGAGTTCAAGGTTCTCAAAGAGCACGTCCCCGTCATAGCCGCCGGCGGCCAACAAGAAGTTTCTCCTCACCCCAAGCGTTCCGGGGTAGTCAGAACCGAAGGCCCGATTCACAAGCGTCCGAGCGGTGTCCCAGCGGGCGTGCCAGGGCAACAGGCCGAAGTAGTTCTGGGGACGAACGAGTTCGGCGGAGTCCAATGCGCCGACCACCCGGGCGAGGGCGTCGTAGTCGTACCGCACATCGTCATCAGCCAGGATTACTCGGTCATGTCGGGCGATCCCGACCCCGGTCATCACTCCGCGCACCTTGCCGTTCACACCCGCCCTCGGCTCGGGGGCAACATGCCTCACCAGAGCGTCCCACGCTCCCGCGTGGCGTTCGAAGGCGACTGCCGGCGATCCATCCACGACGGTGACGTCGATCCACTCCCCGAGCACAGCAAGGTAGGTGGTCAAGCTGGACAGCCCGGCTTCGTCTGTCCCGTCGGCCGCGCTGGTCCAGCGCAGCGGAAGCACATACTCGGCAGGGAGCTTCGCCACTTCCACTACGCCGTGGCGAAACTCTGCACGGCAAGTGGGACCCGAAGCGAAGACAGCCCCTTCGACCAGGCGTCGAGCATGTCGTCGGCGACCCAGCCGTCGATGGTGAGGCAGGCACTCGCGCCGAACATGATGTCCGAGAGCAGCTGCGGTTCGTCTTCGGCGAGGGACCCGGCGAGGTCGCGTCCTGCGATCTGCTCGTGCACTGCATCCGCCTCGACGTGTTCATCGAAGTACCAGGTCACGTTCGTGTCGTATCCCAGACGCCGGAAGCCGTTGCCGTAAAGCCGGTTGGGGATGGAAGAGGTCATCTCGAACGCCGCCAGGTGCCCCGCGACGGCGCCCCTCAGTCGACGGTTAAGGCCGAACATCGTCATCATGTTGAGCGACGTCAGTGTGAGGGCCGGCACGTTGTCGACGTAGGCGCCGTAACGGTCGTCCAATCCCACATGCCGCATGGTGCCGGCGAAGATCGTGGAATGCATCCGCTCCGGCAACCCGCCGCCGTATTCGTCGGCCTGAATCTCGACCATCGCGGCCTTCGCTCTGCCGGTGAGCCTAGGAATCGCCCACGAGTGCGGGTCGGCTTCTTTGAGGGTGTAGATCGAACGCTGCACCAAGAACTCGAGCAGCTGCCCGGGCGTCGCGCGTTTCGCCGCGTACCGCGACAGCGATGGCCCCGGATCAGGCGCGGTGAGGTCGAACAGGGCACCCGCGACCGCGTCGCTGTCGACCTCCGGTAACGCGGGCATGGGGACGCACGATCGCAGCCGCTTTTCGAACTCGCGCTCCAGGGCCAGGCGTGCTGTGATCAGGCTTGGATTCCATTCCCAATCCTCGTCGGCGGGGAGAACCTGCCCATAGTGCAGGCCGTAGAGGATGAAAAGAGCCAGCTGGATGTCATCGTCCCGGAGCACGTCGACGCTTTGCGAGAGGGCGATCTCGGTCGCAGGCAGGAGGGCGGCCAGCATCTCGCCGGATTCGGGGACGGGCCGCTGGAGCACGTCGAGCAGATGTGCGCTGAGCGGACCGCGGGCGTCGAAGAGGATCTCCGGAGGGCCGCCTGAACGCCGAGCCCAATCGAATGCATTCATACCGACACAATGGGCGCGTACGGGTGCATCGTCAACCCCTTGACTACCCGCGCAGACGACCATGCAGCGCCTCGCGCCGCGCTCTCCGGGCCAACTCGCGCTCACCCGCGCTTATCCTCACTGTTCAGGACAGCGACCGACCTGATCGGGCAGCCTCTCTCAGCTCGACGAGTTCCGCAATCTCGGCCAGCCGGTTCGCCCGCGCTGATTCGGCGGTAGTGAACGGCTCCCCCTTTCGAGTGAAGATGAGGGGACCGCGCCAGGCAGTGGGGACCTTGACCACCGGATCCGGCCATCCAGGAGCCTGCGAGTCGGAGACGATCTCCGCCGAGAGCAGCTCGGCGACTGCCAGCGGCAACTCGGCCGGGTCCCCGACCACCCGGGCGGCGAGGCTCAGTGCCTTGGTCTGGCCGTCGGCAAGCGCCAGGGCGGTGGTGGGCCAGACGCCACACTCACGGCCGCCTCCGGCTTCGAGCGCGTCGACAATGACGTGTTCGCCAACGTGCCCGGGAGCCGAGAGCACGAGTTCGTCGAGCGCTCCGTCGTAAATCGCGTGCACGTGGATGTCCAGGATGTTCGTGTCGATCTCGGCTAGCGCGCCGGCTAGGCGCTGAAGCGCACCCGGTTCGTCGCGCACCACGACGCGCGCGCGCCACAGGGACGGCGAAGTCTCCAGCCGACGGCGCCGACGCAGGGCCGGCGCGTGCAGCCAGGTGCGCAGCAAACGGCGAGCGCTGGGCTCTGCCACCCACAACACCAGCACCGAGGCCGTCACCGTGAGCAGGAGCACCTTCACCAGGTACGGCAGGTCAGCGTGCACGACCACCGCATGCACCAGGAGCTCGATCGGCAACACGGCGGCGATGTTCGCCAAGGCCTGTCTGGGCTTGGGGGGCTCGGGCAGGCGTCCGCACGCGTCGCAGGACAGCTCGTCCGCGGTCGCAGTCCAGGTGTTGTGCTTCATCCTTCAATTGTCCGGAGCCCCTGTTTCGACAACGTTGCCGCTTCATCACGAGTTGGGGATGCCGCGCCGCACCCCGAAGTCCACCGCGCACCGCCATTGCGGCCTAAACCCACTGCCACGCCTGATAATGGGCAGGTGACCCCAGCGCGCGCGGCTCTCCCCCTCGGTGCACGCGCGGCCCTGTCGGTACGGGTGCGCATCCTCGCTTCCATTCTTCTCGTGACCGCCGCGGGGATGAGCGTCGCGGGCGCCACTGCCTTCCTCGTGCAGCGCGAGCGCACCTTAACGGCTGTCGACGGCTCGTTGTCCTCGGCGGCCGCGGCCGCGGCCTTCATCGCCACCGATGTCGGTGGTCAGACCCTTGAGGACGTCCTCGGCGCGGTGATCCAGCGATTCCGTCCCGCAACCAACGAGAGCACCTTGGGCATCATCGCCGGGACGGCGGCCCTGGCGCCGGGCGGCGAGATCAGCTTCCGTTTGGAAGACGACCCGGCATTCGTGCGGCGAGTCGTCGCTGAGACTTCCGAGGGGAAGGTGGTGCGCGGGACCGCGGCCGGGAGCCGTCAGGACCTGCGTTACATCGCCGTCCCGGTCAACGTGGCCGGTGATCCGCGATCGGGAGTTTTCGTGACCGCAGTGGACCTCAGGGCCGAGCTCCGCCCGCTCAACGATGCGTTCCGCACCTTCACCGTCGTCGCTGTGGCGGCATTGCTCGCGGTGGGCCTGGTGGGCTGGTTCGTAGCCGGGCGACTCCTCGCCCCGATACGCGCCCTGCGGGAGGCAGCCGCACGGATCACCGCATCAGACGTGAGCGAACGCATCCCGGTGGTGGGACACGACGACGTCTCAGAGCTCACCACAACCGTGAACGGCATGCTCGACCGTCTCGACACGGCGCTGACCAGCCAGAGGCAACTGCTCGATGATGTCGGGCATGAGTTGAAAACACCGATCACGATCGTGCGGGGACACCTCGAGGTGATGGACGTACGTAATGTGGGCGAGGTTGTCGCCGCACGGGACCTCGCTATCGACGAGCTCGACCGAATGAGTGGCCTGGTGCGGGACATATCCACCCTCGCCCAGCTGCAGCGCCCGATGCAGCTTCGCTTGGAACAGGTGGACGTCGCGACACTGACGGAACGGGTGGCCTTGAAGGCTGCCGCGCTCTCCCCACACCAGTGGGTGGTGGAGGAAGTCGCGCACACCGCGGCCATGCTCGATCCGGAGCGCGTGACGCAGGCACTCCTCCAACTGGCTTCCAACGCGGTGACGCACGGGGCGCCCGAGGGCACGATCGCATTGGGAAGCGCGAGCAGCCGGGCTGCGGACGGCACCTCCCGGGTCTCGTTCTGGATCCGTGACGAAGGCCCGGGAATCCCCGAAACCGCGCAGGAGCACATCTTCGAAAGGTTCCGCCGAGGCGGCGGTGGGCGCGGTACCAGCGGCTCAGGGCTCGGGTTGGCCATCGTCTCCGCCATCGCCACCGCACACGGCGGCACGGTGAGCGTCACCTCGAGTCCCGGGCGGGGGGCGATCTTCACCATCGAGCTCCCGGTCTACACCGACCTCGCGGCGGTTTTCGACGTTCCCGCGCTGGGTAACCGACCGGACGCGCCGGTGGAAGGACGCACGTCATGAGCCGAATTCTCATTGCAGAAGATGAAGAACGCATCTCCTCCTTCATCGAGAAGGGCCTGAACTCGGCCGGCTTCAGGACCACGGTCGTGAACACCGGTTTGGACGCCCTGGACTTCGCCGTCACCGGCGGGTACGACCTGATGGTGCTCGACATCGGGCTTCCAGGGATCGACGGTTACGAAGTCCTGCGTCGCATCCGTTCCCAGGGAGTCGCGGTGCCCGTGATCGTGCTCACCGCCAGGACCTCAGCCGAAGACACACTCGCCAGCCTGCTCGGCGGCGCTAACGACTACATGCCCAAACCTTTTCGATTCGACGAGCTACTGGCCCGTGTACGGCTTCGGATGACGGATTCCGTCCATCCGGTCGACCACGTCCTCACGGTCAGTGGGCTGCAGCTCGACACCCTCACCCGCCGTGCCACGGTGAGCGGCGGTCAGGTGGACCTCTCTGCCCGGGAGTTCTCACTCGCCGAAGAATTCTTCCGCCACCCCGATCAGGTTCTGAGCCGGGAGCAGTTGCTCAGCCGGGTGTGGGGTCTTGACTTCGACCCTGGATCCAATGTCGTCGACGTCTATGTGGGCTATTTGCGGGCAAAATTCGGGGCCGAGCATATCGAGACGGTGCGGGGAATGGGCTACCGCCTGCGATGAGGCGGTAGCCCATTCCCGGAACGACGAGTCGCGTGGGGCGATGGATCAGTGGTCGTCGTTGACGTCGTCCACTCCGTGACCGCCGCTGTCATGACCGCTATTGTCGTCACCGCTGTGGCCGCCGTTGTCGTCAACGCCGTTGTCGTCATCGCTGTGACCGCGGTCGCCGTTGTCGTCATCGCTGTGACCGCGGTCGCTGTTGTCGCCGTGGTAACCGTCATCGTCGACTGCATCGTCGTGCTGGTCATCAACACGCCCGATGCTGTCGTCGCCCTGCGGGTGGTCCGCATCGGTGGGCAGACCGGTTACGGGTACAGGCGGAACGATCACGTCATCCGCTCCGTTCCCGCGCTGGTCATCGGTACGGCCGATGCTGTCGTCGCCCTGCGGATGGTCCGCATCGGTGGGTAGGTTCGTGCCCTGAGTGGGAACGGTAATCGGGTCGATCGTGCTGGTTGGTGTGGGCCGGTTGTCGTCAGTTCCTCCGGTGAGGGCCTGAGCAGCGATGGCTCCCGTTGCTAGTAGCCCGGCGAGGACGACCGCCGCGATTCCCGCTGTGCGTTTTACTGGTGTCAGTGACATGATCTTTGCCTTCCGTAGGCGCCGGCCGGACCGGCGCGATGTCGTGGACTCCTCCGCCACAACTTCAGTCTTCCCACCGGCCCTAAGGCCAATGCGAGGGGACGATGAGAGCCTTCTTAGGTTCGGTACGAGACATCAGTCGCGGCCCGGCCCGTCGTCCCGCCCGTGTCCGCCGCCTCGGTCTCCGCCATGGTCGTCTTCGACAACGATCGGCGGTGGCGCCGGCACGACGGTGGGCGTCTGAACAGGCGGCGTCGGTTCGGCCGTCGGGTCAGGCGTCGGTTCGGGCGTTGGAACAACGGGTCTCGAGTCGGGCGGCGCTGGGTCTGTTATGGGCGTCGGCGTGGCGGGGGCCGGCGACTCCACAGTCACGGGCGTGACGTTGAGCGGCGTTCCGGGCTCGTCAGCGATGACCAGCGAGCTCGACAAAAGAATTGCACCCACAGCGCCAGCTAGCAGAAGGGCCCCCGCGGTGCCCGCAGCCAGCCAGGTGCGCCTTCGCCCGTCAGGGGGGTCTGACCTCATGATCGCCTCCGGGATTCGGTCTGCGCACCGCCCCTCCAGGGACGGTGCTCACCATTCTGCCCGCGGAGGATAAGGCGCAGGCAGGGTGAACATGAGAATGCTCTTATCTGCCGCGGGGTCGCCCCATCCCTCTCACACGGGGCTGTGGGTATCGCCCTCCGGCGTCTCCCGGACGAACCTCAGCCACGCCACCAGGTTGGGTACGTCGACGCTACGCCACGTACGCGCCTGTATGGCGGTGGCGATGTCGCGAGCGACCGTCCGGTCTATCGAGCCGCGGGTACTGACCCAGGCCGGGTGAATGTCTCCCGGAACTTCCACACCGCGGGCGAGTAGCTCGGCGATGACTTCCACCTGAATTCTGCCCACTGGGTTGCCGCCGTGGGCCCAGGACACATCCTGGGCCCGCTGCACGAGCTGCGCTACCCGTGTCAGGTGGGTGAAGACGGGCACCGGCAGGGCCAGGTAGCGGCGGAGGTCATCGTCGGCGGCACGGCTGAGCAGTCGGGCCGGATTCACGATGCCGGCAGCGGCCAGCTTGTCCCGGTGTTGGCTGAAGGCGTCGAGTTGCCAGTAGTCGGTGCGGGGAGTCAGGCCCACCAAGTCACGGAAAACATCGTCGGTGTGGAGGGAGGTGAGTTCGGGGTCCTTCTGCGCCCAAGCCCTCAGGTGATCGAGCGTGAATGCCCGCTCGAATTTCTCCCGTACCTCGGGATTTCTCAGGTCGTCCCCGTTTCGCACGTACCCACACGCCACGTTGTAGGCCGTGGCCGGGGCGAGGGAGCCGAGAGCGCGCTCTCGCCAGTCGGGTGGAACCAGCTCAGAATCCGCATTCGCATACACGCCGTCGAGGAGAGTGGCGGCCTGGAGTCGCATCGCATCACGGAGCCCTCCCGACGGCGAGGTGCCGTCGGCGAGCAACTCGATGAGCCGATCGGCGAGCGTCGCAACCTCGGCGTCGTTGGGCCAGCTCGAGTACGAGCCCCGGATAGCGCGGTAGTTGAGCACGGTGACGAAGTAAGTGAGAAGGATGCGTCGATGCAGGTCGATGTAGCCGTCCTGGTCGCCCGAGGCCTTGGGAAACGGATGTCCGTCGGCGATCGCGTCTGACTGGGCTGTCAGCCATTCCCCATAGCGGCGCAGCTGGCCGGGATCGCGTTGCTCCCGGTGCAGCACATGCTTCAAGGCGACGAGGGCAGGCAGGTTTTCCGGGTCATGGTCGAGAGCCAATGCAAGGAGCCGGGCCGACTGAACGTTGTCGCGCTTGAAATCCGTCGTTGCCAGTGAATGCAGACCTATGCTCCGCCAGTCCTTGGCGCCGCAGAGCGCCTCGAACCCGGCGTGGCGCGGGGCGAGGGTCGCGAGGATGACGGCGGCCACGATCTTGATACGGTACCGGCCGGCTTCGGCTGCCGGCACGTCCCACCTGGCAGGGTCCACCGTCACGGCCGTGATGGGATGGCCGTTACGTGTGATGACCACCGCCGCTCGGTCGCTGCCGACAGGATCGACCGTGATCCGCCACGGGGTGGTTCCGAAGAGAACCTGAAGCACCGGCCGAAGTACTGCCGCGACCTTGTTCCCGGCAGGGGCAGGGAGGGCACCTTCGGCGAGCACGCTGACATCCGTGCCGCTGGGCACTTCGAGGCCTCGCGGCGGTGAAGCACCCAGTTCCGAGAGGATGGCGATGGCTTCCGCCGTCTGCGCTTCGCTGCGCCTTCCCTCTGCATCCCGCACCGTGACCGACAACGAGAGCCGCGCAGCGAGGGACACAGAAAGCAGAACGGAACCGAGGATTCCCAGGGCCAAACCGACGATCAATCCGACCACGGCCACGACGGTTCCGACGGTCGCTGACACTGCTCCACCGGCTGCGTCACCGCCAGCGGAGGGGGCGGCGGGTAGGGAGGCTGCGGATGCGGCATCCGTTGCCGTAGAGAGCCCGAGGACACCCGCGACGATGCCGGCCGGAGCGAGCACCACCAGGACCAGTCCGAGGAGGAGAAGCATCCGGCGGCCACCCTCAGTCCTCACCCGCCAGGGAGAGTCGGGGAGGACGACGAGGAGCCGGGCCAGCACCAGCAATCCGAGCAAGACGCCGATGTAGGCCAGCGCCGGGCCTCGGAGTGGATCAAACCACGCACCCACCGAATCGGCCCAGGATCGCCCTGCCGCCTGCGCCGGTGTGCCGGCCTCGAGCTCCGCAGCGGCAGCCGCGGTGAGTGCCCGCAGCCGCTCGTCTTCGCAGGCCTCCCCGAGGGCCGCCAGCCGGGGCGGAGCGATCTCGGCTGGCTCTCGTAGCTTGTCGATGAGGGACAGCGCCCTGTCAGGCTGGTCAGCGTCGACGAGGCGACCGGCCACGTCGCACACGTGCTGACTGGGTGGATCCGCCGGTTCGGCAGTCGGCCGTTCGTTAAGGGCGGCCTGGCCAGCGGCGGCCAGAGCATTCTGGCGTTCCTGTTCGCAGGCGTCGGCGAGCTCACGGGTGATCCTGGTGCTGATGGAAGTGCCGGGCTTGCGCACCCTGTCGATGAACTCGAGCGCTTCGTCGGGGCGTCCGTCGTCGGTGAGTTGCTCGGCCTGGCCGCAGAGATCCTGCAGCTGGGTCGAGGCGAGGCCAAGCGGGGCGGATACCGGTACTGCGGTCCACGCGGATACCGCGGGATCCGTTGACTCGGTGGCGGCTGCTGTCGCGGTCGTGACCGTCAGGCCGAGCGTGGTCGCGAGCGCGAAGGTTGCGGCAGCACGGCGCAGATTCAGAGGGAGATCGAGGACGGAGCGTGCTTTCCAACCAACTGACACGACTACCTCCGACCTCTTGCCCATAGTGTGCTCTGCTTCCGATACAGCGGCAATGCCAGCCGGGCAATCGTGGCTAGCTTCTCCTTTGCTTACGTGCCCGTCGGATCCGTCGGACCACGAGCCACACGACCGCACCCGCCAGGGCTGCGTAGACGGCGTAATTGAGATAGCGGGAGTACTCGTCCACCACCGTGTACTGCTTGCCGAGGAGGGCGCCCAGGCTGACGAGCGCGGTATTCCAGATTCCGCTTCCGGCGACGGTGAAGACGCTGAAAGTGAGCAGGTTCATTTTTTCAGCGCCTGCCGGCAACGAAATGAGACTGCGAACCCCCGGGATGAGCCGGCCGAAGAAAACGGCGGCCCGGCCATGGCGTGAGAACCAGTCCGCGGCCTTCTCCAGGTCTTCGCGGTCGACCAGGGGCAGTTTTGAGAGCCACTTGATAGAGCGTTCAAGACCGAGGCTACTGCCGAGCCAATACAACAGGAGGGCGCCCAGGTACGCCCCGGCCGTGCTCGCGAGGATCACGAGCACGAAATTGAGGGTCCCCTGTTGGGTGAGGAAGCCCGCGAGGGGCAGGATGACCTCGCTCGGTATCGGTGGGAAGACCGTCTCCGCGAAGGTCGAGAGACCCACTCCCCACTCACCCAGCCCGTCGATGGTCCGGGCCACGAAGCCAACGAGCCCAGGAAGATCCTCCGCTGGCGTTGACGCCATGTGTCTCCGCTCCCTTCGTCAGTGGAACCGAGGGAGGCAGCCCGGCCCTCAATTCCGGATTGCCGAGCATCCCAGTTCCCGCCTGTGAGAGTAGTGCGATCGGTTCGAATTCGCCACGCTACGCGGGCGAATGATTATGAGCG
>JAODMM010000136.1 GCA_025465015.1 Cryobacterium sp. | reverse complement strand
GACACAGCCTTGACCGATCCCGGGCTCGGGTGGCGGCTCACACATCCGGGCGAGCTCGCCGGGTGAATTCGAACCCGACGCGGTTGCCAGAAGCGGAACCGGGTTGAGCAGTACGTGGTCGACGATGACGGATGATGTGTGCGTCGACGCACACGCACACGCACACGGCCACGGAACGCGCACGCGCACGCAACGTCCAGATCGACTTGGTAGGTTCTTATCCAGTGACTAATCCACCTGTTATCGGACCCCCGCAGGGCACGAGCGCAGCTGAGCACCTCTCACCGTCGTTCCCCGAGCGCGCCGCCTGGGGAACCGCGAACAAGCTCCGCGCCTGGCAGGCCGAAGCCCTCGAGGCGTACTTCGTGCATCAGCCGCGTGACTTCCTCGCCGCTGCGACCCCGGGCGCTGGCAAGACCACCTTCGCGCTTCGCCTCGCCGCGGAACTCCGAGCCCGCCGCCTGATCGACCGCATTACCGTGGTAGCGCCGACCGAGCACCTGAAACGGCAGTGGGCGGATGCCGCTGCCCGGGCGGGTATCCGTCTGGACCCTGCTTTCAAGAACAACCAACGGCGCTACGGTTCCCACTTCCACGGCGTCGCGGTGACCTACGCCCAGGTCGCCAGTCGGGCTGCTTTGCACCGCGAGCTCACCCTGTCCGGGCGCACGCTGGTCATCCTCGACGAAGTGCACCACGGCGCGGATGCGCTCAGCTGGGGAGACGCGATCCGCGAAGCCTTCGAGCCTGCTACCCGGCGCCTTTCCCTCACTGGAACACCGTTCCGCTCGGACACATCACCGATCCCCTTCGTGAGCTACCTGCCCGACCGGGAGGGCATCCGGGTCTCTCAGACCGACTACAACTACGGATACGGCCGCGCGTTGGCCGACGGCGTCGTACGCCCGGTCATGTTCATGGTCTACGCCGGCCACATGCGCTGGCGTACCAGAGCCGGCGATGAGATGGAGGCGAAGCTCGGCGAGGGTAACACGAAAGACATCACCTCCCAAGCCTGGCGAACCGCACTGGAGCCCACGGGGGAGTGGATCCCGGCTGTGCTGCGGGCGGCCGATCGACGCCTTAGCGAAGTGCGCCATGGCATCCCGGATGCCGGGGGGCTGGTCATCGCGACGGATCACGTGACCGCGCGGGCCTATGCGGCGATCCTGCAGGAGATCTCCGGCGAAGAGGTCACGGTGGTGCTCTCCGACGAGAAGGAGGCCAGCGACCGCATCGACGAGTTCTCCCACAGCACCCGACGGTGGATGGTGGCGGTGCGCATGGTCTCCGAGGGCGTCGATGTCCCGCGACTCGCCGTAGGCGTGTACGCCACATCCGCCTCGACCCCCCTTTTCTTCGCGCAGGCCATCGGCAGGTTCGTTCGGGCCAGGCGCCGGGGTGAGACCGCGTCCATCTTCCTGCCCAACGTGCCGGGACTGATGGCGCTCGCCAACGCCCTCGAACTCGAGCGGGACCACGCCCTCGACCGCAAGAACCGCGACGATGAAGATGGGATGTACAACCCGGAGGACGCGCTGGCTGGTGAGGCGAACCGGCAGGAGAAGGGCTCCGACGCCCTTCAAGACGAGTTCACCTGGCAGGCGCTGGGTTCCGACGCTCAGTTCGACCGAGTCCTCTTCGACGGCACCGAGTTCGGCCAGCTCGCCGAACCCGGCACCGACGAGGAGTTTGATTTCATCGGTATTCCTGGGCTCCTCGAGCCGGAACAGGTGTCGGAACTTCTTCGCCAGCGGCAGGCCCGGCAGTCCAGGAGAGCGACCGACCGGAGGAAGGGCGCCCCGGCGGGTGAGGAGGCGGAAGCCCCCGCGGCGTTGTACCGCACTCTCAAGGAACAGCGGGCCCTGCTGAACAGCTTGGTCGGGATGTGGGCGAAGCTCTCCGGCGAACCGCACGGGATGGTGCATGCCGAGCTGCGGACGCTCTGTGGAGGGCCGGCCGTGGCACAAGCCAGCGTCACGCAGTTGCAGAAGCGGATCGACCTGCTGCGGCGGCGTCTCGGTCGCAGCTGACCTGCGGGCCTCGATCCGGCCCATCGCATAAGCTCGTCAGGGGAAGGGCTGTGATGGAATCGAAGAAGGCCGAACTTGACCGGGTCGATCGGGCGCTGCTCCGTGCGCTCTCGGTCAACGCGCGGGCTTCCGGCGCGGCGCTGGCCTCGGAGATCGGTGTGGCGGAGTCGACCGTTTCATTGCGACTGCGACGGCTGCAACAGCTCGGTCACATCCGGGGCTACCGCGCGAACATCGACCTCGCGGCGCTCGGCGCGTCACTCCAGGCCCTCATCGCGGTGCGCCTCGCGAAACACGCCCGAGCCCAGATTGACGACTTCCGCAATTCCGCGCCGCACTGGCCGGGCGTCATCGGCATGTTCCACGTCGCCGGCGCTGACGACTACCTCCTGCACGTCGCCGCCGTTGACGCCTCCGATCTTCGAGATTTCGTGCTGGAGCACCTGGCGGAGCATCCGGCCGTCGCACACACCGAGACCAATCTGATCTTCGAATACGTCGACGGGGATGGTTGGCAGGATCTCGTCACCTGACCGGGAGAGGCCTCTCGGGGTAACGTGGTCGACGTGTCAGTCGCCACCGGTGAGATCAGGATCGGCATCTCGGGCTGGCGCTACGCGCCGTGGCGTGGGGTGTTCTATCCGCCGAAGCTGCCCCAGCGCCAAGAGCTCGAGTTCGCTTCCGCCCGCCTCAACTCCATCGAATTGAACGGGTCTTTCTATTCGTTGCAACGGCCGGAGAGCTATGCGTCGTGGAGAGATACCACGCCCGAAGGGTTCGTGTTCTCGCTCAAAGGGCCGAGGTACATCTCTCACATGCTCCGCCTGCGAAACGCGCGAACGGCTGTCGCCAATTTCTTCGCGTCCGGGGTCCTCGCTCTGGAGGCGAAACTTGGCCCAGTGCTCTGGC
>JAODMM010000111.1 GCA_025465015.1 Cryobacterium sp. | reverse complement strand
ACTCCGGTGGCTCGTTTGGCGGCAGGAACGAGAGCATTCACGAGGGTCGACTTGCCAACGCCTGAATGGCCGACGAAGACCGTGTCATGACCCGTGAGTGCCGCTGAAATCTCATCCACAGGAAGGTGGTCTTCCCGGCTTGTGAAAACGGGCAGATCGAGCCCGGCGAAGTTGCTGAGGAACGCCCCTGGGTCGGCAAGGTCAGTTTTGGTGATGCAGAGGATGGGGGACACTCCCGCGTCATAGGCGGCGACAAGGTAGCGGTCCACGAGGCGGATGCGTGGCTCCGGGTTGGCTGCGGCGACAACGATGAGCATCTGGTCGGCATTGGCGACGATGACCCGTTCCACCGCGTCTGTGTCATCGGCGCTCCGTCGCAGGAGTGTGGTCCGGGGCACAATGCGAACAATGCGCGAGAGGCTGCCCTCGGCGCCCGTCGTGTCACCGACGATGTCAACGCGATCGCCGGTGACAACGGCTTGCTTGCGTAACTCGCTCGCCCGGGCGGCGGTAAGAATGCGTTCGGTGAGCAGATTCTCGTCAAGCATCACCGTGTAGCGTCCGCGGTCTACGGCGAGGATCCGCCCGGTCAAGGCGTCCTCATGGCCGGGTCTGGTCTTGGTGCGGGGTTTGGTTCCTTTGCGATTGGGCCTGACCCGCACCGCTGATTCGTCGAGTTCGTCTTCGTCGCGCTCGTCGTCATCGGTGGACCACCACGTCATGCCGAGCCCACCCTCATCTGCGGCACGTCCGACCTAGCCCGTCCGCTGCTGAAGAACTGATTGCCACAGCTGGGTGAACTGCGGGAGCGTTTTCGCGGTGGTGCCGATGTTCTCCACCTCGACACCCGGGACCGCCAAGCCGATGATGGCGCCGGTGGTGGCCATACGGTGGTCGTCGTAGCTTTTCCAGGTGCCCCCGCGCAACGGCCGTGGCTCAATGTGGAGCCCGTCATCGAGTTCGGTGACAGCCCCACCCAGCGCGTTGATCTCGGTCGCGAGAGCAGCGAGCCGGTCCGTCTCGTGGTGCCGGATGTGACCGATTCCCGTGATCGTGCTCGGGGACTCCGCCAGGGCGGCCAGAGCAACGAGGTTGGGTACAAGCTCGCCCCCGGTGGACAAGTCGAGGTTCACACCGAGAAGGCGCTTCCCCGCTGCGACGGTGAGTCGGCCAGGAGAGCGGGTCACCGTCGCCCCGAACCGCTCCAACAGGTCTTCGAGGTGAGCCCCAACCTGGGTGGTGGACGCCGGCCAGCCAGTGATCGTCACGCTGCCACCGGCGACGAGGGCAGCCGCGAGGAACGGGGCGGCGTTGGAGAGGTCAGGTTCGATGTCGATCTCGGCGCCGCGGATCGGGCCTGGGGCCACCACCCATTCACCGACGGCGGGACGCTCGACGCGCACACCTCGGTTTTCGAGGGTAGCAATAGTCATCTCGATATGGGGAAGGCTCGGCAGCCGGTCTCCCGCATGGCGCAGGTGCAGCCCCTGTTCGAAGCGTGCTGCGGCCAGGAGGAGGCCGGAGACGAATTGGCTGGACGTCGACGCGTCGATCGTCACCTCGCCACCGGGCAGCGAGCCGGAGCCGTGCACGGTGAACGGGAGGGCAAGGCGGCCGTCGTCATCGATGTCGGCACCCAGCGCACGGAGCGATCGGATCGTCGTCGCCATGGGGCGGCGGCGTGCTCCCTCGTCACCGTCGAAAGTGGTCGGGCCGAGAGCGAGCGCTGCCACAGGTGGCAGGAAGCGCATGACTGTCCCGGCGAGGCCACAGTCGATCGTGGTGGATCCGAGCAGGTCGCCGGGAGTAATCCGGAGGTCATCGCCGTAGTCGCCGCCGGTGGGTACCGCCTCGATTGTCGTGCCCAGTTGGCGCAGCGCGGCGACCATGAGCCCCGAGTCCCGGGAATGCAGCGGAGCACGCAGCAGGGAGGACGACTCGGCCAGCGCCGAGAGCACCAGCTCCCGATTGGTCAGGGACTTGGAGCCGGGAAGTGAGAGCGTGGCCGCCAACGGCCCGGCAGCAGTGGGTGCGGGCCAAAGCTCGCTCGCCGCGTCGGGTGAGTTGTCACCGTACGGGTTGAAGTCCGGCTTGGAATATCTGGAGATCAGCATTGGTTATCACAGTAGTCGGTGACCGAAGGCTGAGGGAGGTTCACATGGCGCGTTCGATGCTACTGGAGCGACCCGACGTGCTTGGTGGCGAGAGCCTAGGATTGCCGGTGATGACTCCTGATGCGCCAGACCTCCGTGACCTGTTCGAAGAGCAGGCGATGCCGTTTATCGACCAGTTGTACGCGGCAGCGATGCGCATGACGCGTAACCCCTCTGATGCCCAGGATCTGGTGCAAGAGACGTATGTGAAGGCCTTTTCCGCCTTCAGACAATTCGAGCAGGGCACCAACCTCAAAGCGTGGCTGTACCGAATTCTGACCAACACCTTCATCAACATCTACCGGAAAAAGAAGCGAGAGCCCTACAACGGCACTAACGACGAGCTAGAGGACTCGCACCTCGGGGGCGCCGAGTCGGCAACAGCGATGTCAAGCAGGTCGGCCGAGGCTGAAGCCATCGACCATCTGCCCGACAGCGCGGTGAAGGATGCGCTGCAGGCGATCCCAGAGGATTTCCGGCTGGCCGTGTACTTCGCCGACGTCGAAGGGTTCTCCTATCAGGAGATCGCCGAAATCATGAAAACACCGATCGGCACCGTGATGAGCCGTCTGCACCGTGGCAGGCGGATGCTTCGCGAGCTGCTAGCCGGTTACGCGTCCCAGCGGGGGCTCGGGACGGGCACGGCAGCGGGTGGCCGCAAAGATTCAGGGAGCACGAGAACATGACCGATTGTGGATGCGAGAAGGCTAAGGCTGAACTCGAGGAATATCTGCACAACGAACTCTGCAAGGAGGATGCCGCGGACATCCAGGAGCACCTTGCCAATTGCGCGGACTGCAGCACGGAGCACCTAGTCGGGCGCACGTTGACCGATGTGGTGCAGCGCGCGTGCAAGGAAAGCGCCCCGGAAGACCTTCGAGACCACGTCCTGATGAGACTTCGGGAAGCGCAGTCAGCTCACTGACCGTGCCCATCCGGGCATCCTGAAGCTCCACTACTGCGCGGGGTGTCACCCAATCTCTCGACTGAGGTCAACCCCAGAGCTCACCCGGGCCTCTGTTGTCGCGCGGGCACGACGATCTCAACCGTGCCGGGACGACCTGAGCGGCCGTCGCTAGAGCGTGAGCGCCTGCCGCAACAGCTCCGCCTGCTCGGCCGCATGCCGCTTGGCTGAACCCGCGGCTGGGGATGCCGACGCGCGCCGCGAGAACACCCGCACAGGGCGAGGCCCCAGCTTGTTGGTCTCGAGGCAGAAGAACGGCCATGCGCCCTGGTTCTCGGGTTCGTCCTGCACCCACGCCAGCTCGGCATCCGGGTACTGATTCGCGATGGATTTGAGTTCAGCACCGGGAAGCGGATAGAACTGCTCCATCCTGACGAGCGCGATTTCAGGGTTCGGGTTCTTTTCGAGCTCGTTGAGGAGGTCGTAGTAGATCTTGCCTGCCAGGAACAGGACCCGCTTCACCCGGCTCTTGTCCGTGATCCGTGCGTCGTCGATGACGGGCTCGAACTTCCCGCTCGTGAAGTCGGCGACCCCGCTCGTTGCGCCGCGCAGCCGCAGCATCGCCTTCGGAGTGAAGACGACCAGGGGCCGGCGCGGGCGCATGTACGCCTGACGACGCAACAGGTGGAAGTACGAGGCGGGGGTGGACGGGCGTGCGACCGTCATATTGTTCTCGGCGCACATCTGCAGGAACCGCTCGATGCGACCGGACGAGTGGTCCGGACCCTGGCCTTCGTAGCCGTGGGGCAGCAACAGGACGACCGACGACCGCTGGCCCCACTTCTGCTCGGCGGACACGACGAACTCGTCGATGATGGTCTGGGCGCCGTTGGCGAAGTCGCCGAACTGAGCCTCCCAGAGCACCAGCGCGTCCGCGCGCTCGACGGAGTACCCGTACTCGAAGCCCATCGCCGCGTACTCGCTGAGCAGCGAGTCGTAGATCCAGAACCTGGCTTGGTTGTCGCTGAGGTTCGCCAGCGGCAGCCACTCCTGACCGTTGACCCGGTCATGCAGCACGGCATGGCGCTGGACGAATGTGCCGCGCCGGGCATCCTGCCCGGCGAAGCGCACCGGAGTGCCTTCGAGCAGCAGGGAACCGAGCGCGAGGAGCTCACCGAAGCTCCAGTCGATGTTGCCGTTCCGGCTCATTTCCAGGCGCTTCTGCAGCAGCTGCTGCAGCTTGTTGTGCACGGTGAACCCGCTCGGTTTGTTGTTGAACGCGTCACCGATGAGGTGGACGACTGCCTCAGGCACCCCGGTCGTGTCCGGTTCACCCACTGCGTCAGTCTGATGGCCCTGTGCGATTCCCTCGGCAGCGGAACCTGCGCCGACGATGGGCGTCGATGCGGTCTGCGCGGCGTGTGTCTCCATGAAAGCGCGTTCCAGACGGTCCTGGAAGTCCCGGTGCGCCGCTTCGTACTCTTCTTCGGTGATGTCGCCACGGCCAACGAGAGCCTCGGTGTACAGCTTGCGTACGGAGCGCTTGGCTTCGATGAGGTTGTACATCAGGGGCTGGGTCATCGAGGGGTCGTCTCCCTCGTTGTGACCGCGACGGCGGTAGCAGACGAGGTCGATCACAACGTCCCGCTTAAATTCCTGGCGATACGCGAACGCGAGTTCAGCCACCCGAACCACAGCTTCGGGGTCATCACCGTTGACGTGGAAAATGGGCGCCTGGATCGTCTTGGCCACGTCGGTGGAGTAGACGGAGGTGCGTCCTTCCCCCGGAGGAGTGGTGAACCCGACCTGGTTGTTCACGACCAGGTGGATGGTCCCACCGGTGCGGTACCCGCGCAGCTGTGACATCTGCAAGGTTTCAAGCACGACGCCCTGCCCGGCCATGGCGGCGTCACCATGGATGAGGACCGGGAGGGTCGTGAAGGTTGCGGGAGGCTTGCGGTCCTGCTTGGCCCGGACGATGCCTTCGAGTACCCCGTCGACGGCTTCGAGATGCGACGGATTCGCGGCCAGGTAGACGGGAATTTCTTCCCCGTTGGCGCCGCGGAACATGCCCTCGGTGCCGAGGTGGTACTTCACATCACCGGAACCCTGGACGGTGCGTGGATCCTGCGTACCCTCGAACTCGCGGAAGATCTGCCCGTACGTCTTCCCGGCGATGTTCGTGAGCACATTCAATCGGCCCCGGTGAGCCATGCCGATGACGACCTCGTCAAGGTGGTGCTCGGCGGCGCCTTGGAGGATTGCGTCCAGTAGGGCGATGGTCGATTCGCCACCCTCGAGGCTGAAGCGCTTCTGACCCACATACTTCGTTTGAAGGAAGGTCTCGAACGCCTCGGCTTCGTTCAACTTGCCGAGGATGCGCATCTGCTCGTCGTGTGACGGCTTTACATAGGACTTCTCGATCTTGCCCTGGATCCACCGGCGCTGCACGGGATCCTGGATGTGCATGTACTCGATGCCTGTCGTGCGGCAGTAGCTGTCACGAAGGACGCCGAGAATGTCGCGAAGGAGCATCAAACGACGGTCACCGAACCCACCCGTGACGAATTCACGGTCGAGATCCCAGAAGGTCAGACCGTGGCTGGCGATGTCGAGGTCGGGGTGCGAGCGCTGCACGAATTCCAGCGGGTCGACGTCGGCCATCAGGTGACCGCGGACGCGGTAGGAATTGATGAGCTCCTGCACCCGGGCGGTCTTGTCGATGGCGCTGGCCAGATCGACGCTGATGTCCGGCGCCCACTGGATGGGTTCATACGGGATTCGCAGGGCAGAGAAGATGTCCTCGTAGAAGTTGTCCTGACCGGTGAGGAGTTCATGCACGATCTTCAGGAACTCGCCTGAGCCTGCACCCTGGATGACCCGGTGGTCGTAGGTGCTGGTCAGCGTGATCGTCTTCGAGATCGCCAGGTTGGTCAGCGTCTTGGTGCTCGCGCCTTGGAACTCCGCGGGGTAGTCGAGCGCGCCGGCGCCGATGATGCAGCCCTGCCCCTTCATCAGGCGCGGAACCGAATGCACCGTGCCGATGCCGCCGGGGTTGGTCAGGGAGACAGTAGCGCCGGAGAAGTCGTCGGCGGTCAGCTTGTTCTTCCGGGCGCGTGATACGAGATCTTCGTAGGCGTTCAGGTATTCGCCGAAGGTCATAGTGTCGGCCCGTTTGATCGCCGGTACCAGCAGCGCGCGGGTACCGTCCGGCTTCGGGATGTCGATGGCGAGGCCCAGCCCGACATGCGCGGGCGCCACGACCGACGGTTTGCCGTCGACCTCGTCGTAGTACACGTTCTGGCTGGGGAAGGACCTCAGCGCACGAACCAGCGCCCATCCGATGAGGTGCGTGAAGGAAACCTTCCCGCCGCGGGCACGCTTGAGGTGATTGTTGATCACGATGCGGTTGTCGATCAGCAGCTTGGCAGGGATCGTGCGCACACTTGTGGCCGTCGGGACCGTGAGGCTTGCCGCCATGTTCGCGGCGAGGGACTTCGACATCCCGCGCAACGGAGTGACGACGTCCTGCGCCGGCTGCGCCTGCTCACCAGACGGTGCCGGCGGGGACACCGAGACGGGTGCCTCGGCGGGTACCGGTTCCGGTTTGGGCGCGACGGAAGTCGTGCGAGCGGCGGGCTGGCTGCCGATGATTGGGATGGGTGCGGTCACCGGGGCAGGCTCAGCCACCGGGTTCGCGCCGTTGGAAGGTGCGGCACCGGTGGCGGCGGGGGGCGCTCCGGCTGCATCGCCGGATCCGTTGGCGGTCTGGTGGTAACTCTCCAGCACAGGCCACCAGGCCTGATCGACCGAGTCCCTGTCGACGAGGTATCTCTCGTACATTTCGTCCACGAGCCACTCATTAGCCCCGAATTCGCCCGACGTCTTCTCGTCGGAACCACCGGTCAACTGGCTAGACACAGCCGATCGCCCACTCTCCGTTGATTCTGGTTGCTCCCGGCGAATCGCGCTCGCCGGTATTAATCTGCCTGCCCAGCCTAATCCCATCGACGAAGGCTGCGGGCACCCCCATGGGGGGCTAGCGTTATTTGCATGCGGTTCTACGGCAAGAGTCCCAGCCACGATCTCACCTACTCGGACGTCTTCCTTGTTCCGAGCCGTTCGGGGGTTTCCAGCCGGTTAGACGTCTCCTTGGCACCGAACGACGGGACGGGTGCGAGCATCCCGCTCGTCTCCGCGAACATGAATTCCGTGACCGGTCCGCGGCTGGCAGCGACGCTCGCACGCAGGGGTGGCCTCGGCGTTCTCCCGCAGGACATGCGGCTGCAGGACCTGGACGCCGCGATCCGCTGGGTCAAGGCACAGTCCGTTCGCTTCGACACCCCCCTGATTCTCCACGCCGAAGACACAGTCGCAGCCGCACTCACCCAGGTTCCACCGCTTGATGGGCAGGGCATCATCATCCACGACAGCGCGGAACTTTACCTCGGCTGCGTTCCCGCCTCCCGCCTCCGCACATCGCTGCCTGAGGCGCGTTTGGGTGACCTGATGCAGGGACCCCTCGCCTCACTCGACGCGGACGACATCGACACTCCCCGCCGTGCGTTTGACGTCATGGCGGCTGCGGGCCTCGACTTTGCTCCGGTGCTCCGTCACGGGCAGGCCATTGGAACCCTGAGTCGAAAGAGCGCTCTTCGCTCGACGTTGTATGAGCCGGCCGTCGACGAGAAGGGGCGGCTGCGGGTGGCTGCCGCGATCGGTATCAACGGTGATGTGGCAGCGAAAGCGCGGGCGTTGAAGAGAGCCGGTGTGGACGTGCTCGTCATCGACACTGCTCACGGCCATCAGGACACCATGCTTCGCGCCCTCCGCACTGTCGCCGATCTGGGGCTCGGAATTCCGGTCGCCGCGGGAAACGTCGTCACCCCGGACGCGGTGCGTGATTTGGTGGAGGCGGGCGCCGCCATCCTAAAGGTAGGCGTGGGTCCCGGCGCGATGTGCACCACTCGCATGATGACCGCGGTCGGGCGCCCGCAGTTCTCCGCCGTGCTGGAGACCGCTGAGGCCGCGCGGGAGCTGGGCGCGCATGTGTGGGCTGACGGGGGAGTCCGCTACCCGCGCGATGTGGCCCTGGCGCTCGCGGCGGGGGCGTCGTCGGTGATGATCGGGTCGTGGTTCGCCGGCACCGTGGAAGCGCCCGGGATCTTGAATACGGATGCGGACGGCGCCTGGTACAAGGAAAGCTGGGGGATGGCCTCCGCGAAAGCGGTACAGGAGCGCTTCGAACGCCTCGAACCGTACGATCTGGCGCGTAAGACGCTCTTCGCCGAGGGGATTTCCAGCTCGAAGATCTACCTAGACCCTCTGCGGCCCTCGGTCGAGGACCTGCTTGACATGATCACGTCAGGGCTTCGCAGCTCGTTCACCTACGCCGGCGCCAAGACGGTCCGGGAGTTCCAGGACAAGGCCCTCGTCGGCCTGCAGTCCGCAGCCGGGTACGAGGAGGGAAAGGCCCTCCCGGTCTCCTGGTAAAGGTCGGTCCGGCCGGCGGCAGGCAGGGATGTCTCCGACGCAGCCCGGTATAGTGGAGTGAACAATGGATGACCCTCCCCCTGCGCATTCGACCCCCGACCGTAACGTGCCCGTGACCTGGGGCTGTGACCATGCTGTTTGAGTGGATGATGCTCGCGGTCGGGGTGGTGTTGACCGTGGGCACCGGACTATTCGTCGCCAGTGAATTCGCCCTGGTGAACCTCGACCGATCAGAACTCGAAGCCCGCCGTGAGCGGGGCGAGCCACGGCTGACTACCACGATCAACGCTCTGAGGATCACGTCGACCCATCTCTCGAGCGCACAGCTGGGAATCACGCTCACCACGTTGCTCACCGGTTACACGATGGAGCCTGCGCTGAGCAGCCTCCTCTCCGGACCACTCACCGCAGCCGGCCTCCCGGAAGCGAGCGTCTCGCCGATCGCGACCGTCGTTGCGATCATCGTCGCCACGCTTCTCTCCATGATCGTCGGGGAGCTGGTCCCCAAGAACATGGCGTTGGCGCTTCCGCTTCAGACGGCGAAGGTCGTCATCCCGTTCCAGAGCGCCTTCACGGCGGTGTTCAAGCCCGTTGTGCTGCTGCTCAACAATTCCGCGAACGGACTCCTGCGCGCCGTCGGGATCGAACCGAAAGAGGAGCTCTCCGGGGCGCGAACGGCAGAGGAGTTGTCGTCGCTGGTGCGCCGCTCGGCGAGCGCCGGCCTCCTGGAGAAGGACACGGCCACGCTCCTTAACCGCACCCTCCTGTTCTCTGCCCACACAGCATCCGACGTCATGACGCCGCGCCCCCGGGTCGCCAGCATCCAGCGCACGGAATCGGCTCAGGCGGTCATCGAACTGACTCGCCAGACCGGCTACTCACGCTTTCCGGTCATCGATGAGAGCGCCGACGACGTGGTGGGTATTGTCCACGTCAAACAGGCCATCGCGGTGCCCATCGAACGCCGGGCGGATGTGCCGGTGTCGGCCCTGCAATCGGAGGCACTCCGGGTGCCGGAAACCATGAAACTCGACGGCCTCCTCGGTGAGCTGCGCGGGCGCGGGTACCAGATGGCTGTCGTCGTCGATGAATATGGGGGCACAGCGGGAGTCGCCACCCTGGAAGACCTTGTGGAGGAGATCGTCGGCGAGGTGGCGGACGAGCACGACCGGGCACGAGCGGGCGTCGTCCGGTCCCGCGACTCCCTGACCTTCCCGGGGATGCTTCGCCCGGACGAGCTCCTTGAGCGCACGGGGGTGAGCGTTCCCGAAGACGGTCCCTACGAAACTGTCGCCGGATTCGTGATGAGTGCACTTGGACGCCTCCCTGTGGTGGGGGACACCGTCCAGGTCGAGGGAGAAGGCACCTTGAAAGTCGAGCGCCTCGATGGCAGGCGGGTGGACCGGTTGCGGTTCACCCCCGACCCCGACCCCGAACCCGACGAACAGGCAAACGCGCGAACGCGCCAGGGGAGCGAGCGATGAGCGACTGGGTCGGAATCGTCTGGCTGGTGGTTCTCCTCCTGGCCAACGCGTTCTTTGTCGCGGCCGAGTTCGCGGTCATCTCCGCGCGCCGGTCGCAGATCGAACCCCTCGCCGAGGCGGGCAAGCGCAGTGCGAAGACTGCGCTGTGGGCGATGGAGAACGCGACTCTCATGTTGGCGACCAGCCAGCTGGGCATCACGGTCTGTTCGCTGCTCATACTCAATGTCTCCGAGCCGGCCATCCATCACCTGCTCGAAGTTCCCCTTGCCCTGACCGGGTGGCCGGAGGAGGCGATAAGTACGGTGGCGTTCATCGTGACTCTCTTCGTCGTCTCGTACCTGCACGTCGTGCTGGGGGAGATGGTGCCGAAGAACCTGTCGTTCTCCGTCCCCGAGCGGGCAGTGCTCGTGCTTGCCCCGCCGCTGGTGCTGTTCGGCCGCGCATTCAAGCACGTCATCATCGCCCTGAATGCGGTCGCGAACGGGGTGGTTCGACTGTTCGGGATCGAACCCAAGGATGAGGCGAACAGCACGTTCACGTTGGACGAGGTTGCCACGATCGTGACTCAGTCGACCCGGGAGGGCGTGCTCATGGACAGCACTGGAGCCCTCACCGCAGCATTCGAATTCACCAACCGTAAGGTGTCAGATGTCGCAGTCGACATCGCCAACCTGGTCAGCCTGCCCGAGACGGCGACGCCCGAGGACGTTGAGAAGGCTGTGGCGCGGCACGGCTTCTCCCGGTACGTTGTCGAATCGGCCACGGGGGAGCCGACCGGTTACATCCACCTGAAGGACGTGATCGACCTGGACGCCGGAACCTCCTCCGATTCAGGGCGGCCGAGTTACACGGACCCGTTGCCTTCGAAGCGCATCAGGCAGCTGGTCTCCATCTTCGAAGGCACTGACCTGGAAGATGCGTTGGCCACCATGCGCCGGTCCGGGGCGCACCTCGCGCGTTCCTTCGACTCGGTCGGCGAGACCCGCGGTGTGCTCTTCCTCGAGGACATCATCGAGGAGCTGGTGGGCGAAGTCCAGGATGCAACCCGACGGACCTGACCCGGCCCGGACGT
>JAODMM010000059.1 GCA_025465015.1 Cryobacterium sp. | reverse complement strand
CGCTGCAGGAGCGAACCCAGGGGCAGGTGCCGGGAAGGATTGGCGCCGCTCAGCAGGACGACATGCGCCCCCTGAGCGATTGCCCGCTCGACAACCCGCCTGAGGAGGCCGACGATGTAGGTCACCTCGACCCGGGGCCGCATGAGGTCGTTGCCGCCGCCACAGATTGTGAGAAGGTCCGGTTTCAGGGCGAGAGCCGGGTCCAACTGCTCAGCCACGATCGGTCCGAGGAGCCTGCCCCGGACGGCGAGGTTGGCATAAGCGACGGGCTCCGGAGACGCCACTGCAAGCCCCCAGGCGACGAGGTCCGCCCAGCCGCGAACCTGGCCGTCAGGCAGTTCATCTCCCACGCCCTCGCTGAAACTGTCCCCCATGGCAACGTAACGGTGGAACATCGGGCTGGCTAGTTCGATCATGGTCCTGCGGGTTCTCTCGGCGCCCTACGCCGCCCACCGCTGCCGCTGCCGCTGCCGCTGCCGCTGCCGCTGCCGTCGGTGACCTCTTCGATCAGGACGCGCTCGAACCCCGTCGCGCTCTCGTAGTGACCGTAGTTGCCGATCTCACGGAAGCCGAGCCGCCGGTACAGCGCAAGGGCCTCGGGCTGGGCATGTCCTGTCTCAAGCAGCACACGCCGGTAGCCGAGTTTGCGGGCCACGTCCTCGAGGGCAGCGATCATGCTGACCGCGTGCCCTTGGCGCCGGTAGTCGGGGTTGGTCCACATCCGTTTGATCTCACCGGTCTCGTCATCGAATCGACGGATGCCGCCTCCTGCGACGGTGACGCCGTCGTCAAGCAGCACGAGGAACGCGCCACCCGGCGGGTCGAACTCCGATGCGGGCACGTCGTCGGCTGCGTCGCCGGGGCCGTATCGCTCGGCATATTCCTGTCGCAGCCCAACGAGAAGGGGGATGACCTCGGGATCGCCGAGGGCCACACGTAGCAATTCCACCTGCTCAAGTCTGCCACCGTCCCAGGGTCGCGGGCCCTGCATCCGATGACCGGGTTACCCGCAATGAGGCCAAGTACACTCGGAGGGTGCCAGTGAACCCCGAAATCCAGGGCCGGGTCTTCCCGCCGGCTCCGCCCTACCTGGTTGGCCGTGAGAAGGTGCGTGAATTCGCTCGCGCCGTCTTCGCCACCAACCCGATCAGCTTCGATCCGGACGCCGCTCGTGCCGCCGGCCATTCCGATGTGGTCGCGCCGCCCACCTTCGCGGTCGTGGTGCAGGAAGCCACGCTGGCCCAGCTCCTCGCCGATCCGGATGCGGGCATCGACTTCACCCGAGTGGTGCATGGCGACCAGAAGTTCAGCTACGCACGCCCGATCGTCGCGGGCGATGAGCTGACGGCGACCCTCACGGTCGCCGGTGTCAAGACCCTCGGCGGCCATTCGATGGTGACGGCGGAATCCCGCGTTGTCGATGCCGAGGGCGCGCACGTCGTCACGGCGACATCCACTCTCGTGGTGAGGGGGGATGAGTGATGGCCGGACCGTTGCCCGCACTTGACGTTCTCCAGGTCGGCGAGCTGGTCGCCGATGGAAGCTTCACCCTCACCCGGGACTCGCTCGTGCGGTATGCCGGTGCCTCGGGAGACTTCAACCCGATCCATTATCGCGACGACGTCGCGGCATCCGTAGGCCTTCCCGGTGTCCTCGCGCACGGCATGCTCACCATGGGACTCGCGGTCCAGCCTGTGGTTGATTGGGCCGGCGATCCGGCTCGCGTCGTCGACTATCAGGTGCGGTTCACTCGCCCGGTGCCGGTCGAGGCCTCTGTGGGCGCCGTAATCACGGTCGTTGCCAAGGTGGGCGCCATCGACGTCGATGCCGGCATCGCCAGGATCGACCTGACCGTCACATTTGAAAACCAAACTGTGCTGGGCAAAGCCCAAGCGCGGGTGTCCCTGGCCCCATGAGTGCACCGTCGGTTGCAGGAGGCAGCTTCGATATAAAGCCCGTGCCGTTGAGCGCGTTGACGACCTTGCGCGTGGGAGGCACGCCAACGGCGATGACCGCTCCGGTCTTGGAAGCCGAACTCGTCGAGGCAGCACGTCAGCTCTGGGATTCCGGGGATCCGTGGATGCTTCTGGGTGGCGGCTCGAACACCGTCGCGGGTGACGAGGGTTTCGACGGAACGGTCATCCGTATTGAGACCCGGGGCGTCGAAGTGCTCCCCGACCCTGCTGCGTCGGGGCGGGTACGCCTTCGCGTGCAGGCCGGCGAACCGTGGGACGAGCTCGTTGCGTACACGGTGGCGCAGGGATGGTCGGGAATCGAGGCTTTGTCGGGCATCCCGGGCTCGTCAGGTGCCGCACCGGTGCAGAACATCGGTGCGTATGGGCAGGAGTTGTCGTCGAGCCTGGTCGCGGTCGACTTCCTGGAGTACGAATCCGGCGAAATCCGCCGCGTTGAGGCTTCCGAGCTCGGTCTCGGGTATCGGACGTCGGTGCTGAAACGGGGCCTCGAAGGGGTCGTCCTGGCGATCGAGCTGGACCTCCATGACACCCGGGCAGAGGTCGCCGTGCTCGGCGAGGCGCTCAGCCAGCCTGTCGGCTACAGCCAGCTGGCCGGTGCGCTCGGTGTGCAACTGGGCGACCGCGTCCCGATAGCGGCGCTGCGTGAGGCCGTGCTGGCTCTCCGCCGGTCGAAGGGGATGGTGCTCGATCCCACGGACCCCGACACGGCGAGTGCGGGCTCGTTTTTCACCAACCCGATCGTCCCGGAGACGTTCGCCCGGGCGCTACCGGACTCTGCTCCGCGGTGGCCCATGGGGCCGGACCTTCCCGACCGCGTAATCCCGCTGGAGGAGTACGCCGGTCTTTCGCCCATCCCCGAGGCGGAAATCCGCCGACAGATCAAGCTGAGCGCGGCCTGGCTGATCGAGAAGGTCGGGATTTCCCGAGGTTTCCGCCTTCCGGGATCGCGGGCGGCTGTGTCGAGCAAACACACCCTGGCCCTTACCAACACGGGCGGGGCATCCGCTGCCGAGATCGCAGAACTCGCCCGGTACGTCCAGGGCAGGGTGCAGGCAGAATTCGGGTTGACTCTGCGCCCAGAACCGGTGCTCGTCGGCGTCGTCCTGTAGTCAGCCAGCCTGTCACCTGACTGGCCAGGGGTCGTAGTCAGAGAGCCACCCCGGCCGCTCCCGCTGTGCAGGTCCGGCAGTCAGCCTGCGACGGGGTGGCCGGTGCGATCAGCGCTTCTCTGCGGCGCTGCGCCGCTGACGACGGCAGGTGCCACCCGCCCCGAGACCAAAGGCGGTTTTGGAAGGGGAAGTTCGCCGCGAAGGCTACGAGAACAGCCGCTGCAGCCGACGTACTCCCTCGAGTAGGGCGTCATCGCCGAGAGCGTAGGAAAAGCGCAGGTAGCCGCTTGGGCCGAATGCCTCACCGGGAACTGCCGCGACCTCCGCTTGGTCCAGGATGAGGTCGGCTAGTTCCAAAGAAGTGGTGGGCGTGACACCGCCCCAGGTGCGTCCGAGGAGGCCGGTGACATCGGGGTAGACGTAAAACGCGCCCTGCGGAGTCGGAGTGAGCATGCCGGGAATCTTGTTCAGCTCGGACACGATGGTACGGCGGCGCCGGTCGAACGCCTCCCGCATTGCGGCGGCGGCATCCTGTGGCCCGGTAAGGGCAGCGATGGCCGCTCGCTGGGAGATGTTCGACACGTTGGAAGACAGATGCGACTGCAGGTTCGCAGCACCGGTGATAGCGTCTGCCGGCCCCACCATCCATCCCACGCGCCATCCGGTCATGGCGTACGTCTTGGCCACGCCGTTCACAAGAATCGTGCGGTCGGCGAGCGCAGGCACCGCTTCGACGATGGACAGGGCACGCTCTGCTGCGCCACGCTCCGACCCGGTCTCGCCTGCAGACGGGTAGGTGAGGTTCTGGTAAATCTCGTCGGAGATGACCCAGAGGCCGTGTTCCTCGGCCCACTCACCGATGGCTTTTGTCTGCTCCGGGGAGTAGACGGAACCGGTGGGGTTCGACGGCGAGACGAAGAGGAGAACCTTGGTATGACGAGTGCGGGCCGCCTCCAGCTGGTCCACGGTGACGAGGTAGTTCTGGTCGCTCCCGGCGAAGACATCCACCTGGGTGCCGCCGGCGAGCTTGATGGCTTCGGGGTAGGTGGTCCAATACGGGGTGGGAACGAGAACCTCATCGCCCGGGTCGAGCACGGTGGCGAAGGCCTGGTAGACCGCCTGCTTGCCCCCGTTGGTTACTACGACTCGGCTGGCTGGAACGTCAAGCCCACTGTCGCGCAGCGTCTTCGCCGCGATGGCCTCACGCAGCTCGGGTAGCCCTGCCGCCGGGGTGTAGCGGTGGTTCCGAGGGTCGCGGACCGCTTCCAACGCCGCCTCAACGATGTGCGGGGGGGTCGGGAAATCCGGTTCTCCGGCGGCGAAGCTGATCACCGGCCGGCCGGCCGCCTGCAGGGCCTTGGCCTTGCCATCCACCTTCAGGGTCGCCGATTCCGCAATGGAGCCGATACGAGCAGAGATTCGCTTGGTTTCGTGTGCCACGCTACGAGCATACGGCCGCCCCGCACCAGGGATAGGGCGGTGGGGCGAATGCCGCGTAGGCGGCTAGTCTGGAATGGCACGCAAGCATCGGTGCGGAGTGCGGGGCCTCCCAGCTTTACAGGGCTGGCGGAGTGACCTACACTTGATCGAGGTAGTAGAAATCTGCCATGCTTTTTTGCGCCTATTTTTGGCTTACAACCCCAAGTGTGTGCAGCGAAGCTGTGTGATTTCAACCCCCTAGGGCGGTGGCTCAATTGGTAGAGCAGCGGTCTCCAAAACCGCAGGTTGCAGGTTCAAGTCCTGTCCGCCCTGCAAGTCGGTGGTATTTCCGCCGGCCCATGAAAGGTGAACCAGGTGGCCCGAAAAGTTATCGACGAACCGAGTGAGGAAATCGTCGCGAACGCGAAGAAGGCGCGCGAAACAAAGCGCGGTCCTTTCGCTCGGTTGTCCCTGTTCATCAAGCAGGTCATCGGTGAGCTGAAGAAGGTCGTCACCCCCACCCGTAAAGAGCTCCTGAGCTACACGGGCGTCGTGCTGGTCTTCGTGGCCATCATGATGGCCCTCGTGTCGGCGCTCGACTGGGTGTTCGCGCTCGCCGTCACCTACGTATTCGGAACACCGGGCGGCTGATCCAGGTGATCGGCTCTGGCGGCCGCATTCACGGCACGCCGTACGGTCCGGTACTCGTGCCCCATGCAACATAAGAAGGATTGAGATTTAGTGTCTGAGACGAATCGCGACGACGTCGACTGGGCTCCCGCGGCCGAGCAGTCCTCCAACGAAGACGAGGCGCAGGAGGGTAACACCCTCTCCGCGCAGGAACGCGCTGTCGAGCCTGCAGAGCACAGCGCCCTGCACGTCATCGACGACAATGACGACCAGCTGGAAGACCTCGATGCTGCCATCGATGCCCTTGTAGACGCCGTCGACCCTGAAGCTGATGCCCTCGTCGATGACGCGCTCGACATCGATTCCTTCGACGAAGCGGAAGCCGCAGCCGAAGCCGTCGAGGACGAACAAGAAGACGTGGTCTCCTCCGAGGGGACCAGGACCTCCGCGGTCATCGACGCCTCCGACTCGTCGCTCATCGACGAGATCGCCACGATCTCCGCTGACGACACCGCTTCCGCTGACGCTGACGACACCCCGGCGGACCCCTACGACGAGTTCCGTAAGGAGCTTCGCTTCATGCCCGGCAAGTGGTACGTCATCCACTCCTACGCCGGCTTCGAGAAGCGCGTGAAGTCGAACATCGAGAGCCGCCGCGGCTCCATGGGCATGGAGGACTTCGTCTTCGA
>JAODMM010000048.1 GCA_025465015.1 Cryobacterium sp. | reverse complement strand
AGGCCATCTCCCGCGGAGCGCACGCCCTAGTCGTCGCGCCGACGGGGTCGGGCAAGACTCTTGCGGCGTTCCTTTTCGCGATCGATCGTCTGGCGACTGCCGCTTCGACCACTGCCGCTGGCAGCGGTGCCGCGTTGCCGGGCGAACGTTCCGGAACACGGGTCCTCTACATCTCCCCGCTCAAGGCGCTCGGTGTTGACGTCGAGCGCAATCTTCGCGCGCCGCTCGTGGGCATCACGCAGACAGCGCTCCGGCTCGGCGTTGAACCGCCTCACGTCGGTGTGGGCGTCCGCTCGGGTGATACTCCTGCAGCAGACCGCCGCGCGCTGGTGAAGACGCCGCCCGAGATCCTCATCACCACACCCGAATCGCTTTTCCTCATGCTCACGTCGGCCGCCCGGGAATCCTTGCGCACCGTCGACACCGTCATCATCGACGAGATCCACGCAGTCGCTGCCACCAAGCGAGGGGCACACCTTGCGGTCTCTCTTGAACGGCTTGACGCCCTGCTGCCCGCTCCAGCGCAGCGCATCGGACTCTCCGCAACGGTGCGTCCACTCGGTGAGATCGCCCGGTTCCTCGGCGGGCAGTCCCCGGTCGAGATCGTCGCGCCTCCCGCCCAGAAACGCTTCGACATCCGCGTCGTGGTCCCCGTCGACGATATGAGCCAGCTCGGCGCCGCACCGCCGCGCGAGGGCTCTGCCGCCGCCGCTGTGCCTCAGGCCGGTTCGATCTGGCCACACGTGGAAGAGGCAATCGTGGAGCAGGTGCTCCAGCACTCATCATCCATCGTGTTCGCTAACTCCCGGAGATTGGCGGAGAGGCTCACAGCGCGGTTCAATGAAATCTACGCCGAGCGGATGGCAGCCGTCCCGGTCGCTGTCCCCGCGCCCGTAGGCACCGGATTGACCTCGTTCGTCTCCGCCGCGTCGTTCGTCCCCCCCGCACTGATCGCGCCCGCTCTTCCCGCCGTACCGATCGCGCCCGCTCTCCCCGCCGCGCCGGCGCGCACGCCGGCGGACATGATGGGACAAAGCGGACAAAGCGGACAAAGCGGCGAAACAGAAACGCTGTTGGCTAGGGCGCACCACGGATCGGTCAGCAAAGAGCAGCGAGCCATGATCGAAGACGACCTGAAATCGGGCCGACTGCGATGTGTCGTTGCAACTTCCAGCCTGGAGCTCGGCATTGACATGGGCGCCGTCGACCTCGTCGTTCAGGTGGAGTCTCCTCCGTCTGTGGCGAGCGGGCTCCAGCGCGTCGGGCGGGCCGGGCATCAGGTGGGAGAGGTGTCCCGCGGGGTGATCTTCCCGAAACACCGGGCCGATCTCATCCACTGTGCAGTCGCAGCCGAGCGCATGGTTCGCGGAGAGATCGAGTCAATGGCTGTCCTGGCGAACCCGCTCGACATTCTCGCCCAGCAGACCGTCGCGGCGGTCGCCCTTGAGCCGATGGATGCCGAGGTCTGGTTCGAGACGGTGCGCCGGAGCGCACCGTTCGCGGGTCTTCCGCGTTCGGCGTACGAGGCGACGCTTGACCTCCTGGCGGGCCGGTACCCTTCCGATCAGTTCGCTGAGCTTCGACCGCGCATCGTCTGGGACCGTGACGCGGGAACCCTGACCGGCCGCCCAGGTGCCCAGCGTCTCGCGGTGACCAGTGGTGGGACCATCCCCGATCGAGGCCTGTTCGGTGTGTTCATGGTCGGCGGCGAGCAGGTCACCGGTCGCCGGGTCGGTGAACTCGATGAGGAGATGGTGTACGAATCCCGCGTGGGGGACGTCTTCGCGCTCGGTGCCACCAGCTGGCGCATTCAGGAGATCACCCACGACCGCGTACTTGTCGTGCCCGCGTTCGGAGAGCCGGGCCGCCTCCCGTTCTGGAAGGGCGATAGCCTGGGCCGACCCGCAGAACTCGGCCGCGCGGTGGGTGCGTTCGTGCGCGAGATTTCAGGCGCGAGCCCCGATGAAGCGAGGGCGCGGTGCGCCGAAGGAGGGCTCGATGACCGGGCCACCACGAACTTGCTGGCCTTCCTCGAGGAACAGCAGGCCGCGACCCGGCATCTCCCCTCCGATCGAACCCTCGTGGTCGAACGATTCCGCGACGAACTGGGGGACTGGAGGGTTGTCCTTCACTCACCGTATGGGGCGCAGGTTCATGCGCCGTGGGCGCTCGCCGTGGCGGCCCGCGTGCGAGAACGCTTCGGAATCGACGGGGGCGCCGTCGCCAGTGACGATGGCATCGTCGTGCGCATCCCCGACACAGAGGCTGATCCGCCCGGCGGTGAACTCTTCGTGTTCGAACCCGGTGAGCTGGAACAGCTCGTAACCGATGAGGTGGGCGGCTCAGCGTTGTTCGCGTCCCGGTTCCGTGAGTGCGCAGCTCGCGCCTTACTCCTGCCCCGGTACAACCCGGGTACCCGGTCTCCGCTCTGGCAGCAGCGGCAGAAGGCATCCCAACTATTGGACGTCGCACGCAACTTCCCCACTTTCCCGATCATTCTGGAGACCGTGCGGGAATGCCTGCAGGACGTCTACGACCTTCCGGCGCTCGCTGAGCTGGCCCGACAGATCGCCAGTCGCGCCGTGCGGATCGTCGATGTGACGACGGACACCGCGAGTCCGTTCGCGGCCACCCTCCTCTTCGGCTATGTCGCCGCCTTCATGTACGAGGGAGACTCTCCGCTCGCCGAACGCCGGGCGGCAGCGCTCTCCATTGACTCGGGCCTCCTCGCCGAGCTTCTCGGAAGGGTGGAGCTGCGCGAGATGCTCGACCCCAAGGTCATTGAGCAGACTGAACTCGAGCTGCAGCGCCTCGCCGACGACCGTCGGGCACGCGGCACAGAGGGGATCGCCGACCTTCTTCGCGGTTTGGGACCCCTGACCACCGCGGAGGTTGCCGCCCGGCTCAGTCCCGACGTGCCGGTCGACGCCCAGGACCAACTCCTCGCCCTGGCACAGGCGCGACGGGTGATCCCCGTTGCTTTCGCGGGTCGCCAATGGTGGGCTGCGATCGAAGACGCCAACCGGCTGCGTGACGCCCTCGGGGTTCCGCTGCCGGTCGGCGTCCCGGTGGCCTTCACGGAGTCGGTTCCCGATCCGCTCGGTGACCTCGTGAGCCGCTACGCCCGCACCCACGGTCCGTTCACTGCCAACGACGTCGCTGAGCGCTTCGGCCTCGGGACTGCTGTCGCCCAGGTCGCTCTCCGGCGCCTGGTGGACTCCCGCCGCATCGTCGAGGGAGAATTCCGTCCGCACGGCGCCGGGAGCGAGTGGTGCGACGCCGAGGTTCTGCGACGTCTGCGCCGCCGTTCGCTCGCCGCGCTCCGGCACGAGGTTGAGCCCGTCGACCAGGTCACTGCTGGACGGTTCTTGCCGCTCTGGCAGCACGTGAGTGGGCGGCTGCGCGGCGTTGACGGGGTGGCATCCGTTATCGAACAACTTGAGGGTGCACGCATCCCGGCCTCCGCGTGGGAATCGCTTGTTCTGCCCGCGCGAGTGAGGAACTACAGTCCCGCGATGCTGGACGAACTCACGGCGACAGGTGAGGTGCTGTGGGCGGGCAGCGGGTCGCTCGCCGGCAACGACGGATGGATCAGCATGCATCTGGCCGACACGGCGGCGCTCACCCTGCCGCAGGCTCCCGCAGGTGAAACCACGCCGCTTCAGCAGGAAATACTCGCAACGCTCGGCAACGGCGGAGCCTTCTTCTTCCGCCAACTCGCCGACGCCGTGGGCAGCCAGGACGACGCCGCCCTCGCCACAGCGCTCTGGGACCTGGTCTGGGCAGGGCTGATCAACAACGATACCTTCGCCCCGGTCCGTTCCCTCCTCTCCAGCGGGAGCACGGCCCACAAACCTGCGCGGTCCGCCCCTCGAGCTCGTCTGCACCGCGGGCGGGCTCTTCCCCGGCCGACACTGCCGTCTCGAACCGGGCCACCCACGGTGTCCGGGCGCTGGTCAATCCTGCCCCTCCCCGACGAGTCAGCGACCCGGAGAGCGCACGCGCTCGGGGAGACACTGCTCGAGCGCTACGGTGTCGTCACACGGGGATCGGTCGTGAGTGAGGGTGTCCCGGGAGGCTTCGCCCTGGTCTACCGTACCCTCAGCGGCTTCGAGGAGATCGGGCGCTGCCGGCGTGGCTACTTCATCGAAGGCCTGGGTGCTGCGCAGTTCGCCGCGTCGGGAACCATTGACCGGATGCGATCCCTTGCAGAGCCGGCCGTTGAATCGGGCGTGGTCACGACCCTGGCAGCTACCGATCCGGCCAATGCCTACGGCGCGCTCCTGCCGTGGCCGAAACCACCAGAGGGCACGACCCACCGGCCAGGACGGAAGGCGGGGGCCCTCGTCGTCCTCGTCGACGGCGAACTCGTCCTCTACCTTGAACGCGGGGGTAAGTCGGTGCTCGCCTTCGTCGACGACGAAGAGCACCTGGCCGCAGCTGCGGCATCCGTTGCGGGGATCGTAGCCGGGGGAGGGATGGCGAAGCTCGCGGTCGAGACTGTGAACGGAGCATTCATCATCGGCACGGCCCTCGGCAGCGCGCTTCAAGCGGCCGGCTTCAGCGCCACACCGCGCGGCTTGCGGTTGCGGGGGTAGTCGGGTGCCTGAGGGAGACACGGTCTACTTGACCGCACGCACACTTGACTCCGCGCTCCATGGCGCGATACTGACGCGGTGCGACATCCGTGTCCCGGCCTACGCAACGGTCGATCTCACCGGCCATCGGGTGCATGAGGTGGTCAGCCGCGGCAAGCACCTCCTCATCCGCGTGGGAGAGGCGAGCATCCACTCGCACCTGAAGATGGAGGGATCCTGGCACCTGTACCGGCACGGAACCCGCTGGAGGCGGCCGGCCCACCAGGCCAGGGCCATTCTCGCGACGGCCGACTGGGTGGCGGTGGGATTCGAGCTGGGCATCCTGGAGGTGCTACCGATACCACGGGAGGCTGAGGAACTGGGATACCTGGGTCCCGACCTTCTTGGAGCCGACTGGGACGCCACAGAGGCCCTCAGCCGGCTCGAGGAGCAGCCCCACCGGACGATAGCGGTTGCGCTCGCCGACCAGCGCAACCTCGCCGGGCTTGGCAACGAATACGTCAACGAGCTGTGCTTCCTCCGCGGCGTGCTGCCCACGAGATCTGTCGGGGAGGTGGCTGACCTTCCCGGCATGATCGACCTGGCCCACCGTCTGATTCACGCCAACAAGGACCGCTCGGAGCGAATCACAACGGGCAATGCCCGCCGGGGGATGCAGGCTTGGGTGTTCTCGCGGGACGGCCAGCCCTGTCGGCGTTGCGGCACCCGGGTCCAGAAGGGACGACTCGGCCGCAACGAGCTGGAACTGCGCGACACCTACTGGTGCCCGCGCTGCCAGAGCTGATCTGCACCGGGGCGGTGCTGTCGTTTCGGCCTACTGGCCGTGCCTCAGGATCGGGGAACCCCTACCCGGCTCGGAATTCGTTCTCGCATACCCGGGGAGCCTACGCAGCAGCGCCCGGCAGCCCATTCCGTGCCGGATTGGGCTGCCGGTCCGCCTGCGTGAGCCCGGTGAGGCTTAGGTGACCGGGCCCGTGTACTTCTCCCCAGGCCCTTGGCCGATGGCGTCGGGGATGGGGGATGCCTCCCGGAAGGCCAACTGGAGGGAGCGCAGCCCGTCACGAAGGCTCCGCGCGTGCATGTCGGCGATGTCTGGGGCGGATGCCGTCACGAGGCCGGCGAGGGCGGTGATCAGCTTGCGTGCTTCGTCGAGATCCGTCTGTTCGGCAGGGTCGTCGGCAAGACCGCACTTGACTGCGGCTGCGCTCATCAGGTGCACTGCAGCGGTCGTGATGACCTCAACTGCCGCCACATCTGCGATGTCCCGGGCAGCCTGGGCGGCTGCCCCCGAAGTCTCATTCGGCTCGTAACTGTTGCTCACTGTCATCCTCTGCTAGACTCATCCGGGCTCCGAGGCGTAAGTCTCGGTACGAAAGTGGAGAATCTCCCACCCGCGCTTGACCGCTTCATAAAGGTTACCGGGTTGTTTGCACTCCGCCGTCGCGGCGCTGGTCCCCAGCAACGCGTCGGTAGACAGGGTGCCGTGTGTGGCTTGCGAAGTGTTTCGCGAGCAGGAACGCACGCGATTTTCCTCTCTTCGCGTCCGGGCGGCATCCGTCGTCCGTGGCAGCCACGAAGCTTTAGTTAGAGGAGAAGACGCATCAGCGATCCCCGTACAAATGACCGTATCCGCGTCCCTGAAGTTCGTCTCGTCGGCCCCGCCGGTGAACAGATCGGGGTCGTGTCGATTGATGTCGCCCTGCGGCTGGCACAGGAGGCGGACCTTGACCTCGTCGAGGTTGCCCCCAACTCCAAGCCGCCGGTTGCCAAGATCATGGACTACGGCAAGTTCAAGTACGAGGCTGCGCAGAAGGCCAAAGAGGCCCGGCGCAACCAGGCGAACACGATCCTGAAAGAGGTTCGTTTCCGTCTCAAGATTGACAAGCACGACTACGAAACCAAGCGCAAGCGCGCTGAGGGCTTCCTGAAGGCCGGCGACAAGGTCAAGGCCATGATCTTGTTCCGTGGGCGCGAGCAGTCCCGCCCCGACCAGGGCGTGCGTCTGCTCCAGAGATTTGCCGAGGATGTCGCGGAGTTCGGTTCAGTTGAATCGACCCCGACCATCGACGGTCGAAACATGGTCATGGTCATTGGTCCCCTGAAGAACAAATCAGAGGTCAAGGGCGAGGCCAACGCACATCGTGCTGCCGACAAGGCA
>JAODMM010000039.1 GCA_025465015.1 Cryobacterium sp. | reverse complement strand
AGCATGTAAGTGCGAGTGGCCCATGTCGAGGAGCCGGTGGTGCAGATGCTTTCGGTCGGCGCTGAAGGGCGATTTGCCCGCTCGCACGCGCCGGAACACGGCGAGACCGAAGTCCAGAAGCGGAATGATCAGGATCGCCACGGGCAACAGGATGGGGATGAAGGCCGGGAACAACTGCGACCGGTTGACGGCGCTCGGGTCGACCTGTCCGGTGATGGCGATGGCAGAGGTCGCCATCAGCAGACCGACCAAGAGCGCGCCGGCGTCACCCATGAACAGTTTGGCCGGGTGCCAGTTGAGGGGGAGGAACCCGACGCAGGCACCGACGAGAATGGCGGCGATGAGTGAGGCGAGGTTGAAGTAGTTGGTGGGCGAGGTGTCCCGCACCAGCAGGTAGCTGTAGAGGAAGAACACTCCGTTGGCGATGAGGGCGACCCCGGCGACGAGCCCGTCGAGGCCGTCGATGAAGTTGATCATGTTCATCACCAGCACAATGGCGACGACCGTGATGACGATCGACATCCAGCCTGATCCCACAGTCAGGCCCCCAATCGGCAGGGAGTAGATCTGGACGCCCTGCCAGGCCACGAGGCCGGCGGCAATGAACTGCCCCGCGAGCTTTGTCATCCAGTCGAGGTCCCAGAGATCGTCGGCGACGCCGAGGAGAACGATGAGCAGTGCCCCGCCGAGGATGGCGAGAATCTGCTGCGGGTTCGCGAAGATCAGCCGCAGTGGGGCGAACGCGGATGCGATCAGGTATGACACGCCGAATGCGGCGATGATCCCGAGGAACATTGCGATGCCGCCCAGTCGCGGGGTAGGTCGGCTGTGCACATCCCGCTCCCGGATTTTGGGATAGAGGCGGTAACGATGGCTCACTTTCAGCACCACGATCGAGAGTCCGAAAGTGACGACCGCGGATACCAGGGCAAGCAGGACGAATAGGGTCATCGGTTAGCCGGCTGCTGCTTCGTCGGAGTCCACGGACTGCGCCGGTGGCGCCAGCGCGTCACCGATGACCTCGTGGATGGCCGCGCGCGAGATCACACCGTTCCGGACGATGTGTATCTTCCCGCCGTTGGTGGCGAACCGTGTGGCATCGACGATCGTCGAAGACGTGTCGCCGGGGCGGTCACCGATCGGCTCGTAATCAAGCCCCGCCACTCCCCCGTCGAGGTAGACCGCGACGCTGTTCCCGAGCATGTCCTCGGCGCCGTGGACGTCGATGGCCGACGGGCTGCCGGTGCGATTAGCGGAGGAGACCGCCAAGGGACCGGTCTCGGACAAAAGGTCGAGCGCCACCTTGTTGCTCGGCATCCGCAGAGCCACCGTTCCCCGTGTCTCACCGAGATCCCAAGCCAGTGATGGTTGGGCCTTCAGCAGGACGGTGAGGCCCCCCGGCCAGAACCGGGCGACGAGGTGACGAACCGGCTCAGCGATGTCGGTGGCCAGGGCATCGAGGGTGGGGATGCCGGGAATCAAAACCGGAGGCGGCGATGACCGGTCACGGCCCTTCGCCTCAAGCAGACGCTCCACAGCTTCGGAACTGAAGGCGTCCGCGGCGACCCCGTACACAGTGTCTGTGGGGATGACAACGAGCGCACCCCGGCCGATCGCCGAACGCGCAAGCCTCATGCCGGCCGTGTACTCCGCCTCGACCGAGCAGTTGTAGATCCTTGTCATCGGCCCGATTCTACTGCAGCGGGATGGAGGGAGACTGGGCGCGCGCAGCCCCACGCGATGGAATCCGGCGCGTCCGTCTCAGGGTCGGGCGGCCGTCGTCGCCCGATCGCGGGCTGTGTAATCGCGGTGCGTGGCCGTCGCCCGCCAACCGTCGGCAGCGAGGAGAGACCGGATCTCGGCACCCTGCAGTTCCCCGTGCTCGAGGACGAGTGTTCCGCCTGGACGCAGCAGTTTGAGTGCTCGGGTTGACACTTGTCGCACGACATCCAGCCCGTCGGCGCCGCCGTAGAGGGCAGGAGGCGGGTCGAACAGGCGCACCTCCGGGTCACGGGGAATCGCATCCGCCGGGATATAGGGCGGGTTGGAGATGACCACCGAGACGGAACCATCCAGTTCAGCGAGCGCCTCCGCGAGGTCCCCGAAGACAAGGGTCGCATTCTCCAGGTTCGCCTCGGCGAAGTTCCGGCGGGTCCACTCGAAAGCCTCCGGCGAGTTCTCCACCGCCCAGACCCGGGAGTTGGGCACCTCGGTCGCCATTGCCAGGGCGATCGCACCGCTACCTGTGCCGAGGTCGACGGCCACCGGCGCCGCATCGGGAAGCGCCTGGAGAGCATCAATCGCGAGCTGCGCGACCTGCTCGGTCTCGGGCCTGGGAACGAATACTCCGGGACCCACCGACAACTCGCGGGTACGGAAGGGCGCGCGCCCTGTGATGTGCTGCACAGGCTCACGCGCCACCCGCCGCCGGAGCAGACTGAGGATGGCTGCAGCCTCTGCTTCACTCAACCGTGTCCCCATGATCCCGGCCGCCTGGACCCGGCCACGGCTGGCACCCAGAACATGGCCGATGAGGAGGTCCGCGTCCACCTCGGCATCGCCGATGCCCGCGCTGGCGAGCATCTCTGCCGAATACCGGCGAATCTCCGCAACGGTGGACGGGTGAGCAGTATCGCCTGGAATGGGGGGCATTCATGGAATCTAACGCACTCGCTCGGGCACGCTGTGTGGCTCTAGGCTGAACGAGGTTACGAACCCACAGCGAAAGGTGCCCTGATGCCGGCAAGAATCTTTACTGATATCACCCGGGCCGTAGGCGGGACCCCGCTGGTACGGCTGAACCGCATCATTGACGGATCGGCGGCCACCGTGCTGGCCAAGCTTGAGTTCTACAATCCCGCGGGGAGTGTGAAGGACCGTATCGGCGTTTCCATCATCGATGCCGCCGAGGCGGCTGGAGAACTTCAACCTGGCGGCACCATCGTCGAGGGCACGAGCGGCAACACCGGCAACGCCTTGGCTCT
>JAODMM010000027.1 GCA_025465015.1 Cryobacterium sp. | reverse complement strand
CTACGATTGCTGGAGGCCCCGCGGCGATGCGGCGCGCGAGTGTAGTTCAATGGCAGAACTCCAGCTTCCCAAGCTGGTAGTGCGGGTTCGATTCCCGTCACTCGCTCTCATCTTCGTTTCCTCGTGCACGTGGTACTTTTCGCGCTGGAAATGGCACCCGATGCGGTTCCAAGCAAGAACCGGCACCACGTTGATTGGGCGCCTATCGAGAACGTCCCCGGCTCAACCATGAAGCGCCACGGCCCCCCGAATTAGGACGACGGAGGCATCGCGGTGCTGTCGCGCACCAGCAGACGCGGCCGGATCAGGGGGATCACTGCCGACTCTTCCCCGCGCATCATCGCCAGGATGCGCTCGACGGCAAGGTGACCGATTTCCTCGAAATCGAGGAACACGGTCGTCAGGGACGGCTTGAAGAACCGGGCCTCGGCGAGGTCATCGAAGCCGACGACGCTGACCTGGCCGGGAACGGTGATGCCCCGTTCGTCGAACGCCTTGAGTACCCCGAGGGAGAAAGCGTCGCTGGCTGCGAACACGGCCGTCACTTCCGGCGTGTCCGAGAGCTTGAGGCCGGCGCGGTATCCCTCGGCCGTGCTCCAGTCGTCGGTCAGCACCGTGGGAGGCAGAACGCGGCCGTTCTGGGAGAGCTCCTCCGCCCAGCCCCTGCGCCGGGCGTCCGAGGCCATCCAGCCGCCGGGCCCCTCTACGTGCCACACCGTCTCGTGGCCTAGTTCGAGGAGGTGGCGGACGGCGAGCCGCGCGCCGAGAACCTCATCGATCGACACGCTCGTCGAGCTTGCCGGCGATCCCTGCTCAAAAGTGACCACAGGCAGTTCGGCGTCCAGGCCTCGAAGGACCTCGATCGCCGCATAGAGCGGGGCGAGCACGATGATGCCGTCAACCTCGTTGCCGGACAATTCGCTCAGGGCCGCGCGAATGCTGGCCCGGTCGAGGGCATCCAGCGTGACGAGGCGTGTCGAGTAGCCGTTCACCCTGGCCTGTTCCGAGATGCCGAAAAGGGCGACCGAGGGTCCGTGCACCGAGAGAGCGTAGCTGACGACGCCCAGGTTCATCGTTCGGTTGCTGGCGAGCGCCGCTGCCGCTGTGTTACGGCGGTAGCGCAGCTGCTCGATCGCGAGTCCGACTCGTTCGCGGATTTCGGGGGCGACGTTCTCGGCGCCATTGACGACGCGCGATACGGTCTGTTGGGAGACGCCAGCCAGCTTGGCAACGTCGACCATCCGGGGGGTATGTGATCTAGAAGCGGCGCGGGTGCTCATGATCACTCCCCTCAGTTTTCGCGAACGGCTCGATGATTCCCCAATTATGCGTCAGTCCTGAGGGAGCCGGAGTCCGCCGAACTCTAGCGGGCGATGGTGTTCTACGGTCGCCGGTACCGGAGCACCTCCGGATGACGCTCGTATGGCCAGTGTGCCTCGGGGATCATGTACTTCAATGTCGTGTAGCTGCCGTCCATGGTCGACTTGAGCGTGGCCGGTCCGTCGAATCCGATGACCGCCCACCCGATGCGGTTTTCGTTTCCTCCGTACACCGGGTCACCGTAGAAACCCTGTCTGGTGTTGAGCACCAAGAGCGGGAAAAAGGAGAGGAAGTCTTCGCTCACCGGCTGATTGCCCGCCGGCGCCCCGACTCGTCCATCATCCTCCGGCGCATCGAAGGTGAACGGCTCTGGCTTTGGCTGACCGGAGAGCTTCTCGAGCACCTTGTCCTGATCCTCGTCGCTGAGGCTGATGAAGCGCGCACCGAAGTCGACCTTCGCGAGCTCGTCGAGCTCGAGCATCCCGTTGCGATATAGCTCTCGCCGGGCCTCGATCCGCTCGGCCCACGCCGCCTCCTCCCGCCCGGTCATCTTCAGGAATCCAATGCCATCCGCTGCTGGGAACACGAATTGGGTGCCCGCGAGCATGCGGTCGATGAATCGCACGACGCGTGCTTCGCGTGCCCCGGGGTGGTGGTCGGTGGGGATGATGCGGGCGGTCGCCGCTTCGACGGTGTCCCACTCGTCCTGACTAAGGTAAATCGGTCCTTCGACGTCGCGCGTCGCGATGGGTACGGTTACCCACTCTGCCTGTCCCATGTGCTGCTCCTGTTCTCGTGTTGGTCAGTCCGCGGTCCAGCCGCGCGCGTCGACCTGGATGATCCGGTCGGCACAGCGCCAGGCGTTGGCCATGATCGTTAGCGCCGGGTTGATGCCTGTCGCGGTTGGGAAGAAGCTCGCGTCGAACACGTACAGGTTCGGCACGTCGTGAGCGCGACACCAGCGGTCGACAACGGATGCCGCGGGGTCGTCGCCCATGCGTGCAGTTCCGAGCTCGTGGGAAGTGTTCCCGGTGATTCGCTCCATATTCACGGGGACGATCTTGCTCGCCCCGGCCGCCTCCAGAATCTCGCCGTTCTTTTTCACCTGCCACTTCTCCTGCGCGAAGTCGTTGGAATGAGGCGTGTGCGTGATCCGTGCCACGGGAAGCCCCCACGCGTCCTTAACGGTTGGGTCGAGGTCGACGCGGTTGCTTTCCACGGGTAGGTCGTGAAGGAGAATCCCTATCTTCATGGTGTGGTTGAAGAGTTTCCGATCAGCGTCCTTGGCCGCCAACCCCCAGCTCGGACGCCCCGGGAAGCTCCAGTTGACTGGGTGCCCGATGTTTGACGGGAAGATCAATGAACCGAGGATGTGCCCCCGGCTCTCGTCGGTCTCATAGAAGTCGAATGAGCATCCACTCATGTAATGGCCCGACCAGCCGTACAGCGGATCGCGGAGGTCACGGTCGAACAGTCCTACCGAGAAGGAGTACTGATGGAAGGTGGCGTTCTTGCCGACTTGCCCGCTGGTGTTGGCGAGGCCGTCGGGGAACAGCGCCGACTTCGACATCAGAAGAAGACGTGGTGTCTCGATTCCACCGGCACAAACAATGACCGCATTCGCCTCCTGCACCCACTCGTTGCCCTCTTCGTCCTCGTAGCGAACGCCAGTTGCCCTACCGTCGGGGCCCACCAGGACCTCGTGCACATAGCAGTCCGACCGCAGGTCGTACAGTCCGGTGCAGATGGCGTCGGGGATGAAGCTGATGAGTACCGATGACTTTCCAGTGCCCGGATCTGGATACTGCTGCCAGAACCCGTTCTCGCTGTAGGGCTGGCGACCCCGGTAGGGCTCAGTGACCATGCCCTGCGGCATGGGAAACGAGTTGTGGCCCAGCTTGTCCATCGCGGTCGCGAATGTGCGGCCGATCTGGCTGAGCGGCGACGGTTTGGTCGGATAACCGCGGCTGCGACGACCCTCCCAGGGATTTGCTCCGGCGAGGCCCGAGGTGCCAAATTCCCATTCGACGCGCGTGTAGTACGGCTCAAGTTCGTCGTAGTTGATCGGCCAGTCCACGAGGCTCGCGCCGGGAACGTCGCCGTGCAGGGACCGCAGTTTGAAGTCGCTGGCGGTCATCCGCGGCACCATTCCACCCCAGTGGGTGGTGCCGCCGCCGACGACTTGTGGTGTCGCGGAGAAGTTCGTGACGACTGCTTCTTCGCTGTCGTTCTGCCTGTAAGTGCGGGGCTTGAGCTTGGGGTCCTGCCAGATGAAATTGCGGTTCAGGTACTTGAGCTCATCGCCCGACGCGTGCTCTGGCTTCAGCCAGGGCCCGCGCTCGAGTCCGACGACGCGCAGCCCCGCCTCGGTGAGCACCTTCGCCGCAGTTGCCCCGCCCGCGCCAGCACCGACGATGACGACATCGACGCGTTCCGGGTTTTTCTTGATCTTCACAGTGATTCCTTCCTGCCTCTATTGGCGACGGCGCTAGGCCGCGACCGCTTCGACTCCGTTGCGCCCGACTCGTGCAAGCGGCAGGAGCGCATCCCACAACTCATCGGAGATGTCGATGTTCAGCAGGTCGACCGTCTGATCGACCCGGGCCGGCTCCGACATGCCCACGATCGTGGACGTGACGCGCTCGTCACGCACGGAGAATTGAAGCGCCGCGGCAGCGAGGGACACACCGAATTCCGTGCACAGGCGCTCCATGTCGGTCACCCGATTCAGCGTCGCCTGACCCACCGGGGCATAGCAGTAGCGGGGAACTGCCTTGGGGCCCTTGACGAGCATCCCGCCGCCGAACGGAGCAGCGTTGATGAAAGCTACTCCACGGGCATTCGCGTCGTCGAGCAGCGGCTCGGCCGACTGCTCGACGAGTGTGTACCGGTTGTGACTGATGACGGCGTCGAATGCTTCAGTGGCGAGGTACTGCAGTTCGAGGTCGATCGGACCGCCGGCGACACCGAGGTGGGCGATGACCCCCTGGTCTCGGAGGTCGATGAGGGCCGCGAGCGGCCCGTCCGGCGCGACACCCTCTTCGAAAGTGATTTTCTCCGGGTCGTGCAGGTAAACGAGTTGCAGCGCGTCGAGTCCGAGGCGTTCGAGACTCTCTTCGACCGACCGGCGCACCCGGTCCCCGGAGAAATCGCTTGAGCCCGGCAGCGGGTCGACCTTCGACGCTATGACGAATCCTTCGGGAACTCCCCCGTTCTCGCGGATTGCGCGGCCGATTCGCTTCTCGCTGTTGCCGCCGCCGTACTCGTTCGAGGTGTCGATGAAGTTGAATGGCCCCTGGAATACTCTCGCGATGGTCTCGACCGCCGTGTCGTCGCTGACCTCATAGCCGTACTGCGCCGGGAAGCTCCCGAGCGCGCTCGTGCCGACGCAGATGGACGAAACCTGCAGTGGTGTGGAACCGAGTTGCCTGGTGGTCATGGGGTCTTCTCCCTTGTTGTGGTGGTTTGGACGTGCGGAGTTCCCGTCGATGCCCCGTGGGCGGTGCAACGACTCATTGGCGGTGGTGCCGTGCTGGAACGAAGCACGAGTTCGGGAACGACGTGGCGGACGAACTGGCTGTCGAGGTTGCCGATCATGCTCAAGATGCTGTCGACCGCGAGCCTGCCGACCCTCTCGAAGTCGACGCTCATGGTGGTCAAAGCGGGAATGCAGAAGCGGCTCTCCGGAACGTCATCGAAACCGACGACGCTCACGTCATCAGGAACCTTAAGACCACGCTCCTCAAGAGCCTTCATCACGCCGAGTGCCATCTGGTCATTGGCGACAAACACAGCGCTAACCGTGTGATCGTCGGCAATCACAAGCCCCGCGGCGTACCCGGAGACCGCGGTCCAGTCCCCCACAATCGGCTCTGGGATCGTCCGCCCCGCGGCGATCAGCTCGCCGGCCCACCCCCGTCGTCGTGCGGCCGCCCCCAGCCATCCCGCGGGTCCACAGACATGATGAACGGTCTGATGGCCGAGCTCGAGCAGGTGGCGTGTCGCATCCGCCGCTCCGGTCGCCTCATCTGTGCCGACGTTGGAGGTACCCTCGTGTGCGCCAGGCTCGAAGACGACGAGCGGCACTCCCATTGCCATTCCTTCAATCGAGTGGATCGCGGCCTCGATGGGCGCGATGATGACTATCCCGTCTACGTTGGCCGTAACCAGGTGATCGAGCGCTGAGCGCATGTGTGCACGGTCGACATCGGCAAGCGTGACGAGGTTGGCCGAGTACCCTGCCCGTTTGGCCCCGTCCACGATCCCGGTGAGGGTCACGGACGGTCCGTACTGCGCGAGACCTACGCTCACAATCCCGATGATCCGGGATGACCGGGTCGCGAGTGCACGAGCCGACGGATTCGGCCGGTATCGCAGCCTTCGGATTGCCGACTCGACTCGCTCACGAACTGCCGGCGACACCCTATCCGGGGTGTTGACGACCCGCGAGACGGTCTGGTGGGATACACCTGCCAGGCGCGCGACGTCGGTCATCCGCACTCCTCGTCGGCCATTGCCCGAGTTGTCGCCCTGCATGACCCCCTCTTTCCGTTTCTCGTCCAGGTCCAATGTTGATCAGGCGCGTGCAGACACGGCCGACCGGCCGAACCGCGAACTGAAGGAATTTGAAATTCGCTGGACGCCGCCCGCGCTTGAGAGGAAGACCGCGACAATAATGACCGCGCCCTTGATCAGGAGTTGCGGCTCCGAGGAGATGCCGACGAGGTTCATCACATTGATAATCGTGGCGAGAACGAACACACCGATGACGGCGCTCACAGGGTCTCCCTTGCCGCCCATCAGGGAAGCGCCGCCGACGACAACCGCCGCGATTGCGTCCAGTTCGTAGCCCACACCGATGAGCGAACTGCCCTGCTGCAGCTGCGCGGCGGCGATCAGTCCGGCCAACCCCGCCAGCAGGCCGGACAGCGTATAGGTGATCAGGAGGTTGCGGGCCACGGGAAGCCCCGAGAGGCGTGCCGCCTCGGGATTGCCGCCGATCGCGTAGAGGGAACGCCCGAAGGTCGTGAACTTGGCCACGAGGGCCGCGATAATCGCGACGATGACGAAGATCAGTACCGGGTTGCGAACGAAGAGCGCAGATCCGCGGGAGAACGCGCTGATGAAGTCTTGGTTAAAGATTTGGATGAGGCTCGTCGACTGGATGACGTAGCTGAATCCCTTGATCGCACTCATCATCGCGAGGGTTGCGATGAAAGGCGGGATTCGGAGCCATACGACGAGTACACCGTTGATCAGCCCCGCGAAGGCGCAGCACCCGAGAGTGAAGGCTGCCGAGGCCCCCGCGTTCAGCCCGGTTTGAAGAGTGAGCGCGATGATCACCGTCGACATTGCCATGGTCGACCCCACCGACAGGTCGATTCCACCGGTGAGAATGACGAAGAACTGGCCGACTGCCAGGACGGCGACGATGGACGCGGCGGCGATGACATTCTCTGCATTCCGGATTGTGAGGAAGTCGGCCGAGACGTAGTAGCCGATGATGATGATCGCGACGAGCACGAGAATCAAGTAGCTTTTGGGCAGGAGCCGCTTGGCGATGCCCACGACGCGGGAGCGATTCGTCGGCGTTAGAGTCGGCTTCGACTCGATGGGCGGGGGTGCTGCGGTGAACGTGTTTTGGGACATTTTCTTTCCTATCGCAGGTGTAAGAAGTTCGCTTCGGGCTCGCCGTGTCAGGCGAATCGGGACACGAGGGCGTGCCCATGCGGGTCAATCGCGTCGTGGTCGAACTCGGCGACCACCTTCCCGCGGGCCATTACCAGTACGCGGTCGCACATCATCGCCTCGGTGATCTCCGAACTTGAAATGATCACGGTGCCCCCGGCGCGAGCGAAGTCGCGGATGAGTTCGTACATGTCCTCCTTGGCGCCGACGTCGACGCCGCGAGTGGGCTCGTCGCAGATCAGTAGGCGCGACGATCGCGCGAGCCACCGAGCGAGGATGCCCTTCTGCTGCGTGCCTCCGCTGAGCGTTTTCATCGGCTGATTGATGCTCGACACCTTCATGCCAAGGCGAGCCACCAGGTCCGTGGCGACCTTATTCTCGCGACGCCTGTTGATTACGCTCAACCGACTGAACATCGGCATGCTAGCGAGCGTGATGTTGCCTGCAACTCCCATGTCAGGGATGAATCCGTGCGCCTTGCGATCCTGAGGAAGCAGTCCGATGCCACGCCTAATCGCATCCCGCGGGTTGTGAAATACGACGTCCTTGCCGTCGAATCGGATGTGCCCTTGTGCCTTGTGGCGCGCTCCGGCTAGGAGGCCTGCTAGCTCGGACTGTCCGCTGCCGATCAGTCCGGAGATTCCGAGCACTTCGCCCTCGTACAGGTCGAATGAAACATCGGAGACGCGCTCGTTTTCACCGAGGGCCGCGACCGACATCAGCATTTTGTCGCGACGTCCGGAACCGAGTCGTGGACTGCGCTCGCCGCGGAGCGCCGCGTCGGCTATGGAGCCCTCGAGGCTTTTGCCCACCATGGCCGTGACGACGTCCGCTGGCGTGGAATCGGCGATGGAGATGCTCGCTGCGTTCCGGCCATCGCGGAGGACGGTGACGGAATCGCAGAGCGAATAGAGCTCATCCATCCGATGCGAGATGTACAAGAGAGTAACTCCCTGCGCGGCGAGCGAGCGCAGCACGGTGAACAGGCGGTCCACGTCGGGCAGCGGAAGGGTTGAGGTGGGCTCGTCGAGCAGCAGCACGCGCGCGTCCTTATGTAGAGCCTTGGCCAGCTCGACCGCCTGCTGTTCCGCGACGGAGAAGGTGGATACGGCTCGTCTCACATCGAGATCGAACCCAACGCGAGCGAGCGCCTTGCGGGCTTCGGCCGCCATTGTTTGCCAGTTCACCACGGTGCCGACCTTCTTCGGCAGCTCACCTAGGAAGATGTTTTCGGCGACCGAGAGCGACGGCACGAGGCTCAGTTCTTGGTAGATAGTGTGAATGCCCGCCTTTTGGGCATCACTCGGTTCGCGGAACTTCTGCAGCTCACCGCCCAGGTATATGTCGCCGCCATCTGGGATCTCCGCCCCCGAGAGGATCTTCACAAGCGTCGACTTTCCAGCGCCGTTTTGGCCGGCGAGAGCATGGATGCCGCCGCGTTTGACACTCAGGCTCACCCCCTTCAGGGCCTGAACCCCCAGGTACCCCTTCATGATGCCGTCTAGCCGCAACTCCTCTGGTGCGTCCTGGCGGCGGTCGGTGTCGAGACTCATCAGTTCGCTCTCATTTGTGGTCGAGTGGCAAAGTTCTTTCAGGTCGACACCGGCGCTCGTCTTATCTAGAGGCGAGCACCGGTGTCGACTCTGGGTGCCGGGGTTACCCCCTAGTCGGATGCCCGCACGTAGGTGTCGGCCGGCACGTAGTACTGCTCAGCGTTCTCCGGCGTGATGACGGTGGTGTCGATGTACAGCGTCTTGTCTGGGCACTGGGCGGTGTCATCATTGAATGCAGCGAGCGCCATCTTCACGGCGGTCGCACCCTGGTCCCACGGCTGGTTCGACGCTGTCGCCTGAAGCGGACCGGTAGGGTTGTCCATCATCTCCTTGACCGACACCATGCCGCCGTCGTAGCTCGCGAGGATAATTCCGTCGCCCCACAGTCCTGCCTGCTGGAGGCCTTCTTTGACACCGCCGTTCATGACGTCGCTCATGCTGTACACGACCTTGAGGTCGGGGTTGGCGGTGGCGACGTCGCGGATCGGGCCCAGCGCCTTGTCGGGCTTCCACTCGCCGTACTTCGTTTCGAGCACGTTGACGCTGAGGCCGGCTTGTGCTCCTACGACCGAATCGAAGCCCTTCTTGAAACCGTTGAAGCGGAGATCGCTGATCACGTCGCCGGGAAACCCGCCGATGCCGACGACCTTGATGTCGCCTGTCGTGCCAAACTTCTCGATTGCTTTCTTGCCCGCAACCTCGCCGGCGAGCGCGCCGGTGGCCTCCTGGTCCTCCGCGACGTAGCAGAAGGTGTCAGGCACGAGTGAGGGGTCAAGGTTCGAGTTCACCGTGACGACGGGGATGCCCGCGTCCTTGAGTGCGGCAATAGAGGCACCGACCCCGATCGGGTCATTGGCGTTGATGACAACCACATCGACGCCCTTCGTGATGAGAGTCTGAATGTCGGCGTTCTGCCGAACGGTGTCACCATTCGCGTCGAGCACCTCAATGCGGGCGCCGATTTCCTTGGCGGCCGATTCGCCTCCTTCGACAAGCGTCTTCCACCAGTCGCTGCCGCTGATGCCGCGCTGACTCCAACCGATGACTAGGCCCTCCCCGCTCGCCTTCTCTTCATCGCTTGGTCCGGTGCTAGCTGGGCGGCAGCCCGAGAGGACGAGGGCGGCGGCTACGGCCACGACACCTAATGCGATTCGCGCGCCACGTGCCTTGCTGTGATTGATGATCATTTGATTCACTCCTTTGTGTGATCGAGGATGGTGCAGCGCCCGTTGCCGGGCGGTCCGATGGCGATGCCAGCGGCCTGCCGGGGCCGGGGCGCATACCACGCCCCCGCGCTCGGGTTAGTCGAGGGGCGTGAAGACTCCGCGCTCTTCGAGCAATTTGATGTTGCGGGCGCGGGTCTCGCGCTCGCGGGCGAGCCAGTCCTCGGCAGGAGGCGCATTCAGGTACTGGTTCTTCGGGTAAATTGGCTTGGCGTAGATCGCGGCGTACTGCTCCGTGCGTAGGTCTTTGAAGCCGTTGAACACGCCGTTGGATTGGCGGTCGCGGCGAAGCGCGTCGATGTCGATGACAGTGCTGACGAAGCTGTCGCCCGGCATCAGGCCTGTCTGCTCCACGATGATCTTGCCACGCTGGTTGACGATCATCGATCTTCCACCGAATAGATCGTTGAGGACGCCGTCGGGACCAAGCTCCGGGCCCAGGTTCGGCGCTACGACGATCGCGTTGTTGAACAGGGCGTGCGCGCGATTCTGTACCTCCCACATTCCATTCATGGTCTGCGGCTCGATCAGGGTGGCGCGGATGATGATCTCCGCGCCGTTCATTGCGAGGCCGCGAGCAATCTCCGGGTAGGCGCCCTCGTGACAGATGACGTAGCCGATGTTCCCGATGTCGGGGGTCTTGGCGACGGGGTAGATGGCATCGAGCGCGTTGCCGTTGCCCTTCTTCTCCACCCACTCATCCCAGAGGTCGTGCGGGTTGGTGGTGCCCAGGGTGCCGCCCTCGAAACCGTCGCTTGTGGCTTTCGCCCGACGGTAAATGACCTCACCCTGTGGGTTGATTAGGAACGCGACGTTGAAGTAGCGCTCGGGGAAGTCGTCGTCGGCGACAAGGTAAAGCTCGCCAGCGATGTAGGTGCTCAGCTCACGGGCGGCCTTGCCGAGTTCGTCGGTCTCGGGGCCGGGGATTGTGCGTGCGAACTTCTTTTCGGCTTCGCGATTGCCTGCGTTGAATGCCATGTGCATGCCTTGGATCGCCATCTCTGGGATAACGACGAGCTTCACCGGATGCCCCTCGGTGGAGGCGACGCCGACGGCGGTTCTCATAAACCCGATAATGCGTTTCGTGTTCTTCAGCGCGTCCTCCGGCTCGACGATCGGGATCTGCAAGGGGGACAGTGCCACGACAACGTACGGTTCAGTCACGTCAACTCCTTTGTTGTATGTTCGTTCCGGCGATGTTAGCGCACTATCAGGAAATTACAACCCCTTCAATCCCGTCCGCTGCGTATCGGCCGCCGGGTAGACCAATCCAGTCGCGGACCACGGGTAGCTGAACCAGTCCGGTTGGCGACCCGTTTTGCCTGATCAATCAGTCTTTGCCGACCGAGCTGGCATTCTCGCTCGTCTGTATGCCCTCGATATAGGCCGATAGGTTACGTCGAGGGAATTAGCGGGCGCGATTTACGCCCCCCTTGAGACAACGTGCTTCGAGTGAGCGCACTCTCGTACTGCACGCGGTGACCTCATGGTGCCGCGCTAGACGAGGAATCAGTTGCGAGAAAGATATAGCGTCGCGCCTCTGACCAGGAACTGCGGAAGGTTCTGCGACTCTTCCCGGGCCGCGAAGAGGATCTCCGTAGTCAGAACTGCTTCGACCCCGATTGGCGTTTGTGCTGACGGTGACGCGACGATAGAAACTCCACTGAAAAGCCTCGGGACGTTAGCGCGTCAGCAAACGCGAGCAGGTTGACCACCCTGCAGGGGTCGTCGGTCTACACGGCGGACTCCGACGGTTTGCGGGCGATGAGCTGCTGCACTCCGCGTGTGCCGACGCCACCCTCCCACTATTGGTGCGCCGGCGGCGCGGCCTCAGCCGCAGGCTCCCGCTCAACCGGAGCCCCCTTGATCTGCTCCACGAACCAGGAGGCGATCGTCGCGGTGACGGACCCGATCAGCGCGATGCCAGCGATCATCAAGCCGCCGGCGATGACCCGGCCGAGGGGGGTTACAGGGAAGAAGTCGCCGTAGCCGACCGTGGTGATGGTGACGAACGCCCACCAGATGGCGTCGCCGAAGTTCAGGATGTTCGCGCCTGCCGCGTTCTGCTCCGCGTCGAGGATCGCCAGACCTGCCACCAGGACGAGCAGGGCCGCGGTGGAGAACACGTAGATGCTCACCCGACTGCGGAGGGCGTTACCGGCAGTCCTGTGCAGCACCTCGATGAGGCGCACCAGACGGAGGAGCCGAAGCGGGCGGAGGACGGGGAGTACGACGACGAGGAACTCGGGCAGGTGGGTAATGAACCAGCGGCCACGGTTCTGGGCGAGGACGAGACTGACGACGTAGTCAACACCGAAGAGCACCCAGGTGACTGTCATGATCAGTTCGGGGACGGCGTCGTTAGGCGCCTGAAGGTTTCCAATGACGGCCCCGGCATACGCGCCGAGGAAGACGACGGCGGCCACGGCCAGCGGCCATTCGGTGAGCCGTCTCCACCGGTCGGTGGTCAAGTGAATCGGTACGGTCACGCCCGGCCTCCTGGTCATGCGGTTCGGGCCCGCGAAGTAGCTACCGCGGTGGGAACGTTCCTGGTCGCGCATGCCGACGCGCCTGCTCGGCGACGGTTCGCCTATTCCCGCGGCGCGTGCGTGTCGAGGAATTCGTACACCTCGGTGCTGTCCACGCCCGAGAACACCCCGGCGGGCATCGCGGCCAGCAGCGAGCTGTTCAGCCGGGCGCTGGGGAGTGAGT
>JAODMM010000019.1 GCA_025465015.1 Cryobacterium sp. | reverse complement strand
GTGAGGTCGTTGGTCCAGATCGTGGCCGTTGCGGACCCAGAGTGGAGGTCGATCGAGACCGAGACAGCCCGGGGCGCCAAATCGACGAGCTCGCGCGGCTGGTCGGGCTCACCCCCGGTGCACACCTGCACGCCATTGATGGCCACGTCGATACCATACGGGTCGAAGGCGGCGTCGGTTGTGCCGACGGCAGCCAGGACGCGACCCCAATTGGGGTCGTTTCCGTAGATCGCAGCCTTGAACAGGTTGCTGCGGGACACGGCACGTGCGACAGTCACCGCGTCGGCTTCGGAAGCTGCGTTTCGCACTTCGATCGCCACATCGTGCGCTGCTCCCTCGGCGTCGGCCTGGAGCTGAAGGGTGAGGTCAGCGCAGAGCTCGGTGAGGGCATCCGTGAACTCGGTGAGGTCGGCCTTCACACCGCTAGCACCGGAAGAAAGCAGCGAGACCGTGTCGTTTGTGGACATGCAGCCGTCGGAGTCGAGCCGGTCGAACGTGACTCTGGTGGCCTGCCGCAGCGCGACGTCGAGTTGGGGGGAGCTGAGCACGGCATCCGTGGTGATCACCACGAGCATGGTGGCCAGGCCCGGAGCGAGCATGCCGGCTCCCTTGGCCATGCCTCCGATCCGCCAGCCACGCGGGGAACGACGCTCAGCCTGTTTGGGGCGAGTGTCCGTCGTCATGATGGCTTGGGCGGCTGCGAGGCCCGCGTCAACGGATGCTGCGGCATCCGTTCGCAGGCGCGCTGCAGCATCCTGCACCCCTGACGTCACGCGAGCGACATCGAGCTGCTCTCCGATCAGGCCGGTGGAGCACACCAGGACATCACCGGCGGAGACACCGAGACCCGCGGCGACGGCCTCCGCCGTCGCGTGGGTGGCCTGGAACCCGGTTGCACCCGTGTAGCAGTTCGCGCCGCCGGAGTTCAGGACGATGGCGGACACGACTCCATCACCCATGACCTGCTCGCTCCAAAGCACGGGGTTGGCCTTGCACCGGTTGCTGGTGAAGACGCTCGCTGCTGCGCTGAGGGGGCCGAGGTTCTGCACGAGCGCCAGGTCGAGGCCGCCCGATTTCTTCAAGCCGGCGGTGACGCCGGCAGCTCTGAAGCCGGCGGGGGCGGTCACACTCATGAGGGCGCTCCTGGTACGGGGGGAAGGGAGGGGGTCTTAGTGGTGCTCGCAGGCCGACAGGTGGTGGTGGTCGCAGTCGCAATCACGGTGCAACCCCGTTCACAGCCAGCCCCATGGTCTCCGGCAAACCGAGGGCGACATTCGCCGACTGGATCGCCGCTCCAGCCGTGCCCTTGACGAGGTTGTCTACCGCGGTCACGGTCACGACCCGGCCCGCGGCCTCGTCGACGGCCAGCCCGATCAGGGCCGTGTTGGCACCGAGCACGTCGCCGGTACGGGGGAACTTGCCCTCGGGCAGGAGCTGCACGAAAGGCTCCCCCGCGTATGCGTGCTCCCAGGCCTTACGAATGTCGGCCGACGTCGTGTTCTTCGCGATCCGGGCGGTTACTGTCGCGAGGATGCCGCGAGCCATCGGCACGATGACCGGGGTGAACGAGATGGTCGGGCTGGTGCCGCCCGCCCATCGGATGCTTTGTTTGATCTCGGGAATGTGCCGGTGCCCGCCGCCGACGGCGTAGGGGTTCGCGGACCCGAGAACCTCGCTCGCGAGGTTCGGCAGCTTCAAGCTCTTGCCCGCGCCCGAGGGCCCGACGGCGAGCACGGCGACGATGTCATGTGAGTCGATGACACCGGCTCGAATCCCGGGTGCCAGCGCGAGTGCCACTGTGCTGGCGTTGCATCCCGGGGCCGCGATCCGCCGCTGGTTCACGATATTGTCGCGCTGCGCTCCGCCGATGATGGGCAGCTCCGGCACCCCGTAGGCCCAGGATCCGTAAAAGTCGCCCCCGTAGAAATCGGCCCAGTCTGATCGGCTTTCCAGGCGGTGGTCTGCACCGCAGTCGACGACGAGGACGTCGTCGGCGAGGTGCGCGGTCAGCTCACCGGACTTCCCGTGCGGGAGGGCGAGGAACACGACGTCGTGCCCGGCCAGGCTCTCCGGAGTCGTGTCGATGAGCTCGAGGTGGGCCAGCGAGCGCAGGTGCGGTTGCACGTCGATCAGCCGCTGCCCGGCGTTGCTGTTCGCTGTGACAGTGCGGATCTCGAATTCCGGGTGCCCGGCAAGCAGCCGAAGCAACTCACCGCCCGCGTATCCGCTCGCACCTGCCACCGCCACCGAAAAAGCCATACGACAAATCTACTGCCCTACCGCGGGCGCTCCCGTTCCTGCTCCGCGGGGAAGCTCGTCGGCGGTGCGCTGGAGCGTTCGGGTCATGATTCGTGCTGTCTTGAGCATCCCGCCGAGCGGAGCATCTACTCCCGCAGAGACGCGCCGTAGCGCTCAGCCGCCGCCGCCACACCGGCCAGCTTCGCATCGCTCGCTTCCGCTGCGGTGAGGGTCCGGTCGGGCGCACGGAATCGCAGCGCAAAGGTGAGCGACTTACGGCCCGGCTCGATGCCGCCCCCGCGGTAGTCATCGACGAGCTCTGCGTGTTCGAGGAGCCCACCGGATCCGTCGATCACGGCCTGCAGAACGTCCCGGGCAGGGATGCTGTCTGCCACGACGAGCGACAGGTCCTGCGTGGCAGCAGGCATCGTTCCGATCGTCTGGGCGACGACGGGATCTCCGGCGGCGTCTAGAACGGCGGACAAGTCGATCTCGGCGACTGCGACGACGGCGGGCAGGTCGGCCGCGCGCGCGACGGTGGGCAGCAGCTCACCGGCGTATCCGACCACGCGAGGACCAGCAGCCGTCGCCACCGACAGTACTGCCGTACGACCGGGATGCAGCGCCTGGTGCGACCCCTGGGCAACCCGAATCTCCACGCCGGTGGCGAGCGCGACCTGGCGGACCGCGGTCAGGGCGTCCTGCCATCCTGCGGGGACCGGAAGCTGGCCGGGCTGGTGACGCACCTGGTTGCCGGCCAGCAGCACACCGAGGGTGAGCGGTTGGGGCGGAATCCCCGCGTTCAGCTCGGCCTCTACCTCCGCGCTCGGGCGGACTGCGGCGGGTGGAACGAGGTGACTACCGAAGGCTGAACCGGCTTCGGGCTTGAAGACGAGTCCGACCTCGAAGATCGCGAGGTCGGTGAGGCCGCGCGAGCGGTTGCGGTGCGCAATGTCGAGGAGACCGGGCAGCAGGGAAGTGCGCAGGTACGGAGCTTCGCCGTCCATGGGGTTCGCGATGCGAACCTGGGGGACGGTGCCACCGGCGGCCGCCCCGAAGAGCGTGTTCGCCGTCTCCGGCACGAACGGGTAGGCGAGCACCTCAGTGTGGCCTGTGGCGGCGAGCGTCTGCGCAACGGTGCGACGCAACACCTGCGAGGCCGTGAGCCCGCGCCCGGGAGGGGCGACGGGAAGCACGGACGGGATTCGGTCATAGCCGACGATCCGGGCGACCTCCTCGGCGAGGGTCCATTTGTCCGTGAGATCGGGGCGCCAGCTGGGCGGTGTGACAGCGAGGCCGCTGGCGGTCTCGGCAAGCGATGCACCGATCTCTGCGAGGGACGAGCGCACCTCCTCATCGGTGTACTCGAGCCCGATCAGGCCGGAGATGAACCCCGACGGCAGGTCAATGGGATCGACGTCGGGGGTCGCGTCATGAAGCGAGCCGAGATCGTCCGCCTCTCCCCCGGCTAGTTCGATGAGCAGCTGCACCACGCGCGCGGCGGCCACAACGGCGACGGCGGGGTCAACGCCTCGCTCGAACCGGCGTGAAGCCTCGCTGGGAAGTTTGTGACGGCGTGCGGTGCGAGCAATGGACACGGGATCGAAGTTCGCAGCTTCCACCAACAGGCTCGTCGTCGAGTCCCCGATCTCAGTTGCGGCCCCGCCCATCACGCCGGCGAGGCCGATGGGACCGGAGTCGTCGGCGATGAGCAGGTCTTCAGGGTCGAGGACTCGGGGCACGTTGTCGAGGGTGGTGAGGGTCTCGCCCGGCTGCGCCCTACGCACGATGATGCCGCCGGTGAGCGTGTCGAGGTCGTAGCCGTGAATCGGCTGGCCGAGTTCGAGCATCACGTAGTTGGTCACGTCGACGACCAGGGAAACCGACCGGATCCCGGCGAGTTTCAGGCGGGCGATCAGCCAGGCCGGGGACGGCCGCGTCGCATCCACGCCCCGAACCACACGGGTGACGAAGACGCTTGCGCCGACGCGCCCGCGGATGGGGGCCTCGTCGTCGACAGTCACCGGGAATTCCGAAGCCGTGACGATCGGCGCCACGGCAAGCGCCGGGTCCCGGAACGTGGCACCGGTGGCGTGGGAGTACTCCCGGGCGATTCCGCGGATCGAGAATGCGTAACCACGGTCAGGCGTCACGTTGACCTCGACGGCTGCGTCATCGAGTCCCAGCAGGGCGATGGCATCCGTTCCCACCGCGGGGTCGAGTCCCAGTGTCGCCAGGCGCAGGATGCCCTCGTGTTCATCCCCCAAACCGAGTTCGCGGGCGGAGGCGATCATCCCGTCGGAGACATGCCCGTAGGTCTTCCGCGCGGCGATGGGGAATGGACCGGGCAGCACAGCGCCGGGCAGGGTCACGACAACCTTGTCACCGGCGAAGAAGTTGTGGGCGCCGCAGACGATGCCGTGCACCGCAGGCCCGCCATCGGCCGCGGTCTCGTCGCCGGGCGCCACCCGCACCTGGCACCAGCGGATGGTTTTACCGTTGGACTGCGGCTCGTCGACAAATTCGACAACCTCCCCTACAACGACAGGGCCGGAGATATCGAACCGGTGGATTTCCTCTTCTTCGAGACCCACGCTAACCAAGGCTGCGTGCACATCCTCGGGTGTGGTGCCGGGTTCCAGGTCGACGTATTCGCCGAGCCAGCTGAGCGGTACCCGCATCAGACTGCCATCCCGAACTGCTGGCTGAATCTGACGTCGCCTTCGACCATGTCGTGCATATCCTTCACATCATTGCGGAACATCAGGGCGCGCTCCACTCCCACCCCGAAAGCGAAACCCGAGTAGACATCCGGGTCGATCCCGGCGGAGCGGAGCACATTGGCGTTCACCATCCCGCAGCCGCCCCACTCGATCCAACGTGGTCCTCCGGCGAACGTGGGATGCCAGAGGTCCAGCTCGGCGCTGGGCTCGGTGAAGGGGAAGTAGTTGGGGCGGAGCCGAACTTTCGCCTCGTCGCCGAACATCGCCTTGACGAAGTGGTCAAGTGTCCCGCGGAGGTGCGCCATCGTGAGCCCCTTGTCGACAGCGATTCCCTCAATCTGGTGGAACACTGGCGTGTGGGTGGCGTCGAGCTCATCGGTGCGGTACACCCGCCCGGGAGCGACCACGTATACCGGCAGCTCGCGGCTGAGCAGGGCACGCAGCTGGACCGGCGACGTGTGGGTCCGGAGGACCAGGTGAGCGCTCGTCGGCTCGATGAAGAACGTATCCTGCATGGCGCGGGCGGGGTGATCCTCGTCGAAATTGAGGGCGTCGAAGTTGAACCACTCGCTCTCCAGTTCGGGGCCCTCGGCAACCTCCCATCCCATGCCGACGAAGACGTCCGCGACGCGCTCCTGGAGGAGGGTGAGCGGATGCCGGGCACCGGGCTGCCAGCGTGAAAGCGCAGCAGTGACATCCACTTCCTCCGCGGCCAGCTGTGCAGCGGCCTCGGCCTCGAGAATCTCACCCTCGCGGGCGGTGAGAGCCTGAGTCACCCGAGCCCGGCCCTGACCCACGAGCTTGCCGGCTGCTGCTTTCTCGGTAGGCGGCACGGTGCGCATCAAACCGTTGAGCTTGGCGAGAACCGATGCTTCACCCGCGTGAGAGGTGCGCACGCTCTTCAAGGCCGCGGAATCCGACGCAGCGGCAATGGCCACCAGCGCCGCGTTGACAGCGGCAGCGACTCCGGCCTCCGTGATCTCGGTGGGCTCCGTGATCCCGGTGGCCTCCGTGGTCGCGGCGGGAACGGTGTTGGTGGGAACAGGGTTCGTCGGATCCGGGTTCAATTGCTCAGGCACGATCCCCAAGTTTAGTGCCCGCGCGCGTCGCCCCTGCCCTCGGCTTCCGCGCCGCCGGACGCGGCACCCGCGCTGGTGCTGCCCTGGAGCGGTTGGTCAGTCAGTGTGGTCGACCCGAGCGCCGCCAGGTTCGTCGCCGTGGGCTTGCCGGCTCTGGGCCCGGTACTCCTGGCGACCCGTCGCGCGATCCAGGACAGGAGCAGGTTCATCGCCAGGTAGATGGCCAGCACGACGAAGAAAAGCGAGAACGCGTAGCGATTGCCGAAGAAGCTCGAGAGGTTGTTGACGCCCACCCGAAGGAGTTCGGAGTACCCGAGCACGTAGGCGAGCGACGTGTCTTTCAGAAGAACGATGAGCTGGGCGATGATGATCGGAAGCATCTGCCGGAACGCCTGGGGGAACTCGATCCTGAATCGGGTCTGAGTCGGCGTGAGGCCGATGGCCAGTCCCGCTTCACGCTGCCCACGCGGCAGCGACCGGATGCCCGCCCGAAGTGCTTCTCCGATGATGGCGCCGTTGTAGACCGCGAGGGCAGCCACACCGGCCATGAAAGCTCCAGTGGAGAAGACAAGGAGGATGAAGAGCATCATCAGCAGCACCGGCATGCCGCGGAAGAACTCGAGGATCACCGTGGTGGGAATTCGGATCCACGCGGTCTCTGATGCCCTGCCGAAGGAGAACAGCACTCCGAGGACGATGGCGAGGACGGCAGCGACACCGGCCATCTGGAGTGTGGCCAGAGCGCCTCGTCCGAGGGAACGCCACACCTCGAGGTCGTTGAAGATGTCCCAGCGGGTCGGATCCCACATGCCGGGCTGGACGGCGCCGCTGACCGTAGTTCGTGGGGCACCGAGCGTGAGGATCAGCCAGACGAGCCCGGCGGCGATGAGCACACCGCCGATGATGGAGAACATCCGGGAGCGAGCCCGGGCTTTGGGGCCCGGTGCGTCATAAAGGACTGAGGTCATCGGAGTACCGCCACCCTGCGCTCGACCCGGCCGGCCAGAATGCCCAGCGGGATGGTGATCAGGAGGTAGAAGGCCGCAACACCCAGGAGGATGGCGAGGACGGCATCGCCTCGCACATTGGTGATCTGGCGGGCCGAAGCGAACAGCTCGAACACGAAGAAGGCTCCCGCCACCGACGTGTTCTTGGTCAATGCGATGAAGACGTTGATCAGCGGTGGGATCACCATGCGGACCGCTTGCGGCATGACGACGTACGAAAGTGTCTGTCCGAAGGTCAGGCCGACGCTGCGCGCCGCCTCAGCTTGTCCGACCGGCACCCCGTTCACCCCGGATCGCAGGGCTTCGGCGATGAACGGCGACGTGTAGACGGTCAAGCCGATGACGGCAAGGGGAAAGTAGCCGGGTTGGAACTGCAGGTACGGCAGTAGGGTGGCGCAGAAGAAGAGGACGAGGGTCAACGGAGCGTTACGCACGATCTCGGTGTACACCGTGGCGAATCCTCGGAAAGATGCCACGGGTGAAATCCGCATGGCGGCGATGATCACACCGACGATGAAGGCACCCGACCCCGCGAGGAGCAGCAGGATTAGCGTGCCGCGGAACCCGTCAAGCAGCTTCGGCAGATTCTCAATGACCGCGTCCAAGCGTCACCTCCCATTCATCGTTCATCATCTTCCTGATCCCCTGACGGGGGCAGTGGGTGGGCCGGCCGAAATCGGGACGACCCACCCCTCACGGGTTAGTAGCGGTCCACTTTCGGGGGCTCAGGGGTCTGCAGCACTTTGCCGGCAGTCGCATCCCAGGCGTCAGCCCAGCTTCCGTCTTCGAACGACTCCTCAAGCACATCGTTGATGAAATCGCGGAACTCGGTGTCGTCCTTGGCCAGGCCGATACCGTACGGCTCCTTGGTGAAAGGGTTGTCGACGACTTCGAACTCTCCGGCGTTCTGATCGGCTAGTCCGGCCAGGATGACATTATCGGTCGTCACTGCAACGACCTGGCCGGTGCGAAGTGGCTCCAGGCAGTTGGTGTACGTGTCGGTGGCGAGCACGTTGGTGGTGTACTCGAGAACGTTCTTCTCGGAGGTCGAGCCGCTGACGCTGCACACAGCCTTCCCGGCGAGATCGTCGGGACCGTTGATCTTATCGGGATTCCCGGCGAGGACCAGCAGATCCTGCCCGGCCTCGTAGTACGGTCCAGCGAAGGAGATGACTTCCTTGCGGGTGTCGTTGATGGTGTACGTGGCGACTACGATATCGACCTGTCCGTTCTGGATGAACGGCTCGCGGTTCGCGGAGACGGTCTCGGTCCAGGTGATGTTATCCGCCGAGATGCCGAGCTTGCCCGCGATGAGCTTTCCGATCTCGACGTCGAATCCGACAGGAGTGCCGTCGGGTCCGACCAGGCCGAACAAGGGCTGGTCGAACTTGGTGCCGATGGTGATCTCACCGGCTTCGCTGAGCTTGGCCATTGTGGTGCCCTCGTCGAATGTGGGGGCTTTTTCTACGGGTGCCGCGGATGGCGTGGATGCGCCAGAGTCTGCACAGGCGCTGAGTGTGAGCGCGGTGGCTAGGGCGACGGCTGAGATCATCAGACCTTTTTTAGGGCTCATGGTTTCCTCCTGATTACGGATCTTCCTGCTCACCGGTCAGTGGGCAAGTATTTTCGAGAGGAAGTCTTTCGCTCTCGTGCTCTGGGGTTTCGTGAAGAACTTCTCAGGCGTCGCTTCTTCAACGATCTCGCCCTCCGCCATGAAGATCACACGATTGGCAGCCTTCCTGGCGAACCCCATCTCGTGGGTGACGACGATCATGGTCATGCCGTCGTTGGCGAGGTCAACCATGACCTCGAGCACCTCATTAATCATCTCCGGGTCCAGTGCGCTGGTCGGCTCGTCGAGCAGGATGAGTTTGGGATCCATGGCCAAAGCCCGGGCGATCGCCACCCGCTGCTGCTGCCCGCCGGAGAGCTGGGCCGGAAGCTTCTTCGCCTGGTTGGCTACGCCGACCCGCTCAAGCAACGCCATCGCACGCTTCTCAGCTTCCGCCTTCGAAAGGCCCCGCACCTTCATCGGTCCGAGCGTCACGTTCTCTAGAACCGTCTTGTGGGCGAACAGGTTGAAGGCCTGAAACACCATTCCGACGTCGGCGCGAAGTTGCGCGAGAGCACGGCCTTCTTCGGGCAATCTCTTGCCGTCGATGGTGATGACCCCGTCGTCGATGGTCTCCAGACGGTTGATGGCGCGGCAGAGTGTGGATTTACCCGACCCGCTGGGCCCGATGACAACCACGACCTCGCCGCGGTTCACCACGGAGTTAATGTTCTTGAGAACGTGGAGGTCGCCGTAATGCTTGTTGACGTCTTTCACGACGACCAGGGGCTCGCCCCGGCGCACGCTGATGTTTGAGGTAGCCGGGGATGGCTCGATAGGCTCCATATCCCCCAATCTAGGGCAGACAGCAAGTCCTTCCCGTCAGAATCAGCGGAGGGTTACGTATTCGTAACCCTCAGCTGCGTTGCGCGAACGCGCTTTCATACAGGCAGACGGATGCTGCTGTGGCGAGGTTCATCGACTCGGCCTGTCCATAAATGGGAACGGAGACGGCTCGGTCAGCCAAGCCGAGGTCATCGTCGGTAAGTCCGCGTGCCTCGTTCCCGAAGAGCCAGGCCGTCGGCTCGCCGAGGAGTCCCTCCGCGCGTGCGGCGAGGAGATCGTCGCCTTTGATGTCGGCGGCCAACACCTGGAGTCCCGCACCCCGTGCGCGCTCGAGTACGTCGGCGAGGGTGGCACCGACGGCGACGGGCAGGTGGAAGATCGACCCGGTCGAGGAACGCACCACCTTGGGGTTGTAGAGGTCGACGCTCCGACCGGTGAGGATGACAGCATCCGCACCCGCAGCATCCGCTGCCCTGATGATCGTGCCTGCGTTACCAGGGTCACGCACCTCTTCGAGGATGGCGATGAGGCGCGGCTGGGAGTTGAAGATGTCTTTGACCGACGTGGGGAACTGGCGGCAGACCGCGACGAAACCCTGCGGGGTGACTGTGTCGGCCATGCTCTCGAGTACTTGTTCGCTGACGAACTCGATCTCAACGCCGGCGGCCTCCGCGGCCCGGGCGATGTCGCTGTACCGCTCCAGGGCGGTCGGGGTGGCGAAGAGTTCGATGACCAGTTCCGGTCGGAATGCGAGCGCCTCACTGGCGGCTTGCGGACCCTCCAAAAGGAAATGCCCGGTCTCGGACCGGGCGACGCGATTCGCCAGTTTCGCGACGGCTCGCACGCGGGGTGAGCGGGGGTTATCCAGCATGACCCCAAGCTTACGGCGCGCATCCCGCCCGTCCGATCCGTGACGCACCGTGGTGCGGATAACCGTCCCCAGGTGTTCGCCGTGCGATCTGTCCCGGCATCGACAGATCCTCCGCTTAGCCGAACACGGTGGACGGTGCAGGGACTCGAACGGGGTCGGGCGACTTTCGTCGACCGACC
>JAODMM010000012.1 GCA_025465015.1 Cryobacterium sp. | reverse complement strand
TCGAAGAGGGAGAGGTGCGTGTGCATTCCCGAGCCCGGGTGATCGGACATGGGCTTGGGCATGAACGTCGCATAGACTCCCTGCTCGATGGCCACCTCTTTGATCACGGTCCGAAACGTCATGATGTTGTCCGCGGTGGTGAGCGCGTCGGCATAGCGAAGGTCGATCTCGTTCTGACCCGGTCCGGCCTCGTGGTGGCTGAACTCCACGGAGATCCCGAGGTCTTCGAGCATCCGCACTGACCGACGGCGGAAGTCGTGTGCGGTTCCGCCGGGAACGTTGTCGAAGTAGCCGGCACCGTCGACGGGGATCGGACCCTCCTCTCCGAAGTGGGAGGACTTGAGCAGGTAGAACTCGATTTCCGGATGCGTGTAGAACGTGAACCCGCGATCGGCGGCCTTGGCCAGGGTACGCTTCAGCACATTCCTCGGGTCGGCCACGGCGGGCTGACCGTCAGGGGTCGTGATGTCGCAGAACATGCGGGCGGTGGGGTCGACTTCCCCGCGCCAGGGCAGAATCTGAAAGGTCGTGGGGTCCGGATGCGCCAGCACATCCGCTTCGAAGGACCGGGTCAGGCCTTCGATCGCCGACCCGTCGAACCCGAGGCCCTCCATGAAGGCACCTTCAACCTCTGCGGGAGCGATAGCCACTGATTTCAGGGTGCCCACGACGTCCGTGAACCAGAGACGGATGAACTTGACCCCGCGCTCCTCAATCGTGCGAAGAACGAAGTCGCGCTGCTTATCCATTCAGTCCCTTTCTTCTCCGCTACTAGGCTAACGGCTCCTCGCCTCGGCCGGGTGGAGCCGAGCGGCCGGAGACGCAAGAAACCGCTGGCTACACTGAGAACATGCAAGAGAAGACTGCACCTGAGGCGTCATTCGTTGCCGGTGAGCAACGGCCGTACACGGCCGCACCGGAAGGCCCCAAGCGGGTGCGGACGCGTCATTTCCACAACGCCAAGCAGCAGGGCATCCCCATCACCGGGCTCACCAGCTACGACATGCTTACCGCGCAGATCTTCGACGAGGCCGGAATCGACTTCCTGCTTGTGGGCGACTCGGCCGGCAACAACGTCTTCGGTTACGACACCACCCTGCCGGTGACGGTCGACGAACTGATCCCTCTCACACGCGCCGTGGCCGGCGCCGTGAAGCGGGCCCTCGTGATCGCCGACATGCCGTTCGGATCCTATGAGGGAGGGGCGGAGGAAGCGCTACACACAGCTGTTCGGTTCATGAAGGAGTCCAAAGCCCATGCGGTGAAGTTGGAGGGCGGTCTGCGCAGTGCCAAGCAGATCGAACGCATCGTCTCCTCGGGCATCCCGGTGATGGCGCACGTCGGATTCACCCCGCAGAGCGAACACGGGTTGGGCGGGCACATCATCCAGGGGCGCGGCGAGGCGTCCGAGCGCCTCATTGCCGACGCGCTCGCCGTGCAAGATGCGGGCGCGTTCGCCGTCGTGCTCGAGATGGTGCCAGCGACCGTCGCCGCCAGAGTCACTGAGCGACTCGACATCCCGACAATCGGGGTTGGCGCGGGTCCGGACGTCGACGGGCAGCTGCTTGTCTGGACTGATTTCGCCGGCATGACCTCCGGCCGCGTACCCAAGTTCGTTCGCCAATACGCGAACGTGCGAGAGGTACTCACGGATGCCGTGCGGCGGTTTAGAGAAGACGTGAACAGCCACGTCTACCCTGCTGCGGAACACAGCTACGAATAGCAGTTCTCCGAAGCATCCGTTCTCCTCAGCGGTTCTCGTCAGCGTCCTCTGCGGCCCACTTTGCGCTGTTGGCGCGCAGCTTCTCAAGGGCATGGCTCGCCTCCAACGCGGTTGCAAACGGACCGACGCGATCGATTGACGGCGACTGGAATCCGCGCTCAACCCCGCCCGTGCGCATGTTGTACCAGTACTGCTGTTCAGTATCTTCGGCCATAAGGTTGATCCTATGCCTAAGGATTCTGCCGGTCACCTGGTCCCCGGGGCGGTTACCCTGACCCGCCCCGTTCCCCCACATATCGTTCGACCTGAGTACGTCGGTAAGAAGTCGCCCGGCCGTTTCGCCGGCGGTGACGTGTACCCGCCGGAGAAGATCGCCCTCATCCGGGAATCGGGACGGATCGCTGCCCGGGCCATCGAGGCGGTCGGTCAGGCCATCACCCCCGGAGTGACGACGGAGTACCTCGACCAGGTGGGACACGACTTCCTGATCGCTCATGACGCGTACCCGTCCACGCTGGGTTACCGCGGGTACCCCAAGTCCCTCTGCAGTTCCGTCAACGAGGTAATCTGCCACGGCATCCCGGACGACACCGTGCTCGAGAACGGTGACATCGTCAACATCGACATCACCGCATACAAGAACGGCGTGCACGGCGACAGCAACGCCACGTTCGTCGTGGGTGAGACTTCCGAGGAGGTCGCCCTCCTCGTGGAACGCACCCGGGAGTCATTGCGGCGCGGAATCAAGGCTGTCGCTCCCGGCCGGCAGGTGAATGTCATTGGACGCGCGATCGAGTCCTATGCGAAGCGTTTCGGCTACGGGGTTGTGCGCGACTTCACCGGCCACGGTGTGGGCGAAGCCTTCCACTCCGGCCTCATCATTCCCCACTACGACTCCGCTCCGCTCCATGACACCGTGATGGAGGTGGGAATGGTCTTCACCATCGAGCCCATGCTCACCCTGGGCAGTTATGAGTGGGACATGTGGGCCGACGACTGGACGGTAACCACCAAGGACAAGAGCATCACCGCCCAGTTCGAGCACACCCTCGTGGTCACTGAACGAGGCGCGGAAGTCCTGACGCTTCCGTAACGGGTAGGTTTTCGGTATGAGCTCAACGACGGCAATCGGCATCGATATCGGCGGGACCGGCATCAAGGGGGCAGTGGTTGATCTCGCCACCGGGGCCCTGCTCTCCGACCGGATCAAAGTTCCCACACCCACGGGCGGTCGCCCGGGCGACATCATTGACACGACGCGCCGTCTGCTCGAGACCGTTTCCGTCGGGACAGCGAATATTCCGGTGGGCATCTGCTTCCCAGCCGTCGTGAAGAGGGGCCACACGATGTCGGCGGCGAACGTCTCCGAGGAGTGGATCGGACTCGCCGCGGAGGACATGTTCGAGGCCTCGCTCGGCCGCAGCATCCACTTCGTCAACGATGCGGATGCTGCCGGGTATGCCGAGGCGCAGTACGGTGCGGCTCAAGGCGTGGCCGGAGTTGTCCTCCTGACCACCCTGGGCACAGGCATCGGATCGGCCCTCCTCAATGACGGCGTCCTCGTGCCCAACACTGAGGTGGGGCACATAGAAATCGACGGCTCCGACTACGAGAAGAAAGCCGCGTACTCGGCGAAGGAGCGCGATGACTTGAGCTGGACGAAATGGGCCGGCAGGTTGCAGAAGTATTACTCAGCACTCGAAAGGCTCTTCTCGCCCGACCTGTTCATCGTGGGCGGGGGTGTCTCCAAGCACCACCGGGAATTCCTTCCCCTGCTTCAGCTAGGCACCCCGATCATTCCGGCGGTGCACCGCAACAACGCGGGCATCCTCGGCGCAGCCGCCCTCGCGGTCAAGAATCCCGGCTGACTCGTCTGCGCCGGGCTGCAGCGTCCGGGGCGCTGTGGGTTCACCGCCGGTATGCAGCGCGGGCTTTCCACGGCAGATTCACAACGATGAGTGATTCCACCGCAATCGACCCGGCGCAGTCGCACGGCGCGCTCACCACGCCGCCTCGTTCTCGCGCGGCACCGCGAGACGGAGTGGAGTCGAAACGGCCAGCACACCCGGACCACCGACCTGCCGCTCACGGTTACCGGCGAAGAACAGGCGCGACGTCTCGGCCAGGCATTTCGAGGACACCGATTCTCACTGGTCCTGTCGGGCGCGCGACAGCGGGCGCGCGACACCCGGTCGACCAGCCGGCTACGCCGACCAGTTGCACATCCTCGCTGAGTGGGACTACGGCGCATACGAAGGCTTGACTACCGCCGAGATCGCGGCCTCGCTGGGCACGGCTGGAACCTCTGGACAGACGGCGTGCCCGTCGGCTCAACGCCGGGCGAAAGCGCTGATCTCGTTCCGGTGATAGCGTGCCGCGAGCCTGCTAGGGAGAGGCATCCCTCCCGTCCGGCGCTCACGACGCTTTCAGAGCTCCCGCAGCTCCCGCAGCTTACATAGACTTCCAAAGCGGAATGGGCCGGCTGATACGCCGGGTTCTGTCCCGGTGCGGAAGCACCATGGACGGCCATCTATCTCGGGACTACGTTGCCGCAGCCCTCTAGCGGTCTACCCGGAAACTCGGCGAGCAACCTTAGCGTTTCCTGTCTGACCTTGCTCCGGGCGAGGTTTACCGAGCCGACCAGGTCACCCTGGCCTCTGGTGGTCTCTTACACCACCGTTTCACCCTTACCTCTCAAAGCCCAACCCGAGGGTCCGGCCTGAGCGGCGGTCTACTTTCTGTGGCACTGTCTCGCGGGTTGCCCCGGGTGGGTGTTACCCACCGTCCTGCTCTGTGGAGCCCGGACGTTCCTCGGCATCCGTCACCCGCGAAAGGCAACGGATGACGCGACCGTCTTGCCGACCCATTCCAACGAACCAGCCTACAGGCACCACTCACCAGCCGTAGCCGCACGTTCAGGTCAGATGCCGGATTCCTCCGTACGCACGAGAATGGCGCCGCAGTCGGGGCAGAAGACGATCTCATCGGCCGGGGCGGAACGGGCCGACTGCAGGTCGTTCCCGGTCAGCGTCATGGTGCACGCTCCGCAGGTCCTGGCGCGCAGCAAGGCCGCACCGTTCCCGTGACCCAGCTGGCGCCGCTTCTCGTACAGGGCGCTGAC
>JAODMM010000001.1 GCA_025465015.1 Cryobacterium sp. | reverse complement strand
ATCGACGACACCCGCGGAACACGAAGGTCGAGGTAGTTGGCGGCGGCGATGGATCCCACTTCGACGTGAGCATGAGGGTCGACAAACCCGGGACAAACGTATCTGGCGCCGTAATGCTCTTCGACCGCGCCGTTCGCGGTGGCAGTGGTGACGACCTCGTCGCCTCCCACGGCTTCTATCCTGCCGTCGCGAACCCATACAGCATCGGCTCGACGACCCGGATCGCCGATATCGGACACGCGCCCGCGGATGAGGCGATTGTTCACTGGTACACCTTCCATCTGAGTGAGATAGGTCATCGACGTGATCGCCGGACTGCGTCGAGGGCGACCGCGGCGATCACGATCAGGCCCTTGGCGACCGACTGCCGGGTGGTATCCCACGCCATGGCATTGAAAATGTTCGTGAGCGTGGCAAGGATCAGCACACCCGTGAGTGTGCGCCAGATCGCCCCACGTCCTCCGTAGACAGAAGTGCCACCGATGACGACGATCGCGAATGCGTCAAGTGCGATGTTCGCGCCCAGGGTCGGCTGGCCCAAGCCCAGCTGCGAGCCGGTCACAATCCCACCGAAGGCGGCGAGTGCGCCCACCACGATGAAACACCACATCCGCACGGTGTGCACCGGGATGCCGTTCAAGAGGGCGGCTTCGGCGTTGCCGCCCGAGGCGAAAACATACCGACCGAAAATCGTCTTATTCAATAGGCCCGCGCAGATCAGGTAGGCGACGACGACGCAGACGACCGCCCAAGGCATCTCCCAGATCCGGCCGAGCCCCAGCGTGTCGTATCCCTCGCTTTTGGCTTGAACGGGCGAGGAGTTGCAGGCAATGTATACGAGGCCGGAGAAGACCGCGCCGGTAGCAATCGTCCCGATGAACGAGTTCACCTTCAACGCGTTGACGACGTACCCGTTGATGGCTCCTGCCGCGACACCAACGAGGACAGACAGCGCAGCGGCAGGCGCCATCGGCATCTGGTTCGAGAGCATGGCGAACGAGACTGAACCGGCGGCGAAGATCGCGCCGACCGACAGATCGAACACGCCAGAGATGATCACCAATGTCATGCCGAAGGCGACGAGCGACACGGACGCGTTCTGTGTCAGCATGTTCCGGATGTTGTTGAGCGCCCAGAAGTTCGGATTGACGAGCGTTCCGGCGACCAGGAGCGCGGCGAGGATGAACAGCGGCGCGAACCGGGCGAGAATGTCCACGAGCGTGCGCCCGAGTCCAGATTCCCGGGCTCCCCGGTCATCGGCACGGTTCGGTTGAACGCCCTGCAGCTGTGCAGACATCTTCTTACCTTTCTGGCCCGAAGGCTTTGCTGACCATGGTGTCGACGGTGATGGCGTCTCCCGTGAGCTCGTCCACGATCCGCCCGTCCCACAGCACGAACACCCTGTGGCAGTTCTCGACAAGCTCTTCGAACTCGGAGGAGACGAGCAGAACGGCCGACCCCTCACGCGCGATGCGTCGCAGCGTTGCCGTGATTTCAGCCTTCGCTCCGACGTCGACTCCCCTTGTCGGTTCATCGGCGAGGAAGACTTTCGGCCCGAAATGCACGATTCTGGCCAGGAGCGCCTTCTGCTGGTTACCTCCTGAGAGCGTGTTGATAGTGTCGAGCAAGCGGTTGTCGGAGAACTTCACCGACTGTGCAGCCGCACGGCCACGGTCGCTCACGAGCCGCCGGGAGACGACTCCCCGCTTGGTCACCGTGCGCAAGTCGCCGAGCACGATGTTCTCAAGGGCGCTGGCCTCGGGAAAGATTCCGCTCTGCTTGCGATCTTCCGTCAAGAATGCAATACCTCGTCGGCGCGCCTGTCGCACCGATCTGGGCCAGCTGACCGGTTCGTCATTGAGATGTAACGTTCCCGCGATCGGCGGCGTCGCACCCGCAAGCAGCCGCAGAAGACTAGACCGCCCAGAACCGACCAGACCGGCGATGCCGACGATTTCTCCGGCACGAAGTTCCAGCTCGATGCCGCGGATTTTCGCGTCCTGAAGCGCCGACACCCGAAGCAACGGCGATCCGTCGGTGATGTCGCTCGACTCGCGGGCGATGACCGGAACGCGGCCAACCATCGATATCATCAGGGCCTCACGCGTCCAGGCGTCTGCCGCACGGGTTTCGCACAGCTGCCCATCTCTGAACACCGAGATATCGTCGCTGATCGCGAGCACTTCGTCGATGTTGTGGCTGACGAACACGATCATGACGCCACGAGACTTGAGGTCTTCAATCACTCCATATAGCGTCTGTCGTTCCCGTGGGCCCAGCGCCGCCGTCGGTTCATCCAGCAATATAACGCTTGGCTGCTGGACGAGCGCACGCATGATCTCGATCATCTGCCTATCGCCGATCGAGAGGCCTCCCACTTCCGCGTTCGGCGGAATAGCCAGCTCGAGCCTGGAGGCTAGCTCCTTGTAACCACTCACCATCTTCGAGCGGTCCTCCTGAGCCGCATTCCGACGGATCTCCTGGCCGAGATATACGTTCTCGACCGCGGTGAGCGCGGGGATGACCGTGAGCTCTTGATAGATCGAGACGATACCCCTCTGTGCTGCTTGGCGAGGGCTCGAGAAGGTTACCTTCTCACCGTCGATGTAGATGGCACCGCTGGAGGGCTGCGTCCGTCCGCCGATGATCCCAAGGCAGGTCGACTTTCCCGCACCGTTCTCGCCGACCAGTGCGTGCACCCTGCCGGGCAGCACGTTGAGGTTCACGTCGGATAACGCCCGCGTGCCTCCATACCGCTTGGATACGTTCGTCAGGGACAACGTCATGGTCTGCAACCCTCCAGATCGTGTAGGTCGGAGAAGATCAATACTCCGCAACGAGTTCGGAGAATTTCGAGACGTTGTCAGAGGTCACGAACATGATCTCGGCTCCGTCGAGCCGCATCGACTCCGGCGCGTGACCTGAGTATGGAATATGGGAATCCACACGCACACCGTGGCGCACAAGTTGCAGCGCGATGAAGGCGGTGCGCACCTTGGTGTACGGGTAGAAGGGTGAGCTACCGGCTACCAGCCCGCGATCGATCTCTTCGAGGGCATGAGCGTTCGCACCAAAATCGTAGATCTTGACCTTGTCTTCGAGCCCGGCGACCCTCACAGCGGTCAGGGCTGCCTGGGTTCCCTCAGGAAACGAACTGACGATCATCGTAGTGGAGGGGTGCGCCTGAAGCGCGTCTTGGGTTTTTTGCAGGGAGTCGGCTTGGGTGAAGTCGGTCCTGAGCAGCGCGAGCACTTCGTTGCCGTACTTCGGGAAAACCGCCGCTGTCGCGTCGCCGGCCATCTTCGCACCGAAATCGAGTTCAGGACCCGTCAACACGAGCGCCCGACCATCTGTCTCTTGCTTCGCGATCTCCTCTGCCCACGCCGGGTACACGTAGTCCGTGCCGCCGGTGTCCGGGACGGTGGTCACCACCCCCGCTGAGTCTCCCGTCGTGCAGGCCGGGTTGCCGACGGCCACGGTGAGAATGCCGTTCTCGGGCATCTGGCGCGTCAAAAGGTCGCAAGTCAGATCAGGCGAGAGAGGGTACACGACGACTGCGTTGTACTTACCGCTGGTCATAATGTCTTGAAGCTGGGCGACCTGCTTCTGCGGGTCCCCGCTCGGATCGATCTCGTCGACGCTGACCCCGAGGTCGTCGACCATCGCCCGCGCTGCGTCGAACTCCGGCACGGGATAGTCGA
>JAODMM010000237.1 GCA_025465015.1 Cryobacterium sp. | reverse complement strand
GGCCCGTCTCGGCCCTGCACGGGCGCGGCGTCGCGGACCTCCTCGACGCCATCCTCCTGGAACTTCCGCAGATCTCCGCCGTCGCCAAACAGGAAGTGGGCGGGCCGCGTCGCGTCGCCATCCTCGGTCGGCCCAACGTCGGCAAGTCCAGCTTGCTGAACAAGGTGGTGGGGGAGGAGCGCGTCGTCGTCAACGAACTCGCCGGCACCACCCGCGACCCGGTCGACGAGCAGGTCGAACTCGGTGGCAAGGTGTGGCGTTTCGTCGACACTGCCGGCATCCGTCGTCGCGTGCACCTCTCCCAGGGCGCCGACTTCTACGCGTCGTTGCGCACGAGCGCGGCGCTTGAGAAGGCCGAGGTCGCCGTCGTGCTGATCGACGTGACCGAGGTGATCAGCGAGCAGGACGTGCGCGTGATCGACCTGGTGCTGGAGTCAGGCCGCGCTCTCGTGCTGGCATTCAACAAGTGGGACCAAATCGACGACGACCGCCGCCGTTACCTGGAGCGGGAGATCGAACTCGACCTCGCACACGTGGCCTGGGCGCCACGGGTGAACATCTCCGCCAAAACGGGCCGCCACATGGAGAAGCTGGTCCCCGCACTCGAGCTCGCACTCGAATCGTGGGACACCCGCATCGCCACCGGAAAGTTCAACGCGTTCCTCGCCGAACTCGCGGCGTCGCACCCGCACCCCGTGCGTGGAGGAAAGCAGCCGCGGATCCTGTTCGGCACGCAGGCGTCCACGCGTCCGCCCACCTTCGTGGTCTTCACCACCGGCTTCCTCGACCCCGGCTATCGCCGCTACATCCAGCGTCGCCTGCGTGAGATCTACGGTTTTGAGGGCAGCCCGATCGTGCTCAACATGCGTGTGCGCGAGAAGCGCAAACGCTGACCTCTGTTCAGGTGCAGCGGACATCCGTGGGGGACCTAATCTCCTTCGCTGATCCGGGTTGTCCAGTGAACGGCTGAGCGAGGGAGGGGCGCTTCCTATGTATCCCCGAAGGGCCCGCACCCAGATCACGCCACCGTTGCTCCTTGTCGGTGTTAGCTGCCGTGGGTATCTTCGACGGTAGACGCGCGTGAGGAGGATCCATGCCCGCATCCGAGGAGATGCCTGACACGATCCGACGCTCGCCCGAGCACGCACAGGCGATCTGGTCGAAGGCTCACGATTCGGCGGTCGGCACTTACGGTGAGGGGGAGCGAGCCCATCGCACCGCATTCGCCGCCCTCAAACACGAGTTCGAGAAGGTCGGGGACCGCTGGGAGCCGAAGGGGCGCCCCGGCCCCTCGGACAGCGGTGCGGAGGGTGGCCGCGGCGGCATGACCGAGGGCGGCGTCGACGCGAACGCGTCGAAGTCGCACCTGCTGGATGTCGCCAAGCGCCTTGACATTCCGGGTCGCTCCTCTATGACCAAAGACGAGCTGGTTGCGGCCATCAAGAAGGCGAACAACAGGCAGACCACCAAAGCCCGCCAGCGCTCCTAGCGCGGGACATCGCCGGTCGTCATGATGCGTGGAGCATCACAGGTTCGCTCGCGCCACCTTCCAGCCACCCTGGCAGCAGTGGGCGGCCTAGCTGGGCAACCCACAACCGGGACCTCGAGAAGGTTGCTTCCCTGCCCAGAAATGCGAGACGGATGCCGGACGCAGCAGCTCATATGCAACACTCGAGCTCACCTCTGCGGACGTGTGCACGACTGTCCCGCTGAGGCGGTAAGCTAGTCAAGTTGTGTCCTTCGGGTGCAACGGGCTGTGGCGCAGCTTGGTAGCGCACTTGACTGGGGGTCAAGGGGTCGCAGGTTCAAATCCTGTCAGCCCGACAGAAAATCCCTGATGAGAAGCAATTGTCATCAGGGATTTGTTGTTTCTGAACGTCGTTTTCTCTGGTCCCCCTCTGGTCCCCCTCTGGTCCCCCTGGACAGGTAGGCGTGGTCGACCTGTGGATGACAGAATCCGTCGCGATGCCCTGTCTGTGGATAAGGGGACCAAAAGGGGACCAGAACGGTGGAAACCCACGACTGAGCCGCTCACAGTCCGCGTCCGGTGCCTTGCCGTGACCGTCCTGAAGTGTTCGGGCGGGCGTCTCTGCTGAGGATGGCGTTGGCTTGTTCTGCGGCGGAGGCGAGGTGGCGGTCATCGGGGTGGAGGTAGCCGCGTGTTGTCTCGATTGAGGCATGTCCGAGGATCTCTTGGAGGACATGGAGGGGGACTCCGGCGTCGGCGAGCCAGGTGGCACCGGTGTGTCGGAGGCCGTGTCTGGTGAGGTTCGGCAGGCCGAGGTCAGCAACGACCTGGTCCCAGCTGGTGGCGTCGCGAACGGTGGCTGTCGTGAGGAAGCCGCCACGCGGACCGACGAGGAGTGGTGAATCGCCCCGGGTTTAGTGGAGGGCGGGTTCTCCCAGCAGCGGTTGCGGCCAGGAGGCGTTTTCACGGTAGTACGCGTGCTCGTACTCGGTTGGGGTGAGGTAGCCGATTGATGAGTGGAGCCGGTTCTCGTTGAACCAGTGCACCCAGGACAGGGTCGCCAACTCGAGCTCGTCGACGGTTCGGAACGGGCCGTCGATCTTCACGCATTCGGTCTTGTAGAGCCCGATCATGGATTCGGCCAGGGCGTTGTCATACGAGTCTCCGACTGACCCGATCGAGGCCAGAGCGCCGGCGTCGGTGAGACGCTCGGCGTAT
>JAODMM010000106.1 GCA_025465015.1 Cryobacterium sp. | reverse complement strand
GTGATGTCGGGTTTCGGTCGCACCGGCGACTGGTTCGCCCTCGACGCCTTCAACGTCAAGCCTGATCTCATCACCTTTGCGAAGGGTGTGAACTCGGGCTACGTCCCAGTTGGTGGAGTGATCATCTCGGACGCGATCTCGTCGACCTTCGACGAACGCGTCTTCCCCGGCGGGCTCACCTATTCCGGCCACCCTCTGGCCGCCGCGTCGATCGTGGCATCCATCGACGCCATGGAGTCTGAAGGAATTGTGGAGAACGCCGCCATGATCGGCAGCGACCACCTCGCGCCGGGCCTGCAGGCGTTAGCTGAGCGCCACGATCTCATCGGGGACGTGCGCGGACGTGGCGTGTTCTGGGCGCTTGAACTTGTGACCGACCGCGCCACGCGCGAGCCGCTCGCTGCCCCAGCTATGGCGCGAATCAAGCAACTTCTCCTGGAACGGGGCCTCCTTCCGTTCATCGCCGAGAACAGGATTCACGTCGTTCCCCCGGCTGTCGTGACGCCCGATGAAGTTGATACGGCCTTGGCCGTCTACGACGACGCGCTCGCCACATTCGTCGCCTGAGGGCAGCGGGCTCCATACTGACAAGCACCAACAATCGGAGGACCGTGACTCTCGTCATCGCCGGACTGCAACACCCTGGGTTTCTCGGCGACCCTGCCGCCAACCTGCGTGTGATCGACGAAGCTGCGCAAGCGGCACGACAAGCGGGTGCGGATCTCCTCGTGACGCCCGAGATGTTCCTCACTGGCTACAACCTTGGTTCTGACCTTCGCCAACTGGTAGCCGACGAACCTGCCGCCGCACTCAGCGAGATCGCTCGGCGGCATCAGATCGCGATTGTGGCGGGAGGACCGGAACCTCTGGCCGACGGAGGAATCGCGAATTCCGCGTTCTTCGTCGGCGCGGATGGCAGCCTGCTCGCTTGCTATCGCAAGTCACATCTGTTCGGCGAACTTGACCGGGCGATGTTCGTTGCCGGTGACGTGCTTGGCGCACCCGTCGAGTACCTCGGGGTGAACATCTCGCTCATGATCTGCTACGACGTGGAGTTCCCCGAGACAGTCCGTGCCGCCGCGCTGGCGGGGGCCGACGTCGTCGTCGTGCCGACGGCACAGATGGAACCATTCGCCGCGATCGCAGAGAAGCTGATACCGGTGCGGGCTTGGGAGAGTCAGGTCTACGTAGCGTACGTCAACCGTTGCGGCAGCGAGAAGGACCTCCGCTACGTCGGCTTGAGCAGTATCGTCGCCCCTTCCGGAGAGGTGCTCGACGCCCTGGGGCCCGATGAAAGCGGACTTATGATCGCAACCATCGACCCCGAGGTGGTGCGTCGAGCCCGCCTGGAGAACCCCTATCTCGTCGACCGACGGCCCATACTGTACGCGCCCAATGAGGGACGCGGATGACTCGACTCACGAAAGGCACGACAATGACTGACAGCTCCACCACGGCTAAAGAGCGACACCGGCTCTCCGGCCAGCTCGGGACCGGCTCGATCGTGTTCATGGTCATGGCTGCCGCTGCGCCGCTGACCGTTATCGGTGGGAACGTCCCCCTGATCGTCGGGGCCGGGAACGGCGTGGGCGCCCCGATCGGGTTCGCAGCCGCCGCCCTCGTTCTGCTCATCTTCTCTGTCGGATTCGTCACGATGACTCCGCATGTGCGCGAAGCAGGGGCTTTCTTCTCCTATGTAGCCTCGGGTCTCGGCTCGCGCTTCGGCCTCGGCGCCGCTTTCGTCGCGCTCGTGGCGTACACGGCGATCCAGGTCGGAATCTACGGCTACATGGGTTGGGCAGCGAATGACCTCGTCACCCACTTCGGCGGGCCGGAGCTCCCCTGGTGGCTCTACTCCTTCGCCACCCTCGTCATCGTCGCACTGCTCGGATACCGCCACATCGAGCTCGGCGCTCGGGTGCTGGGTGTCGCGCTGGTGCTCGAGATCGCGGTCATGCTCGTCCTCGACGTGGTGATCTTCGCGACAGGTGGCGAAAGCGGGCCTGTTCTGGAGACCTTCGCTCCGGAAAATATCCTCACCCCTGGCATGAGCGTCGCCATTCTGTTCTCTCTCACAGGATTCATCGGGTTCGAGGCAACCGCCGTGTTCCGCGATGAGGCGCGGAACCCGGAGCGCACCATCCCCCGCGCGACCTACGCAGCCGTCATCATCATCGGGGTCTTCTACGCCGTGTCGTGTTGGGCCCTGGTCACGGGAGCGGGGAGCGCCAACGCTGTTGACGTCGCCCAGAAGACCCTCGCAGGAGAAGGCAACATGATGCTGGATGCAGCGTCGCAATATGTGGGAAGTGCGTTCAGCGACGTCATGAGCGTGCTGCTCATCTCGAGCCTCTTCGCCTGCGTCCTCTCGTTCCACAACGTGATCGCTCGCTACCAGTTCTCCCTGGCGAACAAGGGCGTCCTTCCAGGCCGACTCGGTGTCAGGAACGTCCGTCACAACGCACCCACGTTCTCCTCCCTGGTGCAGTCCATCACCGCTGCGATCGTGCTGGCCGTGCTGGTGCTCTTCAACCTCGATCCGCTCGTCGGCGTGTTCGGGTCGATGGCCGGGGTCTCCACCGTCGGCATGGTCATCCTGATGCTGCTCACCTCGATCGCCGTCGTTGTCTTCTTCAAGAACCGGCCCACCCTCTCGAACCGCCGTCCGATCCGAACCATCGTTGCTCCGACCGTCGCGATCCTCGGGCTCGGCGGATGCCTCTGGCTGGTGCTGGCCAACTTCACCCTTGTCACAGGGTGGAGTGTGGGGGTCAGCATCTTCCTCGCTCTCGTTCCGGTCATTGCTCTTGGCGCGGGAGTGGCAGTCGGTGGTCGCTTCTCCCTCCACCAAGCGGACGAAGCGGATGTCGTCGGCAGCCCGGTGGCGCCTGCCAAGGTGTGAGCATCGCTTGGCCGGGCTGATGCAGGCCTGACAGAGCAACAAGGAGCGGGGTGCCGGCGCTGATCGGCACCCCGCTCCTCCGTCTACTCCGCCATCCCGGTGCGTTCCAGGGTGGGACGTGCCGCTCCTCGCAGGCGGTCACACTAGTTTTCGCGTTCCTGTCCCCTGCGTATTCCTCGACCTGAACAAGCGTGCCCTGCCCGGTTCCGAAGTCCCTGAAGTCACTCACTCGGGCGGGAAAATTCCCCGTGATATTACCGCATGCACGGGCTACACTTGTGCAGCAGCTGCATAAGTCCCCGGGCTGCAAATGTGCAGAGCCACGCATCTCATCACGATTAAACGAGAGCACCGATCATCGCCATGGACAGTTCCGTCGACCAGCCGTCTCTGCGCGAGCGGAAGCGTGCCGTGCTCCACTCCACGATCGAGCGACGAGCGATCGACCTAGCGCTCCTTCACGGGTACGAGAACCTCACCGTGGACATGATCTGCGAGGCCAGCATGGTGTCGCCTCGCACGTTCTTCAATTACTTCGGCTCCAAAGAAGGTGTCATACTCGGGCCCCCGCCGCCCATGCCGAGCCCGTCGAGCGTCGACGCATTCGTGCACCAGCGAAGCGGGGATGTGCTCAGCGACTTCGTCCTGATGCTCACTGACTCGCTCGCGAACCAGGAACCCGACCGGGAACTCTACCTGGCGCGCCAGTTGCTCATCCAGCGGAATCCGCAGCTAGCCGCCAAGCGGATGGCCTCCATTCGTGGGCTCGAAGACCAGTACGTCGCCATCATCCTTGAACGGTTCCGCGCACAAGAACTGGAACCCAGCTCGGACTTCACACTGGAAGACGAGGCGCGGATGGTCATCGCGCTTACCCAGGGAGTCATAACCTATGCGGGCCGTAAGTGGTCAAGCCCGGACTTCAGCGGAACAGTGCGAGAGGTCCTGGATGGCTCGCTCCGCCTCGTGCAGGCCGTGGTCCGCGGCAGCACTGCCCTTGTTCCACGTAATCCGAATGCACCGCTATGACCGAGAAAGACGCCATGCCCACCCTCCACGAACGCATCGTCTTGGCGGCGTACCCGCTGTTCATCCAGCGGGGTATTCGAGATGTGACAGTGGGTGAGATCACGGAAGCGGCCCACGTCACCACCGCCGAGTTCGACCGGGAATTCACGTCACGGGATGAGTTGGCCGCGGTCTGCCTAGATCGGCGGGAACGCACATGGACCGTCGGCGTCGTTGAAGCCGGCGCTCGCGCCCGAAGCACGACTGCTGAGGGTCGCCTGTTAGCGATCTTCGATGTGTTCGATGACTGGTTCCAGCGAGACGACTACGAGGCGTGCACGTTCATCAACGTCCTGCTGGAGATGGGCAGAGAGCATCCGTTGGGGCGCGCCAGCATCCAGTACTTGGTGCACATCCGTGAGCTCGTCGGTGCCCTCGCCGCCGAGGCTCACCTCAAGGACGTCGACGAGTTCACCCTGTCCTGGCACATCCTGATGAAGGGATCGATCATCAACGCAGTGGAGGGTGACCGCAACGCTGCCCTCCGCGCCCAGGCCATGGCCGCTGACTTGATCGCCCGGCACCGGCCCAGTGTCGGACGTGCCCAGCCACAGGACACGACAGGCTTGGACGACTTTGACTGGCTCCATCTGTACGGTGTGGAGGCTGGAGACTTCTCGACGGACGAACAGGCCAGGGCCGGAGGCGAGCCCCCCCTCTGTCGGACCAGAACCGACACCGCTGCGTTCGATGTCGATATCGACTTCCTCGACTTCGACCTCCGCATTTAGCCATCCGAACTGCACGTCCCCCGAACCGCAACGGGTCGACGCTCAGTTCTGCTCGAACCCGTCCAGTTCCTCACGGCTGGGCAATGCCGCTCCGGCCCGGGAAACCGTGATTGCCGCGGCAACGCTGGCCCTCCGGCCGATGTTGATCAGATCATCCGCGGTGAGCGCCGACAGGTCCACCCCCCGCAGGCTCGCGATGAGAGCGGCCATGAACGAGTCACCGGCTCCGATCGTGTCCACCACACTCACCCGCCGGGCGGGGACATTCACTCGGCAGCGCTTGGTCGCAATCGTTGACCCGGAACCGCCCAGGGTGATCGCGACAAGCTGCGGGCCTTCCGTGAGAAGGACATCGACGACGTCGTCAATGGCGGCCCCGGGATACAGCCAGTGCGCATCCTCATCACTCATCTTCACTACGTCGGCCAAGCGCAGCAAGGCCCGGAACCGCGTGAGTGCCGCTTCCCTGTCGCTCAGCAGGTCTGCCCTGATGTTCGGGTCGAACGAGACGAGAGAGCGTCCGCTTGCCGCTTGGAGCACTTCCTGCACCGTAGATCCACCCGGCTCGAGGAACGCCCCGATTGACCCGACATGCACGGCCGCCGCGAGATCTATCCCGGATGCGGCAGGCAACTCCCAGTGGATGTCGAACTCGTACGTGGCGCCGCCGGAGTGTCCGATATGCGCCGTCGACGTCGCCGTCCGGCGGTCGGTCCAGGACTCGGGCAGAAGGTGCACTCCCGCGGATTCGACATGCTTCCGGATGAATTCCCCGCGCTCATCCCGACCGAGCGAGGTCAGTAGGTTCGCGCGCACCCCCAGGCGACCCAGTCCGTACGCCACGTTCGTGGGCGACCCGCCGACGTGTTCACTTTGTCTCGACCCCTCGTGCACAACGTCGATCAGCGCTTCGCCGATCACGAGGACTTCGGCGAGTGCCCTGTCCGCGGTCACGGTCAGGCCGGCCTAAGAAACGTGAGCGTGGACCCGCCGCCCACGACCAACGAGGCGAGGGCAGCGTTGAAGCGTGCCCCATGATCTGCAGCAAGGTGTGTCTGGAACGCAGCCTCGTCCTGGTATTCCTCGTACACGAAGAATTCGAGCGGATCAGATTCTTTACGGTGCGCAGCGAACGCGAGATTGCCCGGTTCCTGCCGGACTGAAACGGTCAAATCGCGAATCAGCGACGCGACTTCGTCTCCCTTGCCCGGAAGAGCGGTGAACTCGGCATACAACACGCGGCGTTCCCCGCCACGTCCGGATGCGGCGGTCATCGGGTGGAGCGATTCAACATTTGACTTCCTCTGGTCACGTGCTCTCGCCTCTCGACGACGATGCCGGAAGCAGCTCTAGGGTAACCCAGTCAGAAGCGGAGGGCCTCGACAATCGACCTGACGGTCGGGGACAGAAATGCGTGCCGTGGGGAACTGGAAGTCAAGGGAACGGATGAGCTGCGGGAAGAACGAGCATGTCCATGACGCGCCGCCAGCGTGGCAGCCGATGTCAGTGGCCCCACTCAGACTGGGATCACCGGAATCTCAAGGAGATCATCATGGCCATCACGGACCTGTCCTGCAAGCATGACGTGCACGAGCTCTGCCACCTCACTATCTGCGAGTGCACCTGTCACGGCACGCACGACTGACCGGTCCGCGCCTGCCTGACCCACGGACCGGGATGTGTTGGATTCCCGCCCGCAGATGTGCTGCTGCACTACTCGAGCCTGATCGAGCGGGATGCCCGGCCGAGAAGCGGGCGTGTAGCGGTAGCGTAGGCGATGGCAGCCTCACATTTTCTTCCGCGAAAAGAGACCCGTGACCGACGACGCGAGCGACAAACACCGGGCCAGCGTCGTTGTGGGCGTGTACCCGGGCCAACCCGACACTGTCGTGAAGCAGGCCGCAACCTTCGCCTCCCGCTTCGATGCGCAATTGGTGTGCGCCTATGTCAACGCGGGCAGGTATGTCATGGCTGAAGGGCCGGATGGCTCCTTCACCTCCATGCCGTTCGATCCCGACGTTCCCGACCTGGGTGAAGAGGAGTTCGATCCGGCGCTCCGCGAGCATCTGACCCACGTCCTCTCCGGCGGCGGAGTGTCATGGGAGACGCGTGCCTTGGCGGGTGATCCGGCGCGTGCCCTCGGGCAGCTCGCTGACACCGTCGAAGCGGCGATGATCGTGGTAGGCACCCGGGAGAACACCTTCCTCGCCGGCGTCCAGGAGTTCCTGGCCGGGTCGGTTGCAGCCCGCCTCGCTCACCGCCAACACCGGCCCGTCGTCGTGATCCCACTCAACCCGAAGGGCGTGGAATCCTCCCTGCCCTGGGAAGCCGAGTGATGGCGGGAGCCGGTACCCCGGAACACCGTCACCCCCCGGGCCCTCACCGACCCACCGATCATCCCTCCCTCACGCGCCGTCCCATCCACCTGCGATGGCGATCTTTGGTGCTCGTGGCCACCGGCGGCCTCGCCGGGACAGCCACCCGAGAGCTCCTGACCCTGGCAGCGCCCCCGTCGGGTGGGTTCCCGGCCGCGACCTTCCTCATCAACATCTCCGGCGCCTTCGTGCTTGGCCTGCTGCTTGATGCACTTGCCCGTCGGGGGCCTGACGAGGGTCGGCTCCAGGCTCTTCGGCTCCTAGCTGGCACGGGATTCTGCGGAGGCTTCACAACCTACAGCGCACTGGCAACGGACACCGCGTTGCTGGTCGGGGAGGGCGACACCGGCTCGGCCATGCTCTATGCCTTCGGCACACTGCTCGCTGGCGGGGCCGCATCCTGGGCAGGAATCGTCGTGGCCGAGCGCCTGCACTCGCTCTGCGCCCGGAGCGGCAACGGGTCACGGAGGACGACATGACCCCGCTCATCTTCGGCCTGGTCGCGATTGCCGGAGGTATCGGAGCGTCGGCCCGCCTGGTGGTCGACGGAATCACGCGCACCCGGATACCAACCGCCTATCCGTTCGGCACAACTGTGGTGAACCTCACCGGCTCGCTTCTGCTGGGGGTAGTCACCGGTCTCACCCTGGGGCACACCCTGCCGGAGGCGTGGCACCACATCGTCGGCGGCGGACTTCTCGGTGGATATACGACGTTCAGCACCGCGAGCTTCGAAACCGTTCGCCTTGTGCGGGACCGCCGCTACCTGGCCGCGCTCGCAAACGGGGTCGGGATGCTCCTGGGATGCGTGCTCCTTGCGGGGCTGGGGCTCTGGGCGGGCCTGTTGCCGTGAGGCCTCATATCCACCACGGGCCAGGCGCTGCATCGCCGGTCAGCTCGGCGTCACCGGCGTAGTGGATCCGCTTCACAAGCACCTCTAGCCCCACCGGTCGCAATCCCCGGCCACGTTCCAGTGTGCCACCGTTACGAGAACTGCCGAGTAGGATCGACCGACTCGCTCACCTCTGGAACGCGGGAAGCCCCTCGCTCCCAAGGAGGCGCCACACGGCGCGGGTGAGCCCGGGATGCTCTAGGGCGATCTGCCGAAGCACCCGGTATTCTCTGGTGGCGGAGGGCCGCTGGCCACCGTTCGCGTTGATAGCATCAGCTCGAAGGAGGTACACCACGAGTTCATCGACGGTCGGAAGCAGTTCCATGAACTCCCAGGGATCCTCACCCGCCAACAGGCGCTCACGGATCACAGTGTCGAGCTCTTCGTGCGCTTCGGCCCTCAGGACTTCCAGGCTCGCCCGACCGCGCGGGAGGTGGTGGTTCGCGGTCATCATTCGACCCTACGTCATCCGTTCGCGGTTGAAAACTTTCTCCCCCTGTCGTTGGCTGACTCAATTGGCGGTGATCGTTTCACAGGAATGGCCCCACGAACTGGAGCGGCCCGGGGCGGACTGTCACCGGTGTTGCGCGTCCCGCGCCGTTCGCCTTCGCACCCTGCACAACCGGGATTAGTCTGACTTGCATGGGCCTGGTCAGCATCCCCTCGCCGGGCGTGCCGCTTGAGTACGGCAGCCCCGGACAGCCGCTCGTCATCGTCGTGCACGACTGGTACGGTCGCCTGCCGTGGCTTGAGGCCTATGGGTCGGCGCTTGCGCACCAGGGGTTTCACGTCCGGGTCCCGGATCTCTACAACGGGTGGGCCACCACAGACGACGAGGACGCGACCGAGCTTCTCGGCAAACTCGACCTCATCCGCGCGGTCAACGTGATCGGAACGCTGGCCCGCAGTGGCCGAGCCGAGGGTGCGCCGAGGGTGGGCGTTGTGGGATTCTCTCTGGGCGGATGGTTGGCCTTGTCGCAGGCCAAGTCCGGCTCGATCGACGCCGTCGTGGCGTACTACGCAACACTCGCCGATGCGGAGCACAGCGTCGTCCCGTGCCCGGTGCAGTTGCATTTCGCCGACGAGGACGAGTGGGAGGCAACCGGTGATCCCGACTCGTTCGTCGAGCGACTGCGGGAGGACGCCACGACCGTGGAGCGCTACCTCTATTCCGGCACATCCCACTCGTTCGCGAATGCCACCCTTCCCGAGAAGGTCGACCGCAACGCCGCCGCACTGGCCTTCGCCCGTACGGTGACGTTTCTAGAGAAACAGCTCGCCGACTAGGGCGTCAGTCGCCGCCCACATCGTGCAAGTGATGGATCGGGTCATGCAGGAAGTACTTCCCCAAACTCGTGATGGTGAATATGGCTCCGTCGCTTCGCCGCCCCTGTCGGTCCCGTTCCGACCGGGGAACGTGGCGAAAGAGTTCCGCAGCAGCGGATGCCGCCTCCTCCAACTCGCGGAAAACGGTGTCCGGGTCCTGTTCGTTGTACCGCTCTTCCCGTGCAGTGGCGTCTTGATCCCAGTTCGGGAACCGGGGGGTGTCTTCGCGTTGCATCATCGCGAGCCGCACGGCGAAGATCCGGAATACGTCGCGCACATGGGCGGCATATTCCAGAGGCGACCAAGTTACGTCATCCGGGCGCACGTTGGCGTCCGCACGCTGCAGCACCGGGCCCCACCCCGCGGCGTTTTCGAGCACGAGTCGCGGGATCTCATCGAAGTCGACCGCGGCAGCCTTGAAGCCGCATTCCGGGCAGGGCCGCTGCAGCACCCAGGTCCAGTCTTTGGTATCCGGCGTGATGGGCATACGGACAGCTTAGAGATCGCGCGCCGGCTTTGGCCGAAATCTCGACGGGCCGTCGCCGCCGCCGCCGGGAGAGGGTGGTGACGCGACCGGCCGCGGGGCTACCCGGCGGGTGCCGGTTCCACGTCGGGAGGCGGCGCGCAGACTGCGCCGGCCCGCATCGACTGCAGCGCCTGTTCCTCCGACCACGGGAGTTCCAGCAGCGGTGCCGCCTCGCTCCCTGACGATGGCGCCTTCGAGGCGATCGAAGCGAATCTTTGGGCCACGCTCTGCACGAAACCTGCACCAGAGTTGGAGTTGTTGAGCATGACGACGATGGTGAGGCCGCTCGACGGATCCGTCAGCGCCGCCGACAGGAACCCGGGTATTGCGCCCGCCTGTCCCCGCAACGGACCCCACTGCTGGACGCCGAGCCCGTAGCCCTGCCACGTCGGTGCGTCCGGCCCGAGCGGCACCGTCGCCCATTGGGCTTCCGCCGACTTCTCCGACAGCAACCTCCCCTCGGCGAGGGCCTGGGCCCATATGCGCATATCCCCGAGACTCGATACGACACCGCCCGCCACCCAGGTCATCGAGTTCGACAGGTCGGTCTCATCGTGGACGGTTTCGCACACCAGTTGGCCCGCCGTATTCATGGCCGACGCGTATCCGTGCGGGTGCGGCCCCGGGATCTTCGTCTCGGTAGCGGAGGGGAAGGACGAGTTCGACATGCCGAGCGGGTCGAAGATGTACCGGTGGTAAAGGGTGTTCCAGTCCTCCCGCGTGGCCGCCTGGAGGGCAAGTCCGAGAAGCACGTACCCGGTGTTCGAGTCCGCCCACACCCCGCCGGGAGGAGCAACGCGCTCGAGCGCCAGGCCACTGGAAAGAACCTCCAACGGCGGCCACTCCCGGGTGGGGTTGTTGATGAAGTAGGGCGCGAGTTGCGGCGTATAGTCGGCCACCCCCGACGTGTTCTGGCAGAGCTGGCCGAGAGTGACGTCGCCGGCATCCGCCGCGCGGGAGAGGTAGGTCGAGACCGGGTCGCTGAGACTCACCTTCTTTTCGTCGACGAGCTTGAGCAACACCGTGCACGTCATCGCCCGGGTGTTCTCCGCCACACGGAACCGCATGTCCGTGGTCAATTGGTCCTTGCCCTCCCGGGTCGTCGTACCCGGTGAGACCACCCACTCGCCAGCCCAAGGAGCCCAAACGCCCGCGATCGCGCCGGATGCGCCAGAGAGGGTCATAGCCTCCGCGAGGGCGACGTTCAGCTTGTCGTTGATCTCGGCGGGGAACGGGGTGTGGGCTTGCGGGCGACCTTCCGCCGTGGCATCCGTGACGACGGTGCACCCGGAGAGAGCGAGGGCCGCAACGAGGAGTGTGGCGACGACTCCCGCGCGGCGCCTGGAACCGTCTTGGTGACTCATGGCACCCCCGCTTTGATCGCTGGCCCCTTGCGTACACGTGATTCTATCGACGTCCCCTGAAGTGGGCGCACGTTCGGAGGGCGTGGGACGATCACGATTTGCTACCGAATCTGCGAGCGCGACGACCGATGCCGCCGTCCTGCCGTTCCGCACGCACAGGTTGGGTTCCGAATTTGTCGGCGGCCAGGGTGATCGTGTCGGCCGCTGATCCCCCTAGCCTTGGTGCATGAGCCCCCGCCCTGACAAGCACCGACCTGAAACCCTCGCCGAATCAACACAAGCGGTTCATGCTGGCAATGAGGTCGGCCCGGATGGCGGTCCCATCCGCACCCCGATCGTCATGGCGAACTCGTACGCGCTGCCCGATGACCCGTCGGAGATCAGTTGGTCGGGCACGGACATCCCGTTGTACACACGGAACTCTGGGGTGAACCAGCTGGGGCTCGAGCGCAAGCTGGCAGCCCTGGAGCACGGCGAGGCGGCAGTGGCCCTGGGAAGCGGTGTCGCGGCGCTTCACGCGGCATTCTTCACCCTCTTGAAGTCCGGCGACCACGTGGTCGTCGCCGATACCACCTACGAGGCGACGTACCGGCTCTTCACCGAACTGCTGCCCGATAAATACAACATTCAGGCGACGCTCGTCGACGCCAGCGACCTGCAGACAGTGCAGGCTGCGCTTCGCCCCACCACCCGACTCGTGCACCTCGAGGCGATCGCGAATCCCACCACGAAGGTGACGGATGTGGGGGCGGTTGCGCGCATCGCGCACGAGGCGGGGGCTCTGGTGTCGGTGGACTCCACGTTCTCTCCACCGCCGCTCATCCGGCCGCTCGAACTCGGCGCGGACCTCGTGGTCCATTCCCTGACGAAATACATCAACGGGCACGGCGACGCGATGGGTGGCGCAGTCATCGGGCGGCAGGAGCTCATCCACCGCATCAAGGGCGACGCGATGGTCGACATCGGCGGCGTCATCAGTCCTTTCAACGCGTGGTTGATCATGCGGGGGTCGGTCACCCTGCCCCTGCGCTGGCGGCAGCAGAGTGCGTCTGCGGCCCGCCTCGCCGAGTTCCTGGAAGCTGACGACCGGGTGGCATTCGTCGCGTACCCGGGACTGGCGTCGCATCCGCAGCATGACCTAGCGGCACGCCAGTTCTCCGGGGGTTTCGGTGCCATGATGGCCTTCGCAGTGCGGGGCGACTCCGAAACCCAGAACCGGTTCGTCGCGAATCTGCGGCTGATCACGTCTGCAGTGTCGCTGGGGCACGACGAATCACTGATCGTGCATGTCGGCACCGACGGCCCGCGGGTGGCGTACTATCCGGAAGCTTTTCGCACGCTCGGTCACCTGCGGTTCTCTGTCGGTTTGGAAGATGCCGGAGACCTCATCGCCGACCTCGACGCGGCGCTGGATGCGACCTTCTGACCCATTCGGCGGGAGGTATCAGCTCACCGGCCGTGGCGCGCCCTGCATGAATCGCTGCACGTTCGTGTCGACGATGATGTCGCTGGGCCGCAACGGACGAGTCAGATGGAGGCCCTCGAGGCTGGTCAGCCGGCTGAGAGCCACATATGTCTGACCGGGGCTGAACACCCGAGAGCCCAGGTCGACGATCGCCCGTTCGTAGGTCGCCCCTTGCGACTTGTGAATGGTGACCGCCCAAGCCAGCCGCAACGGGAACTGGGTAAACTCCCCCACGATATCCTTGCTCAGCTTTTTCGTAAGCGGGTTGTAGGTGTACTTGAACTTCTCCCAGACGGTCGGCTCGACCTGGTGGGTCTCCCCATCGAGGTCCACGTAGACGGTGGAGTCGATGCGGGTCACCGTGCCGATGCTGCCGTTCACCCAGCGCGGCCCGCCCTCAGTGCCGATGTCGTTTCTGAGGAACATCACCTGCGCACCCACCTTGAGCTCCAGCACCTCGTCTGCCGGGAACGTGCGTCCTCCGAAGTCCCCCGAGACCTCGGCTTTGGCAGTGAGGGTTCGGCCGGCCAGGCGCCGAAGAGCGGAGGCGTTGATGCGGTTCACGGAATCGTTGCGGGTAGCGAGGGTGATCGCCCCCTCCTGCGGGGCGGGCCGCGCGCCCATACTATTCAGCACACCGGCGATCTCAGCCGTCACGTGTCCGTGGCGCACTGCATTCAGCATGTGTTTGAAATCGGCGTCGGTTTGCCGGTGGATCTCTGTGAGCTCAAAGATCCGTAGGTCGGCTTCGAGCCAGACCTTCGCGTCGAAGAACCACATCGAGCGGTAGGTGTCAGTGAAGTACGCCCGTTCATCGGCGTCGCCAGGTACGGGAGCGAGCTGGTAAGGATCCCCGAACAACACAACCTGCACCCCGCCGAACGCCTCAGCAGGGCGCTGCCTGGCCTGCCGGAGACTGCGGTCCATCGCATCCATGAGGTCGGCGTTCACCATCGAAACCTCATCGATGACAAGCGTGTCGATCGTGTTGAGGAGCTTGCGAACCTGGTCGGATTGATCGATGGGATGGTCGGCGATGACCCCGATCGGCAGTCGGAAGAGCGAATGAATCGTCTGACCGCCTACGTTCAGCGCCGCCACGCCGGTCGGCGCAGCGATCACGATCTGCTTGCTGGTGTGCCAGGACAGGTGGTTCAAGAGAGTGGACTTACCCGTTCCGGCACGCCCCGTTACAAAGATGTTCTGCCGAGTGCCCTCGATCGCCTCGAACACCTCGGCCTGCTCGCGGGACAACGGGATAGGAGACAAGAGGAGGCGCTTTCTGACAGTGGGGGTGAATGGCACCAGTGATGCACGTGAACCACCGCTGCATCACGACGGATTCGAGTTCGGTCACCACTGTAACCCGCGCGCCGCTGCGCGGGGACGCGGGGTGGAGCCATCCGGCGCCCAACGCTGGCAACCGTAGTATGAACAGGTGACGAAACGCCGCTCGCGCGCAAGCCAGGTGCCGGCCATTCTCGCCGTCGTTGTCCTGGCCGCACTCCTCGTGGGAGCCCTGATGGCGGCGATCGGCTCACTCAACCGGGACGTGTACAGCGCGGGCGGGTTCGTCCGCCAGTACCTGGACGCGTTGGCGCGGAAAGACACTGCAACGGCGCTGGCACTTCCCGGAGTGATGCCCACCTCGGCGGAACTGGAAGCGGCCAGGTTGAGCGGGGAACTCCCCCGCACCCTGCTGAGACCATCGATGTTGCGCTCCCTTGAGGACATCCGGCTGACCGACGACACCGAGATCTCCACGGGGGTGCATGTGGTGTCGTCAAGTTTCCTCATCGGAGGAAGCCGCTTGTCGATGAAGTTCACTCTCGAGCGGGCGGGCACAGTCGCCGGCGTCTTCGACAGCTGGCGTTTCCGCGAAAGTCCACTCGCCGTCCTGCAGGTCACTGTGCTGCACGGGGCGGAGTTCGTTGTGAACAAGCTGGCACTGGATACGAGAGCCCATATTGCCCCGGATGCCACCGGGTTCTCCAATCAGGCAGCGTACCTGGCCTTCGCACCGTCGCTCTATACGCTCGAAGTGGACACCCCGCTCCTGTCCGCTGCGAAGTCCACCGTCCCGGTGACGACCGGCGGCCTCACACAGCTCACCGTGGACGCCCAACCGAACGAGGCCTTCGCTAAGAAGGTGCAGGCTGAACTCGACAATTTCCTCGACCAATGCACCCAGCAGCAGGTTCTCCTTCCGTCGGACTGTCCGTTCGGCATTGACATCGAGGACCGGGTCGAGGGGCTGCCAATCTGGTCGATCACCGAGTACCCCCCGGTCTCGCTCGTCGCCGGTGAGGCCTCCTATGACATGCCGGTGACACCCGGAATGGCTCACATCGTGGTCGAAGTCCAGTCCCTCTTCGACGGCGAGATGAGCACACGGGATGAGGACGTGCCGTTCTCGGTCTCGCTGAGCGTCAGCATCGAGCCGGACAATTCGCTGAACATCCGCCTGCACTGAATCTCAACCCTGCGCCGAACTCCGGCACGCATTGACACGCAAGGGCGAACCAGCCCGCCGGCCGGTGGCCGTTCAGCGGTCGCGGGTCGCGAGCCGGGCCAAGCGATCGTTGTACTCGCTCAGCTCAGCCTCCCCGGTGCGGTCCGCGTTCCGGTCGCGTCGCCGGGTTTCTTTTTCGTCGCTACGACTCCACTGGATGGCCACCACGATCGCCAACGCGATCGTCGGCAGTTCCCCGATGCTCCAGGCAATCCCGCCGCCCGCCTGCTGGTCAGCGATGGCACTCGGCCCCCAGTCGCGTCCCATCGCCCCGTACCAGTCGGCGAGGAACAGGCCCGTCCCGGTCATTATGGCCAGGCCGAAGAACGCATGGAAGGCCATTGTGCCGAGCAGCAGGACCAGCCGGAACGGGTGCGCCAGCCGGAACGGCACTGGGTCGACCCCGATCAGGGACTGCACGAACAGGTATCCGGTGATCAAGAAATGCACGATCATCCACTGGTGCCCGATGTGGTCGGTCGTCGTCCAACTGAACACCGGCGTGTAATAGAACGCCCAAAGAGAACCTGCGAAGAGTCCGGCGGCAACGAAGGGGTTGGCAAGGATGCCGGCCGGCTTGGAATGCACCGCCAGGAGGATCCATTCCCGCGGTCCCCGGCTGTCGTCTGTCCGCTTGCGAATAGCCCGGGCGGCAAGCGTAACCGGCGCGCCGGGGACCAGCAGCACGGGAACCAGCATGGTGAGGGCCATGTGCATCAGCATGTGCGCCGAGAACAGGTACTTCTCGTACACGTTGA